>SVCP01000026.1 GCA_015058295.1 Anaerofustis stercorihominis
GCAGACTTTCCTTTTAAATACCCCACAAAACTCGATACGCTCAATTTAGGTGGTATGCTCACCAACATATGCACATGATCCGGCATCATATGTCCCTCTATTATTTCTACA
Organism: Anaerofustis stercorihominis; assembly: GCA_015058295.1. Classification (GTDB taxonomy): domain Bacteria; phylum Bacillota; class Clostridia; order Eubacteriales; family Anaerofustaceae; genus SVCP01. The sequence goes on from SVCP01000026.1 coordinate 112, forward strand.
TCTTTGTATTCACATAACTTGCGAAATATTTCTACCAAATCTGTTCGGTATTGATTATAGATTATTTTTCGTCTATACTTAGGTGTAAATACAATGTGGTACTTGCACATCCACTTTGTGTGAGATAAACTATTGTGTTTATTTGCCATACGGCCACCTTCCTTTTATTTTATTTTGGCTGGTACCCTTTTTATTCTAATCGGAAGGTGGCTGGGGTACAACCTTTTAATCTCACCCGCCTAGCGGGTGGTTTTTAGTTACAGCTACGCTGTAACTGGCTTAAGCTCATAACTGAAAAATGCGGCCTTGCAGCCGCATTTGATATTTTTCAAAAAATAAAAATGGCTCCCCAGGTAGGACTTGAACCTACGACCTCTCGGTTAACAGCCGATTGCTCCACCGATTGAGCTACTGAGGAACGCTCTTTACTTGATTTATTATACTCAATCGGGAGATTTTGTCAATACCTAATTTCATTTTTTTTATTTTTCTTTTACGTTGATCTCTTTTATGCATATGACAAGCTGCATCGAATCAGTATTTTCTTCCACTTTGAATTTTAACGATTCATCACATTCAGCGAATATCTTTACATTGCCGTCATCATTTTTTATTCTGATGTCATCAATGAGGTCAAAATCGTCTGTACCCACAAGCTCTGTTGTATCAAGCTTCGCTGAATATACTGTAAATACAAAATCTTCTTTTTCTTCGTCTGTGAACTCCAGTTCATAATAGGGAAGCTTCTCATTGTTGTCATCCGGTGTCTTTATCTGAAGAATGATTCTCTCACAGCCGAGCATGTTCATTGTCGTTACATCGGTGATAGTGCAGTCCGTGATGTCTTTTTCTCCTCCGCTGTGGAATGAGCTGATATGGTATGAATCGTCTTCATCTGCCTTGTAGGCACTTATATTGTCGCAGGCACACAAAGTGATGATCATAACTATCACACACAAGAATAAAATTGATCTTTTCATACAAAACCTCATTTTTTTATGCTTATTTTGAGCAGAAAACGTATGTGTATGCAAAATAATCGATATGTAATTTGAAAAATATCAAAAAATAAGAAAATTATCGAAAAATATTGAGAGAATACGGTTAGTATGGTATAATTTAACCAAGGAGATGATATGGAAAAGTTCAGCGGAGTTGTAAGCAGGATATTGTTTTATAACGAAGAAAACGGATACAGCGTAATAGAATTCGAGTCAGAAGGCGCAATACTCACTGCTGTGGGAAACGCAGTGAAATTAAATGTCGGCGAAAAGATCGAACTTGAAGGGGAGTGGGCTGACCACCCGAAATACGGGATGCAGATTCGTTTTAAAGACATCGCAACAGTCCGTGCAACTGACCTTGACGGTATCAGAAATTATCTTTCGGGAGGTCTGGTTACGGGGATCGGACCCGTTAGAGCCGAAGAACTCCTTAATATGTTCGGTGAAGAAGTACTGGACATTATAGAAAATGATTACGAACAGCTGACAAAAGTCCGTGGAATCGGAATGTCCACAGCGCTTTCGATCCATAATTCATATATGCAGCACATAAACGAAAGATATGTAGTTATGGAGCTGTCAAAAATAGGATTGTCGGTTAATATGTCACTGAAACTTTTTAAGAGATACGGGAAGAGTGCTGTTGATGTGGTGTACAACGATCCGTACAGACTTATTGATGATGTTGATGGTATTGGTTTTCTCAGAGCTGATGCCATTGCTGCACAGATAGGATTTGATCCGAACAGCCCCACGAGAATATCTGCTGCGATACGATACAGAATGAGTATAAATTCCCTCAGTGGGAACACATATATTTTGTATGAAGATCTCATAGACTCCTGCGCAAATGCACTTGGAATCACAGAAGATGATATAGAAGAGCTTCTCTCGAAAATGATAGATTCCGGAAAAGTCATTATGAAATGCTGGGGAGAAGAGCAAAGATGCTTTCTTAGGCATTATTATGAATGTGAATATATATCTGCTATCATAATAGACTCATTGATAAATTCTCATGGGGAAGATATAGAATCCGTATGGGAAATGATAGAGCAGTATGAAACCTACACAGGTATAACCCTTGCGGAAGAGCAGAGAATGGCGGTAAAAACTGCCGTGTCAAATCGCTTCAGTGTCATTACAGGTGGCCCGGGTACAGGAAAAACTACTATTATCAAAGCGATAGTTTATATTCTTCGTCGTTTCGGCAAATCATTTGCACTTGCTGCGCCGACGGGAAGAGCGGCAAAAAGAATGAGTGAAGCCTGTTCGGAAGGGGCAAGCACCATACACCGTCTGCTCAGATATGAGTATTCCGGAGAAGATGATCTTTCTTTCGGAAGTAGTTTCGGCAGAAACGAAGAGAATCATCTTGACTACGATGTAATAATTGTCGATGAAATCAGTATGGTTGATGCGGGACTGCTCTGTAACCTTTTAAAAGCTGTTGACACAGACAGAACGTCTCTTGTGTTTGTTGGAGATGCGAGACAGTTACCGTCGATCGGTGCAGGAAATGTGCTTTCGGATCTGCTGAAGGTCGAAAGAGTTCCCAAGGCAGAGCTTAAACAGGTATTCCGTCAGAGTGAACAGAGTCTTATCGTAAGAAATGCCCATCGCATAAACGACGGGCTTCTGCCCGAAATATCAATGGACAACTCAGAGTTTGCAATGTTCAGTATAGCAACCCAGCAGAAGATCGCGGCAGCTATTCTTAAAATGATAGAGAAGAACAGTTTCAATTCGAGAAATATGCTTCTTGAGGATAAACTGCAGATACTCTCGCCCTTTAAAAAAGGTGAAGCGGGAATAATAAACCTGAACACAAAAATACAGGATATAATTAATCCTCTCGGAGAAGATGATGCGGAAGTTGCTGTGGGAAACTACAGACTAAGAGTCAATGACAAAGTCATGCAGACGAAGAATGACTATAATCTTCCGTGGACCAATATCAATACACACGAGCAGGGCAAAGGCGTTTTCAACGGAGATATGGGTTATGTCAGCCATATCGACAGATCGTGCGGCGAAGTTCATGTATTGTATGAAGGAGAAAGACGTGTAATATATGATTCCGGTGTGTATGATTCTCTCACCCTTGCATATGCAATAACAATTCACAAAAGTCAGGGAAGTGAATTTGACAGTGTCATTATTCCCGTGTATGCGGCAAGTATGGGATTTCTTACGAGGAATATAATCTACACAGCCGTAACAAGGGCCAAAAAACAAGTGATCCTCATTGGTGAGAATGATGCACTTCGCAGGATGATACAAAATGACAAAAGCGCACAGAGACTTTCAGCACTGGATGATATGCTTCTGGATATGTCAGTAAAATAATTCCGGATGTCAATATCGCTTCGGCGATTATAATATATATTTTAGGAGGATAGCTATGAAACTCGAAATTAATGCTACGAAACTTAATGTCAAAAATTACATTATCGAGGAGGCAGAAAAACGATTTGATAAGCTGAACAAATATTTCTCCGATGACACAGTAGTAAACGTTACGTTCAAAGGAGAAAGTAACAAGACGAAGAAAGTTGAGATATCTGTCAAACTTCGCACAGGAGTCCTCCGCAGCGAGGCATCAGACGGTGATGTTCGCGCTGCACTTGATAAAGCCATCGACAAATTTGAACGTCAGCTTGTAAAACATAAAGACAAGCTCAAAACAAGAAGTAATGATTCCATCAGATATGAAAATATTGTGGAAGAAGCCGGTGATGAAGACGATATCGAATCAAGAATCGTTAAGAACAAAAGCTTTGTTCTCGAACCGATGGACGAAGAAGAAGCTTGTCTCAGACTGGAGCTTTTAGGTCACGCATTCTTTATGTTCCTTAATAAAGAAACACAGAAAGTTTGCGTTGTATATAAAAGAGACGATGGTGATTACGGTTTAATTGAAGCAAATATCTAAAAAATGATAATTGCTCTTTTAAATAAAAAAGATATATGATAAAATATAATACGGGGTCTGTGGACCCCGTATATTTCTGTGTATTTGGAAGGTATCTTATGTTTTTGGTTGCTGTTATTTTACTTGCAGTCGTGGTTGGATATATCAGAAAAGGAAGTTTGTCAAATGTTATCAAAGCAGAGATAAGAGTTCCTTTTCTGTTTGTATTGGCGCTGTTGTTATTCTTAGTAGTTGAAGCAGGTAATGCTGCAGGGTGGGAAGTTATTATTGAGTACGCCATCTGGATCAGGTTCCTTGCGCATTTTACGCTCATTACAAGTATATTTGTAAATATTCAGACGCTTGATATCTGGCCTCTTGCCATTTTGATCGGTTCTGTAATGAATTTCACTGCAATATTTTCAAATGTAGGAAGGATGCCTGTTTCTGCCCGTGCGCTTGAAATCGCAGGGATCGAAACCGCGGTTATTGAAGCAAGTAATTATTTTGAGCTTGCAGGTGCATCGACAAGCTTTTCTTTCCTTGGTGGTATTATACCAATTCCTCTGCCTGGAATATTTGCACAGGTTATTTCCATCGGCACGCTCCTGATTGCATTCGGTGCATTCGGATTTATTCAGGAACTGATGCTTGGTATCGAATATATCGATGAAGATGACGCTATCGAAACCTCGGAGGAAGAACAGGTAATTCAGATTAAAGAACCTGTTTTATCGGAAGATGTTGAAATCGTAGATATAAACGAGTCCGTTGATCATGTTGATCGTATTGATGCGGAAGACGAAGTTTCTGATGAGGATGAAACTGAGGACGATATCAAAGCAGCAATCCTCGGCTCCGTAGTTGAGGATTCATCTGAAATGGATCTTGTAGTTATCGGTGAACAGGAAGACGATTCGGAAGACGATATTGATGATTATGATGACTATGACGGATATTTTGATGATGAATTAGATTACGAAGATGAAATGCTTGGTGATCTGTTTAAAGAAATTGACGAACAGCTTGCAGTGATGGGCAGGATTGATGAAGAACATTCTGCTGAAAATGCTGTCACAGGTGAAGATACTGCTGATACATATGAGCTTGATGAACCTGTGTCGGCAGATGCTGAATCTGAAGAGCCTGTCGGAAGAATAACGGATGAGCCGATAGATGAAGTATCTCATCCGGGAGAATCTGTTTCAGATGATTTCGTAGAATCTGTTGATGATATCGATATGTTGATTGAAGGGTTATCGGAAGATGACTTCGATGATTCAATGTTTGAAGATGATCTGTTTAGTGAATACGAAGATATTTATATTGAAGATATGGACTTCGATGATATCGGGGATATCGATATCACAGAAGGCATTAATGGAAGCAGTCTGACAGAAGAATCAGAGGAACTTGCAGTTAAAATTGCACCGGAAGGGTCTGAAGATATTATTGAATCGGAAGAAGTACCTGCCTCTGAATTAGCAACGGACAATGCAGAATGCTCTGCAGACGAAGAAATTGAAGAAATATTTGTTGATGACGAATTGGCCGCAGACGTTGCAACAGCTCTTGCCGAAGGTGGTGAAGAACATGTTGAAAGCAGTATTGATTTTGCTGAGCCGGCAGAAGTATTGCCCGAAGAAACCGTTATTGATGAAGTTTTTGTGGATACAGCAGATATTATTGATTCAGAAAAAGTTGATAACGAAGCTGTTTCAGAAGTTATTCAGCACGAACTTGTTTCTGATGCTGACCCGACAGAACTGGACGATGAGTTTGCCGAAAATACTGATTCAGAAGAAACTATTGTCGAACATACTGATGAATCGTGTGCTGAAGACATCGACGAAATCTCCATAGAAAATATTGATATCGAAGAACCGGAATTTATTATAGAGGGGCTTGATGAAGTTGAGGATATATACAGTGTTGTTATTGACGAAGATGACTCATTATCAGAGAAGTTGGGTGAACTGATTGATAAAACTGAAGAAGATTCCGATGACGGAACTCTGCAGGCAGAACTGATTGACCATGTAGATGATGATACAGAAGTAGTTTCAGAAGAAATTGCAACAGATATACCTGATGTGCTTACCGGAGAGCAGTTTGTTGGAGTGAAGTCCGATGCAAATGATGAATCATCAGAAGATCCGGATGAAGCCGATGAAGAGCTTGAAGCTATATTCAGAGCGATTCTCTCAACGGACGATGAGCTGATATCTGAATCTATTCTCTCATCTGATGAAGAAGAAAAACTCATGGAAGATGTCGTGACTCTGGAATATGCGAATGCAGCATCATTCTTTGAAGAGCTTGATCGCAATGAAGCACAGGAGTACAATGGGGAAGAGGATCTGTTCGAGAAGATATTTGCAGATGATACAAGAGAATCTGTATCTGATCAGGTAGAAGAAGTCCTTGAACAGCTCAGATATGATGAAAGCGATGCATCTGATGTTCTGAAATCAGTTGGAGAGACTGTAGAATCCGTTTCAAATGAACTGAAGATTGAACTGCAGGAACAGGAAGTGTCTATACTTCCTCAAACCGACAGCCAGTACATTGTTATTGATGGAAAGATCGTGGAAAATCCGAATTATAAACTTCGCAGAAGTTCAAAAAATCGTTTTGCAACAGAAGAAGAGAGAAAATTCGGAGATATCTCTTCCGGACGCAGACGAAATAAATCTGCTAACAAAGGAAAATTCAGTGTGAAAGAAGACGAATAGAATTAAAAGAACATCGGATATATCCGATGTTCTTTTTTATTCTTTACCTGTAATTATTTCTCCCAGCGTTCTCCCGAGAAATACAGCAGATGTTCTGGCTTCCGAAACAGTTGTAAGATTGCTGCCGACCTCGAATAACATAGAATTTGGGGAGAATACCATATTGTAGCAATAGTTTCGGTCCATATTTCTTCTGAACAGCGTAGGATAAAGTGTGTTCATTTTATTCTTTATCTGCTTTGCAAATACTCTCATTTCGTCTATATAAGGACTTTCTGTACTCAACACAAACATTATGCTTGCACAATCCTGTCCCTCTATATTCGTCAGATAAATGTCCCTGTTACCTTCTTTATTGGCAAGTCCGTCTCTGTGTATGTCGAAGACATATTCAATGCTCGGATATTTTTTTATGGCAGCTTCTGCCGCATCATATGATTTTGAATATGCTCCTGTATACGGCTGGTCAAAAATTTCCGACAGATATAAGACCTCAATTCCGTACTCATCATGAAGTACTTGAGATACAACAGAACCTACTGTTATCAGGTTTTTTTTCGGATCGGTACTTCTCCAGCTTGAAGGTTTCGCATCAGGAGAAGTAAGATATGCTTCCGTGGTATGAGTGTGGTATATGAGAACTTTCGGTTTTCCATTATGCAGCTTTGAATAATCCGATGATATGTTTTCATATCTGCTTGTACTCATATTGGTATTGTTATTATCTGGTATTTTATCATTTGTATTTGAGCCGGTGTTATCCGGAATCTCTTTGTCATCGTTTATTGTTTCCTGCTCATACCCGAGTACAGATATGGCGGAAGACAGTACATTTGTGTTTATCAGTTCCAGAATATCAGCTTTCTCTGTACTCTGAGGCAGATGAATACTTTGATTAATTGCATGTTTTGATATTGTTTCCAGGCTGTCCTCCCATGCAGATACATTTGTCACGCTCATAGGCATGTTCAGAATAATCATAGCAGCAAAAACGAATATATACGCATTTTTTATTTTCATATTTACCTCTTTAAAGATAGATTTTTGTTGAAGTCACATACATTTGATGTTATAATATATATGCTACTGAGTTCGGTTTAATTAACAATAGCTCGTCGTAAGATAAAATAAAGTTCCTTGGTGATGGGACTTTAGCGTGTCTCTGGTTTTGTTTTACGAGGGGCAGTATGGGTGTGTAATATTGTTGGAAAAAGTGCATTTTTTGCTTGCATTTAAGCCGGATTAGTGGTAAAATAATTTCTGCTTGAAGTTCAATAGGAGGTGACTGTCTTGGCTAATATTAAGTCAGCAAAGAAAAGAGCGCTCACCAGTGAAAAGAGAAGACTTTCTAATAGAATGGTGAAGACAAACTTAAAAACTGTAGAAAAACAGTTTCTTGCAGCTGTTGAAAGCAAAGATGTAGAAGCTGCTACACTTGCTTGCAAGGAAGCTACAAAGAAATTTGATATGGCTGCTTCCAAGGGTGTAATTCACAAGAATGCAGCTGATAGAAAAAAAGCTCAGTTCGCAAAGAAATTAGCAACAATTGCATAATAAATAAAACCTTGGAGTGTGCTTCAGGGTTTTTTTATTATACGATGGAGGTATAATATGCAGTTTTTCGGAGAAAAAATCCTATGTTCCGAATATGTTTACGGAACAGGATGTGATATACTCGATATGAGCCGTGTGCAGAAGCTTGATGAGCGTAAAAAAGATATTCTTGCAAGGAGAATTCTCAGTGATGATGAATACGAAGAGTATGTGATATCTGCGGATAAAGACCGTTTCCTTGCAGTAAGGTTTTCTGTCAAAGAGAGTATATCAAAAGCATTGAAAACAGGTTTCAGAGGATTTTCCATGAAAGATATTACTGTAAAAAAGACATCGCTAGGTGCACCGTATGCTGTTTTTTCCGGAAAGCTGGCCACTCAGGCTGAAAAAATGGGTATATACACCACCGAAATTTCCGTATCCCACGACGGGGGTTTTGTGATGAGTACGGCAGTTGCTCTGAAAAAATAAAACGGACATTATTACACATAAAAGGAGATATATTTTGAGAAGATTATTTATTATCCGTAAGGATCTTGAAATGAGTGCCGGCAAGCTTTCCGCACAGATAGGGCATTGTTCGGAAGAATACTGGATGAATCTGATCAGAAACAGCGCAGAAAAAAACGAAGACGGCACTGACACACAGATTACCATCCGCCTGAACACGGATATAATCGACGAATACATCAACAATAACTACGTCAAAACAGTATGTGCCGCAAAAAATCTCAATCAGCTACTGAAGGCAAAGGAGAAAGCCCTTGAGCTCGGGCTTGTTGAAGGGGTTGACTTCGGGCTTATCAATGATATATGTCTGACGGAGCTTGTTGCCGAAAATGAAGACGGCACCTGTACAACGGGGATATGGTTCAGGCCTTTGCCTGATGAGACTGCACACACTATCAGCAAGAAATATCAGTTATACAAATAAAAGAAATATCAATCACACAAACAGGAGGAAGATATGGACAATAAATTGATCGAAAAAGCAGTGGAATTTCACGGACACAAATGCGGAGGTCTGCTCTTAGGCCTTAAAGCTGCAGATACCGCGCTTGAAATATTCAACAGACAGGCTTTTGTAAATGGAGAAATCGTCGTTACAATGAAGAAAAAAGCTTGCCCGGCAGATGGAATGACCGTATCTCTCGGTGTCAGAGCAGACAATAATACCTTAAAATTTGACGAAGGTCTGGCTTATGATATCACACTCTTTGATATTATCGAGGAAAAAGAAGTTGCTCTGAGAAGAAAAGAGGCTCCTATTGAAATGTCAAACGAGGATTATATGAACTATATCATAAAAGCACCGAATACAGCGATTTATGAAATCATTGAGCTTTAAAGCCAATCCATTACTGCAAAACACAGCGATTAACCTTAAGGAGCTGTTGTTTCCGTCATTTGGTACTTGTCCTTCATGCTCAAGAGTATTGCTTCATGAAAGCTTTATATGCGAAAAGTGTGAGAATGGCTTCGAGAAACCAAAATATTTTTGCGTAAAATGTAAAAGAGTGACCATCGGGAAAGGTATTTGTGTAAGTTGCGCAACTTCAGATGCATATTGGGATGATGCTGTCTGTTCGTTTGTGTATGCATATCCTGCAGATAATATCATACATGAAATGAAATACCGCAATTATCCTGATATAGCGGAATATCTCGGAAAATATCTGAGTAAAGATTTTACAGAAAAGTGTACCACTCATGATTTTGATGCGATCACATTCGTTCCTTCAAGCGAAGCGAAGATGCTGGAAAGAGGATACAATCAGGCGGAGCTTTTGGCAAATACACTTGGAGATGCGCTGAATATACCTGTTGAAGGATTTCTTATAGACAATGGAGAATCTGTTCACCAGGTAGGCCTCAGTGGATCGCAGAGAGCAGAAAATGCAAAGGGAAGATTTTCTCTTGCCGACAACGCAGATGTGCGCGGAAAGAAGATCATCGTGGTTGACGATGTAATTACCACAGGTTCAACTATGAATTCCTGCTCCAAAGCACTCAAAGAAGGCGGCGCAATATATATTCTTGCTGCATCTGTGACACAGACTATGTCGCAGGTAAAATAATAAAAATAACAGGGGTAAAATAAAACCCCTGTTTATTTGTATAAGATGAGATTTGTATACAGGTTGATAAAATCATCGTTGTCTATGCTGTAGACAGGACCATCTTCTTTGTGAATTTTCACATTTACAGATATTTCGTCTTCGTATACTATGTTCCGGCAATCGACTTTTTCTATGATCTTGTCAATGTATATTTCTGAAAGCTCATTGTCTTTCATTTTGTACAGCTTATCACCATATTCTTTCTCAAGCTCATTTACGAGTTCAGCCGCATCAAGAGACATTGCCTTTTTTATGTTTGCAACAGGACGGATATTGATATTTACACTATATCCATCGTCGTTCTTTATCACCTCAGATACTTCATATTCTGTGTTTTTCCACAATATGCTGATCATATCAGAGCAATCTTCATAAGTTTCCTCAGAAACATCTTCACAATCTGCATACGAAAGAAAATATTTCGTTTCTGATGCTAGTCCGTTTGCATAAGATGCTTCGGGAGAGGATATTTCCTCTCCCGTAAGCTGCAGGTATTCTTCGCTGTGTTTATTTTTCAATACGCTGTCAAGATTTCCGTGTACAAATGATGTTATTTCTTCTGCCTTATCAGAACAAGCTGTCAGAGTCAAAACACACGCTAACAACAAAATTATGGACAGTACCTTTTTCATTTATGCCAACTCTACGATAAGCTCTCCGGCTTTTACGTTCTGTCCTGTATTTACAAGAACATCTTTTACAGAACCATCTGCCTTTGCGAGAATTTCAGTTTCCATCTTCATTGCTTCAACAACCGCAACAGCCTGACCTTTTTTTACCGTTTCACCTACTTTTACGAGGACTTTTACGATATTGCCGGGAATAGGGGAGCCAACATGGTTCGGATTTGCTTCGTCAGCCATCTTGATCTGCATTCTGTGCTGTGTGGAAACTGCCTGTTTATCTTCGATAACAACTTCTCTTCTGAAGCCATCAACTTCGTAAACAAGGCTTCTGAATCCATCGTTGTCAACATTCCCGACAGAGATAAGCTTGATGATCTGATCTTTTCCTTCATATCCTCCGTTATAAGCGAAGGATTCGCCTTCATTCAGACCGTAGAAGAATACGTCTGACTGCATCGTGATGAAGTCTCCGTAACCCTGAAGGAACTTGATGTAATCTTCATAAACCTGCGGGTAAATAGCAGCTGCCGTTACAGCATTGTCAGAGAGATTTACATTGAAATTTTCCTTAAAGTATGCTCTGATTCCGTCGAAATCAGTATCCGGAAGGAGAAGTCCCGGTCTGACATCAATGTAATCAGCTCCTTTGAGTACCATTTCTCTCATCTTCGGGTCAAATCCGCCTTCAGGCTGACCGATGTTTCCTTTATAGAAATCAACTACTGAATCCGGGAATGCAAGTGAAGCACCTTTTTCAAAGATGTTGTCTTTTGTAAGACCATTCTGGAGCATGAAGATCGCCATATCGCCTACAACTTTACTTGACGGTGTTACTTTGATGATGTCTCCGAAAAGCTCATTTGCATCTTTATATCTGTCAAGAACTTCTCCGAAACGATGTCCCATACCGAAGCTGTCAACCTGTGCTTTCAGGTTAGAATACTGTCCGCCTGGAACTTCATATTTGTAAATGAGGGTCATATTCGTCTTCATACCCGATTCGAACTGTCCGTAAACAGGACGGATTTTTTCGAAGTATGTACTGATTTCTTCCAGATTGTCCGGATCAAGAGCAGGTTTTCTTTCGTTTGCATCAAGAGCTGCGACTACGCTGTTCATCGATGGCTGACTCGTCAGTCCGCTCATGGATTCAATGGCAGCATCCACAATATCAACTCCTGCATTTGCTGCATAAAGGAGGCTTGCTACGCCGTTTCCTGATGTGTCATGCGTATGAAGATGAACCGGGATCTTTATTTCACTCTTGAGAGCATTTACAAGCTCATAAGCAGCCTGCGGTTTCAGAAGACCACTCATATCCTTGATACAGAGGATGTGAGCGCCCATATCCTCAATTTCTTTCGCTTTCTTCAGGTAATAATCAAGAGTATATTTGGTCTTCGATTTATTGAGAATATCACCTGTGTAGCAAAGTGATACTTCCGCAATCTTACCTTCCTTGAGAACCTGTTCGCAGCTGAGCTTCATCTGATCAAGCCAGTTGAGCGAGTCAAAGATACGGAATACATCAATGCCTTCCTGCGCACTGCGGTGTATAAACTCTTTGATAAGATTATCCGGATAGTTTGTGTATCCTACAGCGTTTGATGAACGTAAAAGCATCTGGAAAAGAATGTTAGGTATTTTTTCCCTGAGAAGCTTGAGCCTCGTCCATGGAGATTCTTTGAGGAATCTGTATGCTGTATCAAATGTAGCGCCGCCCCACATTTCAACAGAGAACAGATCAGCTTCTTTCATAGCTATTTCATCGGCAATATTGAGCATATCAACAGTTCTCATTCTTGTTGCGTGGAGTGACTGATGAGCATCTCTCAGTGTAGTGTCCGTAAAGAGAAGCTGATTGGTATTTCTGATGTATTCAACAACACCTTCAGCGCCTTTTTCTTCGAGGATCTGTTTTGTTCCTCTCGGTTTTTCAGAATTGGGAACAGTTTTCGTCCTCACAAGATCAAAAACAGGTTTCGCACCTTTTCTTTCGATGCTCTTTTCTGAGATGTACTGGAGGAGTTTGTATTCCCTGTCATCCCAAAGCGTAAGATTGAAAAGTTCCGGGTGTTTGTCGATAAATGTAGTGTTGAAGTTTCCTGATTTGAACTCCTCGTGTTCAAGAACGTTGATGAGGAAGTCCTTGTTTGTCTTTACACCTTCAACCACACATTCTTTCAAAAGACGGAGCATTTTCTTTCTTGCTCTTTCAAATGTACGGTCATATGTTGTCATTTTTACGAGCAAACTGTCAAAGTAAGGTGTGATCACGGAGCCTGTAAAACCGTTTCCTCCGTCAAGACGAACACCTGTGCCGCCGCCTGTTTTATATACTTCAATCTTTCCTGTATCCGGAAGGAAGTTGTTTTTTACATTTTCAGTAGTGATACGACATTCGATAGCTGCACAGCTGTGAATGATGTCTTCCTGTGATTCAATACCGATTTCCGGATCTGAAAGACGATGACCTTCTGCAATCTGTATCTGTGCCTGAACGATGTCGATGCCTGTTGCTACTTCTGTGATGGTATGTTCTACCTGGATTCTCGGGTTTACCTCTATGAAATAATGGTTTCCTTTTTCATCAAGAAGGAATTCAACCGTTCCTGCGTTTGTGTAACCGACATGTCTCATTACTTTAAGAGCGTCTTCGCAAAGTTCTTTTCTTGTCTCTTCATCAATAGAAAGACACGGTGTTATTTCAATGATCTTCTGATGACGTCTCTGAATGGAACAGTCTCTTTCATACAGGTGAACGATGTTTCCGTATTTATCACCGAGAATCTGCACTTCTACATGTCTTGGTGATGAAATATATTTTTCAATAAATACTTCACCGTCACCGAATGCTTTCGTTGCTTCACGAACTGCAGAATCAAAGAGCTCTTTAAGATCTTCTTCTTTTTCACAGATACGCATGCCTCGTCCGCCACCACCTGCAGCAGCTTTGATCATAACAGGATAACCGATCCTGCGGCATACATCTATTGCTTCTTCGGAACTGTCTACTCTCTGACCGTCGATTACCTGAACTCCGGCCTCAATAGCTGCATTTTTGGCATTTACTTTATTTCCCAAAAGATCGATAACTTCAGCGCTCGGTCCGATGAATTCGATACCGGCATTTGCACAGATCTCTGCGAAACGTGCATTTTCTGCAAGGAAACCGTATCCCGGATGTATAGCATCGCATCCTCTCGAAAGGGCAACATCAAGTATTGCCTCCATATTGAGATATGCGTCTGTCGGGGTATTCTTACTCTTAATGAGGTAAGCTTCATCAGCTTTGCTTCTGAACAATGATAACTTGTCTTCTTCACAATATACCGCAACGGCTTTCATTCCCAATTCCTGCACTGCACGAATTATTCTGATTGCGATCTCGCCACGGTTAGCTATTAATACTTTTTTGAATTCTTTCATTTGCCACCTCCCTATTAGGGGTATTATACACAATTTGGGTTTGTGTGTAAATCAAATTTTTGCACATTTCAGATTATTTTGTTAATAAAAACATCAGTATACTGCAAATAAATAAGTTGTATTTGCATATGGGAGTAAAACTACAATGTACGAACATCACTATGTATGTCCGGGCCGGGGTATGAGGGAAACTAAAACAATATTTACATATACATTATAACTGAGAAAGATCTGTAATACCATTAAATTTTCATTAAAAATAAAAAAAGGAAATATGAGATATGTCATATCTCATATTTCCTTGTATGCTTTACCAGTTCATTCCGAAGAGCTGCTCAACATCGACTTTTTCGTTGTATTCCTTTATTACCTTTATCATGACAGAGCCGTCATCAAGAATATTTTCTTCAATGATGCGGTGTCTTGTTCCTTTGTTGAGAAGCGACTGTCTGTATCGCTGAGCTTCTCTCACATTCAATTCGCGGGTCTGCGCAAGTGTGAGTGTCTGCTCATCAGCTGTCTCCCTCTGCGAAAAAATCAGTGTCTGGCATATACAGCCTTCTTTTACTCTTTTCATATAATCACCTTCCTGAAAATCAAATACGCAGAGAGATGATGAGTCATGCTTTTACTATGCACTCCCGTGGTAATCCGTACCTGAATTATACCATATTTTCCGGACACAAAACAAACGAAAAAATCAGCACAAAACGAAAAAAAAGAGGAGAAAACCCCTCTTTTTGTGCATTGGTATATGCTATCTCTGTTCTTTATCGTACGGTGTACCACAGGCTTTCGGTGCCTGTGAGTTCTTTGATGTGAAGATAAGAACGATAATAGTTGCGATATACGGAGCCATTTTATAGAAGTTGCTGGGGATATTCAGTGCAAGCATAAACGGAATTGCTGAATATGCGCTGGCAAGTGTCTTCATAAGGCCGAAGAAAAGTGCTGCGAAGAATATCTTCACAGGTTTCCACTGACCGAAAATAAGTACGGCAATTGCGAGGAACCCGTATCCTGCAACAGATGCATTGAAGTTTGTGGATGTGGGAACAACGAAAATGAGTCCTCCGATTCCGCCGAGAAGACCTGAAATCATAACTCCCGCGTATCTGATTTTGTATACATTGATACCTACAGAGTCTGCAGCCTGCGGGAATTCACCGCAGGAACGAAGTCTGAGCCCGAATTTCGTCTTATAGAGAAGGAACCACGCCAGAATAAGTAACGCAATACCAATGTATGTGCTGATGTACGCATTTGTGAAGAACATTCCACCGATGACGGGGATCTTTGAAAGAATCGGCACTTCCTTTATCTGAAACTGATTCTTGAAAGATACCTGCTGTACCTGCTGAATCATTCTTGCTGTGTATATTGCAAAAGCCGGAGCAAATGTATTGATTGCTGTACCACTGATGGTCTGATCAGCATTCATATTGATGGATGCATATGCGTGCAGAAGCGATACAATAACACCTGTTATACCTGCCACTATCAACGAAAGAATGAATATAGGCTGGCCGGGAAGTGCTGTCTGGAAAGTTTTCATAAACAAAACTCCTGCAAAGGCACCGAGTACCATTATGCCTTCCATTGCGATATTTGTTACACCACTGCGTTCAGAAAACAAAGCTCCCAATGCAACCACTAAAAGCGGAATTGAGAAAATCATTGTCTGTTGAGCAAGAAAGCTAACTATTGTCATTTTTCTTCACCTGCGACTTTCTTTTCTTTTTTGGACGGAAATTTTAATCCGTTAGTCTTTGCCTTAGTGATAAAGCTTTTGAATGCGGCTGAGAACGCACTGCAGTAGATAATCGTTGCAATAATGATATTGATAACTTCAGTAACATAGCCGTATTTCTGCATATAGAATCCGCCCTGTCTGAGGTAAGCGATGAACGTTCCTGCAAGGAATATTCCTCCCGGATTTGAAAGCCCGAGGAGCGCAACTGCTATGCCATCGAAACCATCCTGTGGTAATACATCAACTACTGAGATGTATTTACCTGTGTTTGCGAGGTGAGCGAGACCTCCTCCAAGGCCTGCAAGTGCACCGGCGATTACCATTGAGAGGATTATGCATTTCTTTTCATTGATACCCGCATATCTGCCGGCATTTGAGTTGTATCCGCATGCTTTGAGTTCATAACCGAATGTGGTTTTGTTCAGTACGATATAAACGATGACTACACATGCGATTGCAATAAGTATAGCTGCAGAGATTCCGCTGTCAGGGAATAATTTATCAAGCCCTGCTTTAGGGATAAATGAACGTGGAGGAACTGTCTGGTTTCTCGTAGAATCATATATAGGTGAAAGCGGTATCAGGTAGTTTACAAGATACACACCTATATAGTTCATCATGATTGCAGTAATTACTTCATTTACATTCCTTGTAGCTTTCAGAAGTCCCGGGATAAATGCCCATATTGCACCGGCAATCATAGATCCGAGAAGGGCTACGATCCAGAGGATTGAGTCAGGAATAAATGTCCATGTTGCACCGATGTAAATACCGGTGAATGCACCTACAAGATACTGACCTGAACCACCAATGTTGAAGAGCCCTGTCTTGAATGCAAAACCAACAGACAAACCAGTCATAATGATAGGTGTTGCGAGATACAGCACATCACCCATGCTGGACATACCTTCCGCAAAACCACCGGAAAGAAGTGCCATAAGTCCGCTGACTGCATATCTGCTGTTACTGAACAGAAGCATAACAAATCCGATTACAAGTCCGAAAAGAATCGCAAGGAGTGATGATGCAAAACTTTTGAATCCTTCAGAGCTTGTCCATGTGTTTAATGAAGCGATTAAGCTAGACATTTTTTTCTTCATTATTTTACCTCCGCTCTCTTGGAACCGGCCATGTAAAGACCGAGTTCTTTTACGTCGACTTGTCTGGGATCGAATTCACCGACAATTTCACCTTCGTATATAACAAGGATCCTGTCACTTAAATTCATGACTTCATCAAGTTCGAGAGAAATAAGAAGAACAGCTTTTCCGTTATCTCTTTGTTCTACGATCTTTGAGTGAATATATTCGATAGCTCCTACGTCAAGACCTCTTGTCGGCTGAACAGCAACGAGAAGATCAGGATCTTTTGTGATCTCTCTGGCAATGATTGCTTTCTGCTGGTTTCCTCCGGACATACTTCTTACAGTCGTCTGGGCACCTTGTCCGCTTCTGATGTCAAACTGATCTATGAGAGTGTTGGCAAATTCACGGATCTTGTCGAATTTAAGGAATCCTTTATTCTGGAACTGATCTGTAAAGTATTCCTGAAGAATAAGGTTTTCTTCAAGGGAATATTCCAGAACGAGACCATCTTTATGCCTGTCTTCGGGAATATGTGACATTCCTTTTACAGACCTCTGACGGATCGATGCTTTTGAGATGTCTTCACCTTTGAGCGTGATGCTTCCCGAAGATATGGGCATCATACCCGTAAGAGCATAGGCAAGTTCGGTCTGACCGTTTCCGTCGATACCCGCAATACAGAGTATTTCGTTCTTTCTTACATCAAATGAGATGTTGTTGAGCTTGTTTTTTCCCGTCTTATCTGTTTTAAGGCAAAGATCTCTTACTGAAAGAATTGCTTCTCCCGGAGTCATGTCTTCTTTTGCTACCTGAAGAGCTACTTTTCTTCCGACCATCATTTCAGACATTTCTTCTGCACTTGTCTTTGATACGTCTACAGTGTCGATGTATTTACCTTTTCTGAGGATTGTACATCTGTCGGCAACCTGTTTGATCTCGTTGAGCTTGTGTGTGATGAAAATGAGGGATTTACCTTCCTGAGCAAGCTTCCTCATAATTTTGATAAGTTCTTCGATTTCCTGAGGTGTAAGAACAGCTGTAGGTTCGTCAAAGATAAGAATATCATTGTCCCTGTAAAGCATCTTGAGTATCTCTACTCTTTGCTGCATACCGACTGTAATGTCATCGATCTTTGCATCCGGATCTACCTTGAGCTGATATAATTCCGAAAGCGCCAGTACTTTTTCTCTTGCTTCCTTGAGCTGCAGTACACCCATCTTGGTGTCTTCAGCACCGAGTACGATATTTTCAAGTACCGTAAAGTTGCCTACGAGCTTGAAGTGCTGATGTACCATACCGATGCCAAGTCTGTTAGCTTCGTTGGGATCTTTGATTTTTACAGGCTTGCCTTCAAGTCTGATTTCTCCTTTATCCGGCTGATACATGCCGAAAAGGATACTCATCAATGTGGATTTCCCTGCACCGTTTTCACCGAGCAATGCGTGAATCTCACCTTTTTTGATGAGAAGATTTACATTGTCATTGGCTACGATGCCGGGGAAAGTTTTGGTTATGTTTAACATTTCTATGATGTAATCCATGACCGTTTTCCTCCGTATCTGTTGCTGTGTTGTTTTATACCGTTTTCTTTCCGATAAGAACGTGCCAGTCGCCGATGGACTCGTTCTTTATTATTTCGATTCCGTATTTATTATATCCTTCGATGACATCATCAAGGCTGTCGGATACGATACCCGAAGTGATAAGTATACCGTCATCCTTGAGGACCCTTGCGATGTCCGCAAGCATTCTTACGATGATCCCTGCGAAAAGATTGCCGACGACGATGTCCGCAGGCTCTTTGATCTTTTCCGTAAGGTCTCCGCAGAGAACTTCGATCTTTTCCGCAACGTCGTTCTGTACGGCGCACTGCTTTGAAGTCTCAACAGCATTCGGGTCGATATCGATGGCCGTAACCTTGCCTGCGCCGAGTTTGGCTGCCGCAACGCTGAGGATACCGCTTCCGCATCCTACATCAATGACATTGAGTCCTTCCTTCACATACTCTTCAAGTGAAATAAGGCAAAGTCGTGTTGTTTCGTGAAGACCGCTTCCGAAACTGTTTCCCGGATCTATCGAAAGAACTATCCGTCCGTCTTTGTTGTCGTATGTTTCCCATGAAGGGCATACCGCAAGATTCCGTCCTACATCAAAAGGCTTGAAGAACTCTTTCCAGTTATTTGCCCAGTCCTGTTCCTTGATAATATCCTGTGAAATCTCAAGCCTTCCGTAAATGCCGTCCTTGTTGGTCTCCCTGAGCTTTGAGATCTCACTGAGAATATTTACAGCAAAAACTCTTCCTTCGTTTGTTTCCTCAAGATACACCTTTACATTTGGTTCAACATCGAATGATGCGTAAAGATCTTCATCCATAAGATCCCACAGGTCAGAATTTTCCTCAGCAAACTGTTTGAAATCGTCCGGATCGTTTACTACAAACCCGTCAATGCCGAGATTAATAAGAATACCGCTTATTATTTCAATACCTTCTTTGGAGGTATATATGGTCATTTCAGTCCATTTCATTAATAAAGTCCGCCTTATATTAAAATACATTTTATTATACAATGAACCGCCGCATATTTTCAAGTCAATTTTGTGTGTACATAGACTAAATTCGGAAATCCTGTAAAGTGCTTATGTATTGCATCTTCGCTTTGCGTTGCAAACAGGGAATACAGGTGGTATAATTTAGTCAATAAAGACAGTAAATCTTCTGACATCCGTATACCGGAAGATAATAAAAGTTAAAAATATTGTAAAACAGAATAATTAAAGAGGTTATTATGAAGGTAAAAGACAGATTTCTGAAATACGTGTCTTTTGACACGCAGTCTTCACATATTCCCGAAAAAGAAGGTGTTTATCCCAGTACTGCAAAACAGTTGGTTTTGCTTGAATATCTGAGAGATGAACTTATTGCAATGGGAATTGACACAAAAATGGATGATTATGGATATGTTACAGCAAAAATCCCCGCCAATACAGATAAAGAAATTCCGAAGATCGGGTTCATTGCTCATGTTGATACATCACCGGACATTTCCGGCAAGGACATTAAACCGAGAATTATTGAGAATTACGACGGAAATGATATCATCCTGAACGAAGAACTTGGCATCATCATGAAAACTGCCGAATTCTCAAGCCTCAGAAACCACATCGGCGAAGAGCTTATCGTAACAGACGGAACAACACTTCTCGGCGCAGATGACAAGGCAGGAGTTGCCGAGATCATGACAATGGCGGAATTTCTCGTGAATAATCCGGATTTTCTTCACGGTGATGTATATATCGCATTTACGCCTGATGAGGAGGTGGGATGTGGCACCGAGTATTTCGATGTAAAAAACTTCGGAGCAGACTTCGCATATACGGTTGATGGTGGCGGAGTCGGTGAGGTGGAGTATGAAAATTTCAATGCTGCAAATGCAGCGATTACAATAAACGGTGTAAATATACACCCGGGCACTGCAAAGAACAAGATGAAAAATGCCATTCTCATAGCTATGGAATTTCAGTCAATGCTTCCCGCAAATGAAAATCCTATGTATACAGAAGGATATGAAGGCTTTTCTCACCTGAATGAGATCGAAGGCAATGTGGAAAAAGTATCCATGAATTATATCATCAGGGACCACGACAGAGATCTTCTTGAAATGAAAAAAGCCCGCTTTGAAAAGATAGCATCATATCTTAATGATAAATATGGTGAAGGCACTGTTATCGCTGATATAAAGGATTCGTATTACAATATGAAAGAGCTTATCCTTCCTCATTTCCACCTGATCGAAAATGCATATCTGGCTATGAGAGAACTTGAAATCACACCTGTAACTATCCCTATCAGAGGAGGAACAGATGGTGCAAGGCTTTCATACGAAGGGCTTCCTTGCCCGAATCTTGCTACAGGAGGATACAACTTCCACGGCAGATATGAATATATCTCCGTTGATGCAATGGAAAAATGTATGCAGGTACTTCTCAGAATAATTGAGATATATGCACGATAAAGGAGAATTTATGCCGGAAAAAATAGTATTGATAGATGCGTATTCGCTTATATACAAAGCATTTTTCGGTGTTCGTCCCATGCATGCCGCAGACGGTACGCCTACGAATGCGATATATGGCTTTATGAATATGCTTTTGAAACTGAATTCTGACGAAAAACCGTCACTGACCGTTGCAGCTTTTGATCATTCGAAAGTAACTTTCCGTACGGAAATGTTTTCGGATTACAAAGCAGGAAGGGAATCAATGCCGGAAGAACTTTCCGCGCAGCTTCCCATTATTATGGATATCCTTGAAAAGGCAGGCGTTGTCATTATAAGTAAAGAAGGCTATGAAGCTGATGATATTATCGGCAGTCTTTCAAAGAGTGCAGCCGAAAAAGGAAGCGAAGTGATTATCGTGACAGGTGACAGGGATTCATTCCAGCTTGTAATGCCGGGTGTTGAAGTTCATTATGCAAAAAAAGGTGTCAGTGATATTGTTGTCGTTGACAGCGGATATATAATGGAAAACTATAAAGTTACTCCGCCTCAGCTTATTGATATAAAGGCTCTTATGGGGGATAAATCCGATAATATTCCGGGAGTAAAAGGAATCGGCGAAAAAACAGCTATTTCGCTTATTGAAACTTATGGAAGTGTTGACGGAGTGTATGAAAATATAGATT
>SVCP01000027.1 GCA_015058295.1 Anaerofustis stercorihominis
TCTGACGGACAAAATTCACGATCCTGTTTATTATGTTTCCCTGATTGAATCCCCTTCCGATAGCCTGCTGTGCAAGATTGATCTTTTTTGCCCGGGCTTTTACTCTCGGTACAGTTCTGAGTATAATAGATATAAAAAGGCTGAGTTTCGGAGAAATTCTTCCGAAAAGGTATATTATCTTATCTGTAGACACTACCGCATATACACAGCTGAACCACATCACAACACTCGCCATCATAACCCCGAGCACAAACCCGTATATAAGGGATTCGAGAGTAATGTTGTTTCCCGTAAAGTTCTGAGAGATATATGTCATCCCGAAATGGTTATAATACGAATACCAGAATGCATATATCACAATAAGCGGTACAAGACAAATATTAAATACCAAAGCTTTCATGCCGTTAAGCTTTACGGAATACATAAACGCACACACAAACGACACCGCAAGAAATACCGGGTGACGGAAGGATATGCTGAAAAGTATTACCGCCGTGAAATATATGAGATTTATTGTAGGGTGATAGCTGTCAAACTTCATATTATTTCATTCCGTATTTTAATTTTATTCTGTCCAGCTTTTCAAACATAGGCTGACTGAACAGAAAAAGAGTAATGGCTGTTGCTGCAGTATGGACAAGGTTGACAGGAAATCCTGCAACAAATGCAGCTGCAAATATTTCAAAACTGAATACACTTGATGCAGTGAATACCGAACTGATATCCAGCATAGGTCCTACCAAAAAAACAACAACGATGCCTCCGAATATACTGAGAGGGATCTTATCCTTTTTTATGATACCTTTTGAAAACAAAAGCCCCGACAAAAATCCCGCAATACCGTACGCAAACATCTGCCACGGTGTCCATGGACCCTGTCCGAAGATAAAGTTGGATATAAATGCACTCATTGCTCCTGTCAGAAATCCCGCTTCAGCTCCGAATGAAACGGCTGTGATAATAATTATCGCTGTCATGGGCTTGAAGTGCGGAAGCATAATAAATGCCGCACGGGAAGCAACGGCTATTGCCGTCATTACCGCAAGAACAACCAGTTCCCTCGCCTGCGGTTTCCTCTTTTCAAAAGAGAGGAAAAAAGGGATCATTGTGTAGATGATGAGAAGCACACTTGTAAGATAATACTTTTTGGCTCCGACTTTCCATGAAAGAAAGAGTGTCAGCGGTGCAAGAACAAAGATCACAAGTATATTGATGAGTTTGCGTGATATATTTTTATTTTCGTTCATCAGTTCCTCCTTAAAGTTCAGCATATATTCTCCTGCAGGATTCTGCAGCATCACGAAGCCAGTTTTCCATAGGATATGACGGGTTCGGTATTTCAACATCGTTCTCACCGTCATAATCATCATAATTTATAGGATAGCTCGCTTCCAGCATCAAAGAACCGTCAAAATCCACAGAACTCATAACTTCCATAAATTTTTTCCAGTCAACATTACAGCCTTCCGAATATGGCAGAATATGCTTGTCTGTAACTGCATCGTTATCGTGGATATGAGTAGCATATATTCTGCCGGAGTACTCCCTCAGAAGTGAAAAATCGTCTTTAGCCACGATATTGTTGTGCCCGGAATCAAAACACATTCCCACATACGGATTATCTTTCAGATCGTCAAGTACATTCCTGAGAAAAAGATTGTCCCCAAGGTTTTCCACTGCAAGACGTATTTCATACTTTTCCGCCGCATCAGCTACCTTCTTCATATTTTCCATAAAAAGATGATATCTCTGCATATCCGGAGCATATATATCACAGGTATGAATGACAAGGGTTTTCAGTCCGCCTCTTTTGGCTCTTTTTATGCCGTCAATATACATATCCCTCATATCTGTGGCAGCAATATCATCATTCCACATGATATTGCTGTTGAAATACGGCAGATGAGAGTGCTCAAGATAAAGTCCGTGACGGTCGGCTATCTCAGCCTGATACTCACCGGGAGCGTCTATTCCGTCCATTTCCCTTGCCCAGAATGTACATATTGTATCAAATCCGGCATCCTTTATTGCCTTCAGTCTTTCTT
Organism: Anaerofustis stercorihominis; assembly: GCA_015058295.1. Classification (GTDB taxonomy): domain Bacteria; phylum Bacillota; class Clostridia; order Eubacteriales; family Anaerofustaceae; genus SVCP01. Next base: position 2,046 of record SVCP01000027.1, read on the forward strand.
CAAACGCTACGGTATAACCGAACCATGTATATGTGCCGTATTTATTCATATTACTCCTTATTTTTCAGGTTTTCGTTTATAAGATTTATAACGTCTTCGTTTGTTACCGCATTCTCAAAAATATGTCTGCTCATTCTGTTGGCAGCTGTCGTATAGAAGCTGTTTTGCGAGAAGAATCTGTTCGGAGTATTTGTGGTGATAATGCTTCCATCAAAGAACATAGACACAGTATCCGCATATTTTGCACAGAACTCAACATCATGTGAAACCATCACGACAGTTACACCGTTTTTCTTTAATCTGTCAAGTATCTCCGCAAATTTAAGCTTGAAGAAGTTGTCAAGACCTTTAGTCGGTTCATCGAGCAGAAGTATCTTCGGATTTGTAAGAAGTACTTTTGCAAGAGCCGCCCTTTGCTGCTCACCGCCGGAAAGGTCATACGGATGAGAATCCAGAAGATCTGTGATCTCGCATATTCCGGCAACTTCAAGTATCTTTTCTTCCATAGCAGGATCATTCTTTCTGAGCATTTCCTGAAGATCTTCCCTTACAGTTTTCTTCACAAAAAGGCTCTGCGGGTCCTGAGGAAGCATCGCAAGATTTTCCCTGAAAAGTTCCCCTGCCTTGAATTTTTTTAACGGAGTACCGTTGATAAGTACTTTCCCTCTGTAAGGTTTACATATATTGCAGATGGCTTTAAGTGTCGTGGATTTTCCCGTACCATTGCCGCCTACAATGGCAAATACGCTTTCTTTTTTCACTTTGAAGCTGACGCCTTTGAGAATATCAGGCGAATCCTTTTCATAACGGAACCACACTTCCTTCAGTTCAAGAGCATTATTGTTGTCATCTTCATCAAGAGGAGCTTCCTCTTCAACTTTTGTGTACTCAACTCTCTTTCCGTCAAAATGTTCACTTAGCCAGTTTCTTCCTTCGCGGACTGTGAGGGGGCACATAAGAGTGCTGTCCACACCGTAATATATCTGCACCGGTGAAGGCATGGCAGCGAACATATCTGAGTTTTCTTTTTTGAGCAGCTCGCCGACATTCCTCGGAGTATCGTCTGCGATAATACGACCTTTGTCCATTACAACGACACGGTCCGAAGCATGGAATACGTCTTCGAGACGGTGTTCGGTAATGATGACAGTTGTTCCCAGCTCAAGATTTATTTTTCTTACTGTGTTCAGAAAATCACTGGCAGCGATCGGGTCAAGCTGCGATGTAGGCTCATCCAGAATAAGTACCGTCGGCTGCATTGCCATAATGGACGCAAGATTAAGAAGCTGCTTCTGACCTCCGCTGAGATCGGAAACATTCTTGTGAAACCATGTCTGAATACCGAAATAACTTGCCATTTCAGCAACACGAAGGCGGATTGTCTTCTGATCATATCCAAGACTTTCAAGCCCGAAAGCAAGCTCATGCCATACTTTGTCCGTAACAACCTGATTATCAGGGTTCTGCATAACATAGCCGATCTGAGAGGACTGCGTCCTGTGGTCAGTCTCACTGAGGAGCTTACCGTCAAAATATATCTCTCCGCTGATGTTTCCGTGGGGTGCAAGAACACTTTTCAGATGTTTGAGAAGCGTTGTTTTCCCGCATCCGGATTTACCGCAAAGAGTTATGTACTGTCCTTTCCCGATAGTAAGATTGATATTGTTAAGCGTGAGCTTATCCGGTGTCGTCACATATGAGAAGTTCAGATCTTTGATATCAAAATGTGCCATGTTATTCTTTCCTTTATATTTATTATTGTCGGAACGGACAAAAACAAGATATATGATATTATTCCTAAAAGTCCGTAAAAATCGCTTATATCAGCTACTTCCACAGTCGGTATATACGATACATATGATGCACCGTTCATACCGGCATATACTACACATAAGATAAGAACTCCCATAAATGCCGTAAGGATTCTGTCTCTCATCTCAAATGCATATTTCGAAAAAGTTGTTCTCTCTCCGCTTCCATAGCCACGGGAACGCATACTGTCCGCCGTTATGATACCTCCTTCGAGAGCCCAGCTCGTAAGAGTTCCGAGGACAGTCAGCGCATTATCCACCTTATCAACCGCTTTTTCATTGTCTGCACCCTTTCCGATACACATCCGTGCAGTACTTATCTGCGATGCTTTCCTCTGATATGACGGAACAAGACGAAGAACCATCGTCAGAATAAGTGAAATCCCCGGAATGAGCTTTCCGAACAGGTACAGGAATTTGTCACTTGTCATTATGAGGTTATATGCTGAAAACCACAAAAGAATGCTGACAAGCATTGCCGCTGTATTCATTCCGTAGAATATTGCTTCGAGCGTGTAATTCCTTCCGAATACCGTAAACAGTACCGTTTCCCCCGCAGTGTTGAACAGCGGGTTTATGAGTGTTACCAGCATAAATATTATTGCATACCGCCACAGCGAACGCATCGTTGCGGCACCCTTTATGGTGAGAAGATATGCCACTGAAGCAATGACCGAGACGGCAAGATATGCGGGATGTGTTATGAACATCCCGAGAAAAATCGCCCCGATAAAAAACACAAAGTTTATCAGGGGATTATACGCAGAAAACGAATCCTTCAATTTTTCGCTCACTTATCCACCGCCTTAGTTTATTTTTTTAATTAAAGATCACAGGTATACACCCATACAATAGTATCTCCGTCTTCAATCTCATATTGCGAAGAACCGTAATTAGGATACCAGCCGTTCACTTTATATTTCCAGCCGGATGTTTCGCCACAATCAAATTCATAAATGTGATTGATTCCCTCAACATAGTTGCTGTTGTAGCCCGGCGTCCATGAATACTCGAGCTGAATTCCATATTTGTTGCAGGCTTTTTTCAATACATCGAATACGCATGTTCCTTCTTCAACTTCAAAAGTTTTTGTTGAAAGGATAACACCGTCTGACGGAACATACGCATCTTTTCCTGCCTCAAGTTTATCCATATTATCAAGTATACTGCTGCACGTTATTTTTATTGTGCAACTTACCATTGACGGTTCGGGTTCCGGCTCAGGTTCGGGTTCCGGCTCAGGTTCGGGTACAGGTTCCGGCACTGGTACTGGCTCGGGTGCAGGTTCAGGCTCAGGTTCCGGTGTCGGTTCTGCGACAGGAGTGTTGACTTCCGGCATTGTCTGATCCGTGTCAGGTGTTGTCGTATCCGCATTTTCTTTTCCGGTATCAACCGGAGGATTTACGGTCGTCGTATTTTTATCATCAGTATTTTTTTCTGTATTTTTATCGCTCTCATTTTTGCCCGTATTTGCGCTTTGAGAAGCGTTTTTGTCTGTTTTATCTGTATTTTTTGACGGCTTTTCCTTATTTGTGTTTACCGTCGCAGAATCTGCATCTTCTTTTTCGGCAAGTGCAAGAAGCCTTTCTTCTTCCCTGTCATCAAGAACCTGCTGAAGTTCCTCGTCTGTGAAGCAAAGCTCCTTCCCTGAAAGTTCCCTGGTTTCCTTTATTTCGAAATCACTGAGTGAATCTGCTTTAAGAGCAGTCACATCGAAGAATGTATCCGATGAACTGACGCTGTTGCCGGCTTCAACCGCTTCGTTTTTGAGAATAATGCCGCCTTCAAATACGTTTACAAGATACGAACCTGTCTGTGCACTCATAAAGCATACTGCTTTGTCCGATGTAAGATCATGACTGCCGATGACTGCCCTGTCAAATATTTCTCCATCGTTTATGACGGCAAATACATCTCCCTTGTTTACAGTAAACGCAAATCCGTCTTCACCTATGCCTACGGACACCTCTGAATTGCCGCCAAATGTGAATGTATCGCTTCCTGCGGCAATTACTGCCTTTGCATTTTCATTTACGCCTATAATATCCCCTTCACGGAGTACCGCATCTTTTTCAAGGGCAAACGCAACACCGTTTCTCTGAACTTCTACAGAACCCACAACGTTTATTGCCGTAACTGACAAACTTTCGTCTTCTCCGAACCAGCCTTTGGTATTACCAACGAACATAATACCTCCTGCGGCCACAAGAACGATAAACAGTACCATTACCGTATTAAATAACACATTCTTTTTCATACAAAACGTCCTCTTCTCATTTTCGCCGAAAATTTTCTGAAAGGACGGCTCAATACTTTTCGGCAATGCATTGAGCCTGTCCGTAAATCTTATTTCTGTGATTCTCTGCGTTTTCCGAGCACAATGGCAATCATTACAGCGAACATAATGAACATTGCAGCTACAAGTATTACAGTCATCTTGTCCCCTGTTGCAGGCGCTTGGATGCCCATAACATCATTGTAAGCATCTTCAAGTTCCTCAACTAGCTTGACAGCCTCTTCCGAAACAAGAACTTTGACTTCTTCATCAAGAGAATCATATTCGTCTATGATCGCTTTGATATCTTCTGCAGTTGCTTCTGTCACACTGTCTTTTGAAAGCCCTGCGAGCTTTCCTTCATATGTGAGTGCCTGAGCGATGTTTCCAAGAAGTGTTTCAGCTTCTTCAAGTGCATCAGACGCAACGAGTGCCTTCTGTTCTTCCGTAAGGGCATCATATGCTTCTTTTGCCGCTGCTACTTGTGCTTCTTTTTCCGTTACGTTTTCCTTTGTGATTTCACCGATGGAGTCGATCATTGCCTGAACATCGGCGATTTCCGTTTTGAAATCCTCCAGCACCGCTTCAGCTTCAGCGAGCACTCCGTAGTTTTCAACAAGTGCCTTCTGTTCTCCCGTAAGAGCATCATATGCTTCTTTTGCCGCTGTTACTTGTGCTTCTTTTTCCGTTGCGTTTTCCTTTGTGACTTCACCGATAGAGTCGATCATTGCCTGAACATCGGCAGCTTCGTCTTTCAGAGTATTCAGCGCCGCTTCAGCATCAGCAAGCACTCCGTAGTTTTCGACAAGTGCCTTCTGTTCTTCCGTAAGGGCACCGTATGCTTCTTTTGCCGCACTGACAGCATCTTCGTCACCAAGTGTTACTTCCCCGATAGCATCAATCATCTCTGCAACTGCATCTGCAGCAGCTTCGTCAGCAACCTGTTTCTTCAGTTCAGCGATCTTCATTTCTGCTGCTTCCAGTGTTGCAACATTCGTTACAAATGTCTGCTGGTTATCCGTAAGGGCATCATATGCCGCTCTTGCGTCAATAACAGCCTGCTCGCTTTCGAGGGTAATTTCTCCGAGAGAATCTATCTGTTTTGTTACTTGTTCTGCCTGATAACTTACAGAAACAGTATATGTGTTTACATTCTGTCCGTCTTCGCTTGTTACCACAACCTGAACAACAGCCGGCTTCGTAACATCATCAATATATATACCGTATCTGTGATGTTCTTTGCTTAATGCACTGCTTATTTCTTTTGTTTCGGCATCAAATTTACCTGTTTTGACATTATCAACTGCATAAACTTTCACATCAGCATGAATATCTTCGGCATCTGCCCACAATCTTACAAAGCTTTTACCTGAAAGAGCATCATCGAAAGTATAATCTTTCATATTTTTGTCAAACGACGGTGAAATTGTATATAAAGGTGCTGAACCGTATGTATTGCTTCCGCTTGCACTGAGTTCTCCGAGAGCTGCGTTGTCAGAGATAGTTCTGATATTGACAGTATATTCGCGAGTGTCTTTCCCGTCAGTTACAGCGAATACAGCTGTTGCAACGCCGCCTGTGAGAGTAACCGTCATATTTGTTGTGCCGTTGAGTGTGAAAGTGTTTTCTCCGTTAGCTTCTGCCGTAAACTCAACTTCTGTGGTTCCGATAGGAACTACAAGCTCGTATTCATATGTGTTTTTGTCAAACTCATATGTGTAATTTCCTGTGTTCGCTGAAAGTGATTCCATATAGATTTCCGCAGTCGGCTTGATTGCGAAAACTTTGTTGGAGTCATTTTTGTAATACAACACGCCTTCATCATCGCATACGATACTCATAATACTGTATTCAGCATCTTCTGCAGGCGGAATATAAAGATCTTCCGTTTCAAAAGTATTATTTTCAGGATCTACTTTCAGAAGCACAATTCCGCCCGGAGTATAGTTATACGTAGCATACATATAAAGCTTGCCTGTTTCTTCATAGTATGCTTCACTCACAAGAAGCGAAGCCTGTACCGGAAGAGCAAGATCTGCTTTCCAGATCAGTTCAAGACTATCTGCATCTGCAGCGATAACATCACCGTTTGTTTTTGCACTTCCAAGCCCTACATATACCTCATCCCCATATACTACAGGTGTGCTGGTAACTCTGTAATCATATTTTTTACTTACAAGGCCTGTAAGTTCGCCTGTTTCTTTATCCACATTGAGAGAAGCAAGATATCCTGCTGTTGTAGTGAAATATACTTTGTCGTTTGCATATGCCATACTTGAGCGTATATCACCAAATCCTTCAAGAGTAACTTTGTGTACAGGTTCGACAACCTCATCTTCTGCATAGTTCTTTTTGAATACATATACATTGGCAGCTCCGTATACTGCATCCTTTTTTTCATTATCTTCAGAACCTACAATAATATAATCACCTACAGCTACCGCTCCTGCCCAATAGAAACCACTGTATGATGCGTATTTCCACTTAAGTTCGCCTGTTTTCGCATCGATACACACGAAGTCAGCATCTTTTCCGCTTGCCCAGAAGCCGGTATAAATATTTCCGTCAGCATAAAGTATCGGAGAGACCCCCTGGCCGAGCCCACTTTCGGGATTTCCGAATGTCCATTCCTTTTCAAGGGTTTTCGCATCAAAAGCATCAATGACCCCTTTGTTAAGCGGAACATAAACAATCCCTTCAGCGTATGTCGGCTGAACGATTGCATATGAGGGTTTTATTGTAAGTGGCGATGAAGCTATCACTGCACCGTTTTCCGCGTTCATTTTGATAATATCGGAACCCCTTGTCATTACAAGATACTTACCAGCATCATCTTTAAGGATTATCTGGTATCCTGTATAATCCGTAAATCCTGCATTTTCCCCCAAAGGATCCGCTATCCATTTAACCATTGCAGATGTCATTCCTACAGGTGTTTTTTCATCCACAATCGCCATATTGTTGTCGCTGTTGCGGAAGTTTTTCCACATTGGTGTAACTTCCGTTGCTGCCGATACACCTGTGCATACGGCAAACAGCATTAAGAATGCCATAAGCAGACTTAAAATTCGTTTTTCCATTTTGTTCCTCCTCTCATTCTGGAAAATCAGCATAAAGGTAATAAAAAAAACGTAACACAATTACGTCCCGCGGATCTTATATGGCCTTAATATATAAACTTAACCTACAAAGGTTTACAAAAAGAATATAAAAAGGTATAATCAGAATACGCGGCACCTATGCTGCGACAGCACTGTGCGGACATATCCTTTCACCTACATATCCGCACGGTGCCTCTTTATTTACAAGCGAATTTCGCCGCCTGTCTAATTGTATCAATACGGAAATCATCCGTAAAAAAATAAACCGTCAAAACTTATGTTCCGACGGTTATTTACAAACATATACATACATTCTTCATCTCTCAAGTATTCCGACTCAGTATCAACGCTCCGCTCGCCTTCCCGGTATTCCCAGTGACATAATAAGCTTCGCTCCACCATACGGCATCCGTGCTATGCGTACTTACGGTTTTCCGCTGTACATTCCATAAAGAGTGAATATTTATAATTGTTACCTCCGAGGCACTGCACTTGCTTCGGATTACCGTCATTATAACACCTTGGGATAATACTGTCAATATGATGTTGTTTTATTATTTTTGAATTTTCAGTAATCATCTGCCCGGGCAGACACACTCGAAAATAAACATACGTCCTCTGTGAGGTTTATCTGAAAAATAATTAAAAAACGAAAAAAACACTTGCATTTTTCTCTGACATATCATATAATACATCTTGTCGCTGATGTAGCTCAATCGGCAGAGCAGCTGATTTGTAATCAGCAGGTTGGTGGTTCAAGTCCTCTCATCAGCTCCATTTCGACATTCAAGACCGTGTAAAGCGGTCTTTTTTCTTTTGTAAACTTTATTGCAACAAGAAAAAGCCGACCTTATGCAAAGGTTGGCTTTTTCAATTCAGTTTTTATTTTACAGCTGATTTTCTTCGTCTTACAACCACAGCTGTCATAACAATAAACATAAACATTACAGCATAAACAGTAATGCTGTCGCCTGTAGGCGGATTATCCTGAGGATCTTCTTCAGCTTCTCCGGTCGGAAGGTCTGTACCGAAACGGTTAATGAGAAGATCCCTGCCTTCTTCGATAGTAAACTCTATAACCCCGTCAGAACCCTCAACAGTAATGTGTTCATCCCATTGACCGTCATCGCCTTTATTGAATACGACAAGTTTATCCCCATTCAGGAAGCCGATGTTTTCCGTGTAGAGTTTTACAGTCGTTCCTGCAGGAAGGTTTGCTCCGTTGATGAAGTCAAGCATTGCATTTCCGTCTGCAAATGAATAGCCTTTGTTAAGACTCAGCGAATGATAATCTGTGATTTTACGACCATCAAATGTAAGCGAATAAATGGGCTTTCCTTCGTCTGTCATTATAACTTCAAGCACCTTGCCTGTTTCCTGCAGAAGTGCAAAGACTTCTTCCGTAAGGTTAATATTTCTGTCCACAGTAAGTGTATAAGAGCCATCCTCATTTGCCTTGAGACCTTTGAGGATATCCCTGTCGAATGCAGAGCTCTGAACCATCGATGAGGAAGATTCTACATTGAATGTGTACGAAGAAGTATATATCCAGCTGTTGATGTCAAACGTATATACCTTCGCTGTCTGTCCTGAAGCTATCTCTTCCGTGATCTTGATGGACTCAAGATACCAACCCGGACCGGAGCCTCCGTCATCCTTGCGGACAGTGATGCTTTTTATATCACCTATGCCGTTTTTATCATATCCGATATAGAAGCAGTCATTATCGTTCTTTTCAAAGTCATCTCCGTCGCCTGCCATACCGCTCATATTAATCTCTTCCGTATCCTTGCTGTATTTGTCGCCATGCAAAGTAAGGTAGATTGTTGAGTCTGTTCCTGCACCTGATTCGCCACCTGTCTTGACTTCAATATAATATGCGCCTGTTTTGCCGGAATATTTTCCGAAGTTTACTCTCTTTGCATACTCATACCAGAATCCGGTATTTACCGTATATCCGCTGTCAGATGTCTTGCCCTGTACTTTACGAACTTCTATCGCATCTACTTTCCAGCCCGGTCCCGAACCTGAATGGTCGCTTTCGAGGAATGCATGACAACATTCACCAAAATCCTCCGGTGCATAGATCGGGAATGTATCAGTATCGCCCTTTTCAAATGCGTCTGCATCCTGATGGATGTCACTGACTTCAATAGTGTCCGTTACGGTACCGTTATCATCCTGCAGGAAAAGGAAGATATTCGCATCAGTGCCGGAATTTGAATCACTTCCCGTCCTGATTGTAACTTCGTATACATTATCATCCGGAGAAAGTGTCTTTTCGGTGTTACCGATCCATCTGCCGCCGTATACCGTAGCTGAATAATGCATATATTTTGCGGATACTGTTATCTTTCCGGGATACCAGTGGTTGGAATCCTTCGTCTTCACCTTGATAGCCTTGATAGAACCTACTGAATTCGCCTTTAAGGTCTGAGTTGTCTGACCTTTGTCATTTCCGATTTCCGATGCGTAGATCCATCCCGTTTCTCCTACCGCACCAATGATATTGAAGTATACACCATCTGTTGTCTCACCGTTGGAACCCTTTGTATAAGCGGTAATAGTATACAAGTCGGGGAAATACGCATTTGTATATGCTGTCGTGTTGATTTCGGATGCGATATGTAGATTTTTCGTTTTTACTGTACTGTACTCGATCTTTCCGTCTGCAATATGGAAATCTCCCCCTGCAGTATATACACAGCCGATATCATCGGCATACAGCTCATGATCGCTTCCTCCGTCAGCACCTGTTGCATTCACGTTAACGTTATCAAATATGTATGTTCCCTTTGTTCCGAGGTATCCGTGTGAATACTGAAGGTCAATTCCGTCGTGAACGTAATCAACTCCGCTGAAACTCACGCCGATTCCAGCACCGACAGCTCTGGGGATGTAATAGTTTTCAAGTCTGTCTTCATAATTAGTCAGACTTGAGCCGGTTGCGATGAGATTATCACCCTCTCCTTCACCCCTGAAATATACCCTTGCATCGGAGCATATACCTGCGCCGCCTGCCGCACCTTTGAATGTGGCATTTCTGAAGAAAATCGTGCAGTCAGCACCTTCTGCGATATACATACCGCTTGAAGCTGCGAGAGGCATACCTTCCTCATACTGCTCATAAATATCAAGGCCCATAAGCTTTTCGGATGATGCCGTAAATGTATTGGTACCTTCAAATCTAATGAATTCATTGTTCTTTCTTACAATCTCGACTACAGCCTTGTCATAATTCCTGCCTGTCATATTAAGGCCTTCAATCTCAACCGCACTGTCTGATGAAATCACCATATGAGAGTTCGTAAGAGTGATGTTTGGATTTGAGACTATCTTTCCGCCGCCGATAATGTGAATGTTAACATTATCCGGATTCACAGTAATTCCTGTAAGGTCAAGTGTCTGTCCGTCGTTTACTGTGATCGTACGGTTTGATATCTCTCCTCTGTCGATAACTTTCCATTCTTTGTCACTTCCGTAAAGGTGATCCGTATTCACTTCCCGGTAAATCACAAGAGACTTTTCATATTTGCTGTCATTATATACTGATTCTGAGGATACTTTTTCAGGCGTCACATTACCTGCACCATCAAGCTTCAGCATTCTCATATTCCAGTATACATCGTCATGGAAATAATATTCTTCCATGTTCACGCATTCATTGTGATAAAGCATAAGATATGCCGCATCTTCGGGAATTTCCGTGAGTTTGCTTACGGAACGAAGACTTGTACGGATCACTCCCGCATCCGTAATAAAATCGGGAACTGCGGCTGCGCTTACCATCCGGTACCTGCCGTCATCCGTATACTCATTATCAAGTATCATCGTCGGACGATATACAAATGAATCGTAGTAATCCATTATGATCATTCCCCCAGTTGTTGCATAATCAGGAGCCGTTCTGGAAACGAGTGTTCTGTTTGAGATATTTCCTTTCGGGATAATATAATACAACTTGTCCTTGTTGTCGCGGACTTTATAACACTTATAAGTCACTCCATCAATTACAACGCTCTGATTGATATTTTCGGGCGCAACGAAACCGGGATCATTCTTTCTGAACTCAGCAAGTTCTTCCGCTGTGTAATCTTCAGTGATCATCAGTTTATCGAAGCCCGATGCTTTTGCGATAATATCGAAGTTGTTGATGATCTTCTTCTGAATAGCATCAAAGTATGCTTCGGAATATGCTTTATAAATTGTATTTTCAGGATCATCATTTTTCTTACATGTATAATATTCCGTGTAGATAGTCAGCATCTGCGTCATAGTATCTACACACATTTCATAAGCTTCCCTTAAAGCATCTGTGATTTCATGCTCAAGAGCGTATCTTTCACGAAGGAATGCTTCATATGCACCTAAATAAGATCCTGTAGGGTTCTGAGTGTTCCAGATAGTCGATGTGATTGAACTGAGGTCAGATGCGAATGTCATTCCACCGCCTTCTTCGCACACATTGACAAATATAAGCGTTAAATTATCAATATTATCATTTATGTCTTTTACGGTCTGCTCAAGAGAAGTTTTCGTGGCATTTCCCGTTTCTATGCTTGTGACGACAGTCTGAATGTCTGCCTTTACTGCCGCAAGCTTGTCATTCAGTTCAACAAGTCTGGTTTCATCTGTTTCGGCAGAAATTGCAGCTTCAAGATCCGCCTGTTCTTTTTCAAGTCCGGTTTTCTTCTCTCCAAGTTTTTCAAGCTGGGATTCTGCATCCTTCAGGGCCTCCTGCGCATCAACAAGCGTTTCCGTCGCTTTGATAACCGTTTCATAAGCAGCCCACGGAGCTTTATATTTATCTGCTATATCACGGAATTTGTTTGCCGCAATGCTGAATGCAGATGCGGTTTCGTATTTATCAAGCTTGTCCGCCACATCATTAAGCTGAACTTCAATGCGACCGACACTTGCCTTGATCTCTGCGATGTCCGTAACAACCTGCGTAATCATCTGCCTCTGCGCCGCAGCAGCTCTCTGAGCCGGTGTCTGCAGGAGTTTAAAAAATGTACTCAGTCCCGGAACATCATTCGTTATTGAATATGCCGCAAGCTCCTGCCAGGCACGGGATGCAAGCATTTTAACAGCTCCCGTCAAAAGAGACGGCACACCACCCGGTGCAGGTGAAGGTGTTATAGACAGGACTGTAAATTCCAGATCCGGATTTCTTCCGTCTGTAATTACCTCTTCAGCCGCAAAAACGCTGCTGAAAGGCAACATCACCGATACAATCATGAGCGCAACAAGTAACAGTGATGTGCGTCTTACAATATATTTTCTCATATTTTCCCCTTTTCTTTTTTTTACGGACATATCGCTCGTCCGCATATTAAATTATTCATTTGCACATATTATAACTTAAAAAATATCGAAATACAATTTTTTCTTTATTTTTCCCCACACATCAATGACAACACCGTTTTCAAATAAAACATTTATGCAAAAATAACAGCTCCCGATCGTTTTCCGATGGGAGCCTGTTTATTCTGTATTATCGCAGACATGGCTTATACTGCCCTTTTGCGCTCGACGACCGCAGCTGTCAACACAATGAGCATAAGTGTCACTGCATAAATTATTATGCTGTCATTTGTTGCCGGATTGGTTGTATCAATATACGCAGGCAGGAATTCCGCAGAACCGGAAACTGCAAATGTAATTGTATCTGCATCATTATCAAGATCATCAGCCCATACAGGATCATAGTTTTCTGCCATAAGTCCCACATATGCACTGAATGTTCTCGTTGTATTTTCCGAAGAAAGAAGCATATCTTCTGGAACCGTAAATTTCACAGTAATCGTTCCGGGAACAGCAGATACCGTCTGCTTGTCACTGACAACAAACTCACCGGCTTCACCGGTTTCTGCAATACCCTTTTCGACAACGATACTGTATATTCTTGAGAACGGTTTCTTGCCATCCAGAATATCCGGTTCCGGATAAAATGGCTCGTCAGTAACATCATTGCTTATCCCCGAAACCGAGTATACAACGATCTGTCCTTCAACAATAAAATCTTTATCTTCCGGTGTCAGAAGATCGACCAGTGTCGTTATGATTTCAATGTAACCGGTCTGATCATCAATAATAAGAGCAGTATCTCCGTATTCAGCAATATAGTCATCTATAAATGACTGTTTAGACTCAAGTTCTGCAATGAGAGATTCGAGTTTATCCGCGTTGGCAACGAGAGCTTTCTGTTCTTCTGTGAGGGCATCATAGCTTGCCTTTACCGTATGTATATTTTCTTCGAAAACAAAAGTTGCTTCATCGGGCAGTTCCGCAATTGCATCTTCGGCTTTCTTTGACTCAAGGTAATCAGCAAGTACAGCTTCGGCAGCTTTCAGCTTATCTGCATTCGTCACAAAAGATCTCTGTTCATCAGTGAGTTTATTGTATGCATTTCTTGCCGCTATAACAGAATCCGCATCTTCATGTGATATTATTTCCGGCAATGAACCGATCATACGGTTTACATTTTCAATTTCGGCTTTCAGTTCTGCAAGTTTCTTTTTCGCATCCTTCAGAATATCACCATTTTCAACAAGTAACTTCTGTTCATCACTCAGAGTATTGTATGCTTTTCTTGCATCATCAATTACCCCTTCTTTTGAAAGTGTCACATTTCCGATTTCATTGATCAATGATTCCACGGCATTGATCTTTCTCAGTTCCTCGGCTCTTGCTTTTGCCTCAGAAATAATATTTTCATATCTGATACTACTTCCGCCGTGCTCATTTAAATCAAGGAGATTTTGTTTAAGCTTTGACTGCTGCTGTGAAGTAAGTTCTGCAAAAGATTCTTCTGTCTCATTTATCATTCGTTCAAGTTCATCGGCATCCGTAAATCTGTCTGCATCTCTGAGCGCATTGACCATCTCTTCCACCGGCCTGATCGCTTCATTGTCAGCTTCTTCGGTTCTGCCCTCATACAGTCTGTCCCTAGCTTCCGCAATTTTCCGCTGAACGTCTCTCTGTGTCCAGTATTCTGCAATAAAAATTCTCCTTTCCAGCTCCGACATACCATTATATGCTTCTTCCGCTTCATTGATCCTCGTTTCAAGTCCGTCAAATCCATCATCATACATACATGTCAGATCATCAATCATATACCGGACTTGGCCTGCTTTTTCCTGAGCATCAGCATACGGTGTATTTTCATAAACAAATCCGTATGTTTCACCCTCTGTATCGCCAAGATCATAACCGGCTGCAGTAAAGTTAAGGTAATCTTTCCCATCGGAATCTTTAAATATTCCTGTCCCAAACGATAAAGGCAAACGACCTTCTTTCAAAGCCCTGAAAGTAAGTGTTCCCAGTTTATATCCTTCGTGACCGTCAACAATCTTTCCGTTCTTTATATTTGATTCGTCTGCGTACGGGTCAACATAAACTCCCGCAAAGAAATAACAATTTTCTCCTGCTCCACTCGCAAGGCCGAACTTTGGAATATAGCTGAATATACCCTCTGAAGATGCTCTGTCATATATGTCCACCCCTGACAGCACATCACCTCTTGTGACTGCGGCACCATCTTCACCCGGAGCAATAACATTACCGTCAAACACAACGCAAAATTCTATAGTTGAAGCTTTCACATCATAAAGCATAATATCGACCATAACGACATCGCCTTCTTTGTAATAGTCGGAATCTGCCTTTAAAACAATCCTCGGCACACCACTGTCAGCAATCGATGTCGGCACAAACAAAACTACGAGAAATATAACAAGAAGCAGTGAAACAGTTTTCATTACGAATGTTCTCATAAATCCCTCCTATAAATGCATTACGGCATACAATGCAGCAAAAATGCATACAAACCCGATTTTCAATTATAGTTTAGCACAAATGTACTTACCGGTCAATTCGTTTTACATTATCATAAAATCATCCGGATCATTTCTCGCTAAAATAAATTTGCAACTTCCTCCAAAAAACACTTGCATTTTTCCCGGATGTATCATATAATATATCTTGTCGCTGATGTAGCTCAATCGGCAGAGCAGCTGATTTGTAATCAGCAGGTTGGTGGTTCAAGTCCTCTCATCAGCTCCATTTCGACATTCAAGACCGTATAAAGCGGTCTTTTTCTTTTGCAAAACAAAATAAAATCAGATGAGACATCTGATTTTTTTATAATTATTAAAGATTTGCAGGTTATAATCGGGGCAACCTCCGTCATTTCCCACATTCACATCAGTCAGATGAACTTCAGAACGAAATGAAATGTCTTGTATGATTTTATATAAGTTTATTCCCTTTGATGTGTTGTCTTTGCGCAATCAGTATTCATACACTGTAAATCCCTCTGCGCAGTACGTCCTGTCAATCATACACCTATTCACAATACAATCTCTCATTACATCACCATCAGACATAAAATCAATGTTATCCTGAACATATACGTTTATTGCAGCTTTGGCATCAGACTCCGAACCAAATAATCCCAATTCAACACCGTAATCATATTCATAATCTTCGGTATGCGGATTTATAAGAGCTTCGTATACAATATTATCCGTTACCTGTCCGATGACTTCCCTGCGACGGATTGAATATGCCTTTTGATTATCGCAAAATCCCAACCGATCATTATAATACTGAATAGCTTCATGCACACTTTCAGAGGAACTGAAGATCCCGAGATTGCGGCAACTATCCACATACTCATCTTTATGCACAAAATAAATGTGTCTCAATTCGTAAACTATCATATTAATCCTTCCCGGACAGACCAAGAACTGCGTGAATTAATGTATGCGATGATTTATCCTTCGCAAACTCCCCAGAGTCTGTTTTCCCATTCTGTTTTCGGCATGATGCAGTAAGTATTCACAAGCTTTCTGTCACCGGGATTGAAGCTGAAGCTGTCGGAAATAAGCCCCGCCGTTTCACCGTTTGTGAGCACAAGCCCTTCCCCTTCCGCATCGAGGCTGTAAATCATATATGTTTCGCTTTCCTGCTGACAGAAAACCACTACTCCTGCAAACTCACCGTCTTTTACCACGATATCATTTACTTTCGGTTCCCCGATAAGAGTTTCGCTGTTTGTTGTGACAGGTGTTGCCGATGTTTCCGTCACGATATATTTTATTTCTTCGTTTTTTGTGTAAACGACATATTCTTTTGACTGATCAACTATCTTCGCATACTCTTCGTCAGAATACTCCTTTTTCGCCAGATAATACTTCGGCCCTTTTTCTTTCTTGAGCATAAGCTCATATTCATCTTTATATGTAACAAGTGTATATAATTTCGCCATATTCTGTCTCCTCATTGTTTTATCAGATTATATCATATTTTCCGCTCATTGCGCAATCAGGATATGATCCCTGAATAATATATACATTCCAACCAAAAAACACCGCAAAACGGTGTTTATAATATATTCATAGGATACTCATCATCTGCCTGTTTCCGATGATGAAAGATCCGCATATACAGGCGTTGCAAGGCCGAATCCTCCGTCAATACTCAGAAGCTGTCCTGTTGTATACGCAGACTCATCTGAAGCAAAATATACAACTGCCGAGGCGATCTCTTCAGCCGTCGCCATTCTTCCCAGAGGAATATGCCTCATAAACAGTTTTCTGAATTCATCAGACAGCTTATCCTTCACAGAATCCGTCGCCGTCATTCCCGGAAGGACCGCATTACATCTTATGTTATTTTTCGCCTCATGCACCGCAATCAGCTTTGTAAGATAATTTATTGCAGCCTTACTGACACCATACCCTATTTGCGAAATGTCCGGCACACTGCCACCTATTGATGAGATATTTACTATGCTCCCTCCGCCCTGCTTTTTCATATATTCAGATGCATAACGGCTCGATGAATACACACTCATCAGATTAGCCTTTACTGTCCGGATAAAGATTTCATCATCTGTTGCTGATAAATTCATATCTTTGCCGGGATCCGATGTTCCGAAATTGTTCACGAGTACGTCTATTCTCCCGTTGTCTTTTACGATCTGATCTATGGCGGTTATAAATGTGTCTGTAACCGTGGCATCATTGTATACAGCCGCCACATCATATCCCATAGCTCTAAGTTCACTGATCTCTTTTTCAGCATGAGATACACTTCTCGCCCCCATATAAACCTTCGCACCTTCCTTTGCGCAGGCTTTCACAGTCGCAAGACCGATACCACGTGTCGCCGCAGTAACAAATATCACCTTATCTTTCAATCTCATTTTTACCCTCTCTGTGATGGATTTGCGGAAGAAAAATCACTGCCACTACAGCACACAGCACACATATGAATTCGACAGCACCAAGAAGTTTTATTGCGCTCACTGCAGATGCAGCACTATTTATTCCTGCATTTTCAAGCGCTGTAATTCTGTTCGTAAACAGCGGTACTAAAACAGCAACTCCGAAAGGTGCCGCAAGATCTCGGAACAAGCCGTATGTTCCCGATGCAGCGCCTGCAGTTTTATGATCCTGCCCCGAAAGAACTATCTTCATAAAAACAGATGCATTTGCACCAAGGGCAAATCCTGTTATTCCAAGACATGCCGCAAGAAGAAAAACAGATGTTTTCTCCGTAAACAGAAGCATCAGAAGACAACCGACGGATGTGAGAAGAAGCGAGAAGATCAATACACGCTTAGGTTCAGTTCTGTCTGCAAGAGGACCTATTATCACCGAGCCCAGGGACATTCCCAGATACATTATGGATATGGCATACCCGGATATGAGAGTATTTTCAGGCTGTGTATAATTCACGAAAACGATCATGTCCGTCATATTCGCCTGCATAAGTCCCTGTGTCAGAAAAAGAGCGATGACAGTAAGCACAAATGTCTTTGTTTTCATAAACGGCCACAATAAAACCGGATTCTTCGCCCTTCTCTCTGCATAAATAAGAATAAAAAGTGCGATTAAAGATAATATCACAACACCCCACAGCCATACGCTCATTATGCCGAAATTTTGTCCTATTGTTGGAATACATACGAATAACCCGAAAAACACAAGTACAAGCGCGGAGCCTGTAATGTCAAAATCCGTAAAAGCTTTTATGTTCGGAGACTGTTCATTTCGGAGCAGAAGTATACATAAAGAGCTTACCGCAATACAAATACCCGTGCATAAGAGCATCATCACTCTCCAGCCAAGAGAATTTATTATTATCCCTCCGAGAGTAGGACCGAATATTACCGCAGAAGACGATATGAGCATATAAAGCGAAAACCCACGCCCGACTTTATCCTGCGGAAATTCCGTAACAATATACGAAATAACTACAGGCGTTATAGCCGCTGTCCCCGCACCTACGATGAACCTCGCAGGAATCATGCTCCGGAGTGATGATGCCGCGGAAGTAAGAAGATTTCCGAGCGTGTATATAAACAATCCGATAAACAACATTCTTTTTCTTCCAACGCTGTCTGTCAGCTTCCCGAATACAGGCGCAAGTGCCGCAGATGATACTGCTGTCGCAAGAGCCGTATATGTCGTGTTGTTGTAGGCTATACCTATATCGCTGACAAATGCAGGCCCCAGCATACTTGCAAAACCACCTACTATACCTACAAGAAATGCCGCCAGAGCATACGGAGTAAAATTTTTCATATACAACGGTGTGCTATTTTTCATTTTTTTCTCCCGTAATTTTATTTATAGTCTGTGGATTCCTGTTTTTTTTATTCCGGAAATAAATAATAAGCACAGCAATGCTGTGCTTATTGTATATTATTGATCTTTTTTCGGAAACTCTGTTATAGTGCCGTTTATATACTTAAGTATATCACTGACATCATTTGTATCGATCTGTGAGTCAGAGTTTACATCAGATGCAGCTTTCTGCGTATCATCGAGCTGTACGTCACTGCTTCCGTTTATGTATTTAAGAAGTTCGCTTACGTCATTTGTATCTACCTGTGTGTCAGAGTTCACATCTCCGAGTCTGATTTGTGCAACAGGCTCTTCGATAGTAATCCTGAGTACGGCAAACGGTTCAATACATTCAACCTCACTCTTTCCGTCAGCATTCTGATATTCTGCATAAGGCAGAATGATCACAAAGTCTGTCTCGTTTGCTGTCAGAGCATTTTCTGACCAGATGACATAATCAGTAACATCCCTGCTTGTTCCGTTTGTATAATGAGCAGTAACCTTCATTCCCGTCGGATCGAATTTTTCCCCGAGTTTGTATGTCATTTTATCGGGATTCTGTGTTATTTCAAGCTTTTCAACTGTGCTGCCCACTGCCATGAGATAAGCGGAGTCGTTTTTGAAATAAATCGTTCCGTTTTCGTCAACGATAGGACTGCAGATCGCATACTGTGCATGTTTTCCTGCAGGAGTAAACAATGCATGAGCAGTTGTGACTGTCTTTTCTTTACCCTTTTCAACATATGTTTCCACAGAAGTAAGCGTAGCCTTATTCTGTCCCGGTTTATCTTCCAGAACTCTCAGCTTTCCGGGAGTATAGTTATCAAAGAAGTATACGTAAACTTTTCCGCTTTCATCTTCATAATGTGTCGTCAGAACACCGCTCGTCTGCGGATAACCCTGTGTCGGAACAGTGTATGCCGGCTCCCAGTGTTTAATGTCAATAACA
>SVCP01000028.1 GCA_015058295.1 Anaerofustis stercorihominis
ACTCGTAAAGAAATACGGCGGACAGATCGCATTCATGGGCGACATCGACAATGGCGTTGTTGACAAAGCTGACTGGACACCTGAACTTATCGAAAAAGAAGTTGAAAGAGCTTGCAGAAACAACGGCAAACACTATTTCATTCCGTGCCTTACAGCAGGCGGACCTGGCAGCACATTCCCGGGAGTATACCAGGCTGCAACAGAAGCTATAAACAAAATGAGCGAAAAAATGTTCTAAAATATAAAAATACTGATATGGCAGATGTCATATCAGTATTTTTTATATGTGCTTTTTAATTCTTCGTATAAATACCTGTAGTTCTTGTATCTGAGCTTACTGATCTTTCCTTCCCTTACTGCATTCTTCACATTACAGTACGGTTCTTTCAGATGGAGACAGGTTGTAAATTTACAATCGGAATGTTCCCTGAACTCGGGATAAAATTTCCATAATTCTTCCGGAGCCGTATCTACCACATCAAGATCAGAAAAGCCCGGCGTATCAAGAATAAAATCTTTCCCCAGAGGGATCAGTTCAACGTGTCTTGTAGTATGTTTTCCACGCTTACTTTTTTCACTGATCTCGCCTACCTGCAAATCCCTTCCGCTTATCTTCGAAAGAATAGTGCTTTTACCTGCTCCCGATACACCGCTGAAAACACTGATTTCTCCACTGATGAAATCCTCAAGCTCTTTCAGGTCATCATTCAGTGCGGAAATGAAAATCATCCCGGCACCACAGCCTTTATAAGCATCTTTCAAAGTTAGCAGAGTCTCTTCATCGGCAAGATCACATTTATTGAAACAAATAAGTGTTTTCAGGCCGACTTTTTCATTGTTGATTAGCATTTTATCAAGAAGTATCGGTGCAAGATCAGGATCTTTCACAGCACAAACAATCACTCCTGCTGTCGCATTGGCAACAGGAGGGCGGGATAATTCACTGCTTCTCGGATAAATATTGATTATCCTTGCACCATCATTATCATCCTCAAAATCAACGACATCCCCTACCATAGGAGTTATTTTCTTATTGCGGAAAACGCCTTTCACGTTTGTTCTTGTAATATTTCCGTCAGAATCTATAACATCATAAAAGCTTCCGACACCCTTGATTATCCTTCCATACCCGATCAAAACGTTATCACTCCGGAATACTTTTCCAAATCATTTATATAAACTTTGTATATCATACTTTCAATGCCACTCATTTCCACATTGACAACTTCATTTTTTCCGTATCTGCCACTGAGGACCTCGTCTACATATTCGCCGTTCACATCATAAAGCACCACTTTAAGTCTGATTTCAACAATTGTTCCGTCGGTACTGTCCGGAATATCCGTCGTATACTGTGACAGGTCTATAGATACATCTTTTGATTTGATACCGCCTTTGCTGATAACTATATCGACGACAGTGTTTTTATTGACATCACTGTAAGCTTTTACAGACTGCTCCATAACTTTTCCTTTGGAGTATTCATTGCTTATTTCGTACGAAACGGAACCTCTCACAAGCTGATTGTTAGTAATGGCTTCCGTAGCTTCATCAAGGGTCATTCCAACAAGATTAGGCATGACGATAGTATCCTTGCCAAGACTGATATAAAGTGTCACCTCTGTTCCTTCGGCTGCCGTGATATTACCTTTAGGATTCTGGTCACACACTGTCCCGAAACGGTAATCGTCGTTGTTCACCTTGACTATCTCCCTGACAATAAATCCTGCATCAGTAAGCGTCTTGGTAGCGACTATTTCGGAATACCCCGTAACATCCGGAATAATACTCACATTAGGTCCATCACTGACTATAAGAGTAACTTCCGAGCCTCTTTTCACAGAATCTCCTCCGGATGGACTTTGTGATATAACAGTATCTTTGGGGATTACAGCGTTATTCTCACGAATTATTACCGGCTTGAATTTATATTTGGTCAGTTCGACCTGAGCCTCCCTAACGCCTTTCATCATTACATCAGGAACAATCTCTCTGGCATTTACTTCATTATAATAATACACACCTGCAACCGCAACGACAATAAATACAAATAAGGCAACTGCAAATGCAATAAACCGTCTGTTTGCGAGATACTTTAATCTCTGAGTTACCTGAAGATGATTTTCCTTATCATTTTTACTTTTTTTCTTTGATGAAACATCATTTTCATCTTCCGAATATGTTGGTTCAATTACAGCATCGCTGTCATCAATGAGCTTGTTTATATCATTCAGAAGTTCCCTGGCGCTCTGATATCGTTCATCGGATTTTTTTCTGGTCAGATTGAGAACGATCTGACATATGTTCTTATCAAGGCTCTTTAAAACCTTTTTAGGTGACGGCACACTGTTCTGGACATGCTGAAGAGCAACAGCAACAGGAGTTTCACCTTCGAACGGAAGAGTTCCCGTAAGCATTTCATACATAAGGATACCGAGTGAATACAGATCACTTCTTTCATCAAGAAATCCACCTCTTGCCTGCTCCGGAGAAATATAATGAACACTTCCGAGAGCTTCCTGAGTTGCGGTTATTGTGGAAGATGTGATCGCTCTTGCAATACCGAAATCACCTACCTTGGGGATTTTGGATGATGTCATCAGTATGTTATGAGGTTTGATATCCCTGTGGATTATATTCTTTGAATGAGCATGATCTATTGCCGAAACAATATACTGCATAAGCTCCAGGCACTCGTCCTGAGGTATACGTTTATTTGATTTTATATATTCGTGAAGGGTCTTTCCGTCAATGTATTCCATAACAATGTAATACAGACCATTTTCGCTTCCTACATCATACACATTTACGATATTCGGGTGAGCAAGTTTGGCATCTGCCTGGGCTTCACGGAGAAATTTCTTCAGGAATTGTTCGTTATCCATATATTCCTGCTTTAATATCTTCACCGCTACACGACGATTAAGGCGAGTGTCTCTCGCCCTGTATACATTAGCCATTCCGCCCTGACCGATAAGTTCTTCAATTTCGTATTTGTGATCCAATGTAACGCCTATCATTAGCTACCTACCCTTCAAAAAGAACCGCCGTGATATTATCTGTGCCGCCATGTGCATTTGCACTTTCGATCAGCTTACTGACAGCAACTTCCTGTTCATAAGTGTCTATAATATGAGCTATTTCCGCATCATCAAGCATATTGCTGAGCCCGTCACTGCACAAAAGAATTTTATCTCCCGCACTCACAGAAACAACAAAAACATCAACCTCGAGAGGAGACTCTGTCCCCACAGCCCTGGTAATGATATTTCTGTTCGGATGAGTTTTTGCCTGTTCCGGTGTAATCTGTTTAGTATCTATCATATACTGTACAAGGGAATGATCTTTTGTTATCTGATACATTTTTCCGCCCGGGTGCATCAGATATGCTCTGCTGTCTCCCACATGAAAAACCATAGCAACAGCTTCATTGGCAATACACAAAGTCAGTGTTGTCCCCATTCCGTTCAGAGACATATCTGTAAGAGATTTATGATATATTATTAGATTTAATCCTTTAATGAATTCACTTATCTGTGCCGAATCTTCAAAGAAATCAGCATTTTTACGGGAGTCAAAATATCCGATAAGAGCATCTACGGCCATCAGGCTTGCTGTCTCTCCGCCGTTATGTCCCCCCATACCGTCAGCGACGCCAAAAACGTCGTATGAATCGTAATTTCTGACGAAAAAATTATCCTGATTACTTTTTCGTATACGGCCGACATGAGTCATGCCTGCTGTTTTCATAAATAGCTTTACCTTTTGTTTAATCGTTTATATCTCTTTCATACTGGCTCTTCAGTTGTCCGCAGGCTGCATTTATGCTGCTTCCGAGCTTTCTTCTGAGAGTCGCATTGATTTTTCGTTTGTCAAGTTTTGCTTTGAAGTTTTCAGCAACACCTTTTGTATTCTGGGCATACGCACCACTACCGCTGTTTACATCTATCAGGTTTATGAGCGCATCACTCTCCCCGATGAGCTCATACAGTCTGTCAGCACACTCATCTGTATCATTCAGACCTTCGATAACGCAATATTCATATGTTATCCTGCGCTTTGATGCCTGCCTGTATTCTTCGCAGGCTTTCACGACATCAGCAATCGGATACGCTTTTTCCGCCGGCATCATATCAAGTCTCATTTCGGAAACGGGACTGTGAAGAGAAACTGAAAGATTTACGAATATTGAATCTTCTATCATCTTCCTGATGCCCGGAATAATTCCGCATGTAGAGAGTGTTATCTTTCTGATGGAAATATTCAATGCTTTTTCATCATTGCATAACTGTATAAATTTCTTCACATTCTCATAATTATTTAGCGGTTCACCACTTCCCATGAGAACGATATTTGTGATCTCTACCCCTGCAAGACGGGAAATAACCAGTACCTCGGAAATTATTTCTCCTGCCGTAAGGTTTCTGAGAAGGCCGTTTTTGCCGGAAGCACAGAATTTGCAATGCATACCGCAACCGGCCTGTGTAGATACACAGACACAATTTCCATGCTCATACCGAAGAAGTACTGCTTCAATAATTATATCATCTTTTGTCCTTAAAAGATATTTTTCAGTTTCACTTTTTGCTTCTCTTAAGACACTTTTTGACTCAAGAGCAAAAGAATCGTAACCTAATTGTAACGCATCTCTGAACTTTTTAGGCAGATTCGTCATTTCGTTTATTTCTTTGGCTTTATAAACCCATTCATAAAGCTGCTTCGCACGAAATTTCGGCTCATTGAATTCTTCAGTGACAATTGCTTCCATTTCGGCGAGAGTCATACCTGCAAGTGATTTTTTCATATATATCAAACCTTTCTGAATGCTGCAATAAAGAAACCGTCACATTTATCCCTGTGTGGATCAAGTCTGAGATACCCGTCTTTTAACTCTTCGTGTTCTGCCTGAAGCTCAAACGGCAAGGATATCTTCACAGGCTCGATGCCCGGAATGTTTTCGAGAACGAATTTCGCATTATCCTCATTTTCCTCACGGTTCAGTGTACAGGTTGAGTAAACAAGGACACCACCTTTTTTCAGATATTTGAATCCGCTTTCAAGGATACTTCTCTGCAGTTTTACAAGCGCATCAATATGATCCCTTGTTACGTTATACAAAATCTCAGGCTTTCTGCCCGCAACTCCAAGCCCTGAACACGGCACATCGCAGATAACCCTGTCGTAGATTTCTTCTTCCCCTTCACGGACGAATTTTCCGTCACGTTTGAACACCCTGATATTTTCAAAACCGAGCTGCATCGCTGTTCTTTTTACAAGATCAAGTTTTTTAGCGTTTATGTCACAAGAGACAATTTTCAGATCATTCGCTGAAAGATTTGTTGAAAATGTCTTCGCTCCGGGTGCAGAGCAAAGATCAATCACTGAATCTCCGTCTTCGCAACCGAGAATAAACGGCAAAACAGATCCGCTGAGGTCCTGAACAAAAAACTCCCCGTTTTTAAATGCTTTACTGACAAAAAGATTACTTCCACCGTCTATTTCAAGCATATCAGGCACATATGTTTGTCTAACTTTGAAACATTCTGACTCGAGTTTTGTCGTAAGTTTTTCTGCAGTCGTTTTATTTGTATTGACATGAATGTATACCCGTGATGGTCTTTCAAAGCTGAGGAGTATATTTTCGATCTCTTCGTCTGTGTATTGAACTGAAAGTATTTCATAAACAAACGGAGCAACACCGAACTCTTTATTGATGTACACGGAAAAATCATCTTCCCTGCGCTTTTGTGTATATGCACTGTCTGAAGTGATTTTTCTGAGAATTCCGTTAACGACACCGCTTGCACCGTGAGATACATTGAATTTACACAGGTTCACAGCATCATTTACAACCGCATATTTAGGCTGCTTAGTCATGTACATAAGCTGATAAAGGCTCATCATAAGCAGTATCCTGGCGCCTGCGGCAAGATTCTCCCAACCTGCAGTGCAAAGCGGGGCCAGAATATCTTCAAGACGATTCTTCTTTTTTAGTGTCCCATATACGATTGCCGTTGCAAGCTTTCTGTCTGCGGGATTTTTCATACTCAGGTCTATATGTTTGTTCACAGCAATATTGCTGAATGCTTTGTTCTCTATTACATCGTAGAGTATTTTGTACGCCGCAGTTCTTGCGGGAGAAATTTTAACTTTCATTTGTTTACCTCTGAATTGAGTTTAATCTCTGCGAGATCCTCTTGAAAGGACTATGAGTCGCAGAAGCTGTAATATCGCCATAACTGCCGCTGCCACATATGTGAGGGCACATGCATTGAGCATTGAACGTTCATGGGAAAGTTCATCACCTGATGAAAGTCCGAGCTCCCTGATCTGCGCCATAGCTCTGTTTGATGCATTGAATTCTACGGGAAGTGTAACAAGATGGAACAATACATATCCCACGAAAAACACAATGCCGAGTGTCACGAGACTTTGTGCAGAAAAAATAATTCCCATAATAAGCAGTATCCATGATGCACTGCTGGCAAGGTTTGCGACCGGAACAATGGCACTTCTCCATCTGATAGGTGCATATCCCTGTGCATGCTGGATCGCATGACCGCATTCGTGTGCGGCAACGGCCACAGATGCAACAGACGCTTTGTTTGCAACGTCGTTTGAAAGACGGAGTACATTGGCTGTCGGGTCAAAGTGGTCCGAGAGATTGCCTCCGATGACCTGTATCTGCACATGTGAAAGACCGTTTGCCGCAAGTATCCTTCTGGCAGCTTCGAGCCCTGTAATACCTCTTTCGTTCGCTCTGCGAGAGTATTTCGCATATGCACTTGATGTTCTGAACTGTGCATAAAGAGAAATCAGAAGTGCAGGCAGTAAAATAATATATGTTGGGTCATAATAGTAAAATATAGGCATAAAACCCTCCTTGACTAATTTTATTTCATATTAACATATCTGTGTTAAGTTTGTGTGAATATCACTAAAACTAATCAAAAACTAATTATTCCGAACATTTGAATGATGCCATGTCCTTATTCTGAACTCCTGCCCAGAATGCTTTTGCATCCATAAGTTTTTTACCTTCCGGTTTAAGCTGTGCAATTCCCACAACACCGCCCCTTGCGGCAATAAGAAGGTATCCATCCTTTATTCCGAGAACTTTTCCGTAATTCTCGTTACTTGAATCTTCTATAAGCTTTGCGCCGTATAATTTTATCTTTCGATCATCAAAGAATATTCCATAAGCTGTCGGAAATGGATCAAGACCTCTGATCTTATTCACTGTTCTCACTGCATCATCACTGAAATCAACGAAAAGCTCTTCTTTTGAGATTTTTTCAGCATAGTTGGTTTCACCATCCTGTTTTACTCTCTGAACGTTACCGTTTTGGATAAGTTCAAGAGCTTCAAGTACAAGAGTACTTCCCATTTTCTCCAGTGCATCGGAAAGCTCACCTGCAGTCATATCTGCCAATGTAATATCTTTTGAAATGATGATATCTCCCGTATCGAGCCCTTCGTCAGTATACATAATGGTTACGCCACTCTTTTCTTCACCATCCATTACGACACGGTTTATGGGTGCGGCACCCCTGTATTTCGGAAGGAGGCTTGCATGAATATTAATAACTCCCTGCGGACACATATTGAGTATATTTTTTCTCAGAAGCTGCCCGAACGCACAGGTAACGACTATATCCGCATTCAGAGAAGAAAGGTACTCAAAACTTTCCTCTGATGACACCTTTTCAGGCTGATATATATTAAGTCCTGCCTCCAGAGCGTATGTTTTTACAGCACAGGGAATGCTCTGCTTTCCTCTTCTCGAGTTTGGTTTATCAGGCTGACACACGACAGCAACGATCTCGTGGTCGCTTTCATGTATGGTTTTAAGTGGCAACACCGCAAAATCCGGAGTGCCCATATAGATTATTTTCATATGATATTATTCCTCCGACCAGTCGGCTTCGTTATCGAAATGAGGGGTTCCTTTTTTTACGGGTTTCACATCATACAGTTCTTCGTATTTTTCGATATCTTCCATGGGGAATACAACTTCCGCAACATCCGTATAAACGATTCCTTCAAGATGATCAAGCTCATGGCAAAGCGCCTTTTTCAGAAAACCTTCCGCTTCGATCGTCTGAAGATTGCCTTCAACATCAGTATATTCAACAACGACCTTTTTCGGTCTTTTTACCATTCCGTTCACATCGGGAACGCTTAGACAGCCTTCCCTGCTTATTACACAACCTTCTTTTGAAACAAATCTCGGATTGATCATTTTGATCGGACCTTCACCGATGTCAATTACGACGAGTCGTCTGAGGATACCGACCTGAACAGCCGCAAGGCCGACACCTTCAGCAGCATACATTGTTTCAACCATATCATCAAGTATGCCGAGGATCCTGTCATCTATTTTTGTTACTTCTCTGCTTACTTTTGAGAGGATCTCATCACCCTCAAGCCTTATTTCTCTTATAGCCATAATTCCTCCTACAACAGCGTAATGGGATTTATTTCAACAAATACATTTGATTCCACAGACGCCTTGATTTTATTGTAATTTTCTCGTATTATTTTTTTCAGTTCTGTATCCGTATCATATCTTATAAGAGTATGATATATATATTTATTTTTAAGCTTTTGTATAAACGCAGGTGCAGGTTCATAAAGCTTATACACATCTTCATCAATATCCGCGCCTGAAACACATTGTTTTATACTTTCATATATGAAATT
The DNA here is from genome assembly GCA_015058295.1 of Anaerofustis stercorihominis. Taxonomy (GTDB): domain Bacteria; phylum Bacillota; class Clostridia; order Eubacteriales; family Anaerofustaceae; genus SVCP01. Next base: position 8,704 of record SVCP01000028.1, read on the forward strand.
GATATCTTCCACACACTTTGACAAACTCTCATTTGCGGCAAAAACACCTATTATTTCCGAAAACGGAGGATAATTCATCGCTTGCCTGTGAGCGATATCATATGCATAAAAGCTTTCGTAATCATGGTTTGCAGAATATACTATGGTCGGGTTCTGCGGCTGATATGTCTGCATTATAACCCTTCCTACCTTATCCCTTCTGCCTGACCTTCCTGCAGCCTGTGATATAAGCTGATATGTTCTCTGTGAGGCATTGATATCCGGAAAATTCAGATAACTGTCCGCAAGGATTATCCCCACAAGGTTTACATTATCAAAATCAAGCCCTTTTGCTACCATCTGCGTTCCGATGAGAATATCACTTTTTCCCTCGCTGAAATCGGAAATGATCTTTTCAAAAGCACCTTTATACTTTACGGTATCTGAATCGAGCCTGCTTACAGCTGCATCCGGAACAAGTTCCTTTGCGATTTGTTCGATTTTTTCCGTACCTGTACCCATTTCCTTTATTCGTTTACTTGAACACTCCGGACAAACAGTCGGCTTATACTCCCTGTGACCACAATAATGACACACAAGCCTTTCGCCTGATGCATGATACGTCAACGACACCTCACAATTAGGACATTTTTTCACATAGCCGCAGTCACGGCAGAAAACATATGTCGAAAAGCCTCTTCTGTTAAGAAACAGCACGCTCTGCTCATTGTTTTTCTTTGTCTCAAGCATACTCTGTTTAAGAATCTTGCTTATGGGAGTTCTGTTGCCGTGGTAGAGTTCTTCACGCATATCTGCGATCTCAACCTTTGGCATAGGTGTTTTGTTGGCCCTGTTTTTAAGGACCATAAGCTCATACTCGCCGCTCTGCGCCTTATAATAGCTTTCAACAGACGGTGTTGCTGATGACAAAAGCAGAGTTGCTCCGGTTTTATCACATATAAAATTCGCAACATCTATAGTATTATATCTCGGTGACTGTGATGACTTATATGAGTTTTCATGTTCTTCATCGATTACTACCATTCCCAGATCAGCAAACGGCATAAACAATGCACTCCTTGCACCAAGGACAATCTTCGCTTCGCCGCTGCGTACCTTCAGAAACGCATCATAGCGCATCGCAGGCGAAAGTTTCGAGTGAACGATTACGACTTTGTCTGAAAATCTGTCCCTGATGCCTTTAAGCATCTGTGACGTAAGACTTATCTCAGGTACGAGCAGAAGGCACTGTTTTCCCGTTGCAAGGATTTCATCGAACATTTCAAGGAACACCCTTGTTTTTCCGCTTCCTGTGACACCGAAAAGAAGATATTTTTTATTATCTTCGTTCATACACTCTCTGAACCGATCCATAACAGCCTGCTGTTCATCGTTGAGAGGCATTTTTTCTTCGATTCTGTCAGATTGTTCGACGGCACGTTTATCCTTGAATCTTTCAATGAGCCCGAGTTCTTCGAGTGTCTTTATAACCGATGAAGATACTCCTGCTTCTTTTCTGAGAATACCTTCTTCAACACATCTTCCGTTTTCCGCAATATATTCGACGGCTTCACGCTGTTTTTTTGCCCTTTTTCCGATTATCATAAGATAATCTTCCAACGGATTATCACCGCATAGACGCACACAATCTACCATACTCTCATCTTTTCCGTCTTTGGCAAATGTCTCGTTCTGCATAACGAGTCTCAGATGTATAAGGCGGGACAATGCGCTGTTTATTTCTATTTCAGGAAAACCCGTTTTATTTTTAAGATAGGCGATATTTCTCTCACCTTTACTTTTCAGGAGAGAATATATCTCGCTTTCGTAAACATTGAGAGATTCAACAGGCTGTTTGTCTGTAATGACATAGCTCAGCTTTTTTACTATGCGTTCACCTGAAGGAAGAACTGTTCTCAGCGCTTCGGAAAATGTACAGAAATATTCTTCCCTGAGATAATAGGCAACGTCAATAAGATATTCCGGTATTATCGGAGCAACATCTATTACGTCTTCTATTTCTTTGAGCTTACTTTCATCATATTCGCTGTGATTTTCAACACAAACCACAAAAGCCTGCGTGAGCTTGTTGCCCTTTCCGAACGGAACAACACAACGCATGGCAGGCTTAATCATCCGACTGAATTTTTCCGGCACTTTGTACTCAAAAACATGGTCAACAGCCACCGAATTGTTTTCCAAAAATACCTTTACAAACATATTACCACCGAATTATTCTTCAGACACATCGTCCGCAGTTTCTTCGGCCTGAATTTCATCAACACCATGAACATATGTTACTTTGCCCTGGTCGATCTCGTTGATAGCTGTGGTTACTTTATTGATGTAATATTCATCAATAGTCACATCATCACCGTCGAAAAGTTCTCTGGCTCTTTTAGCGGACAAAAGCGCTAACACATACTTATTTTCAACCTTCTCCAAAAGACTGTCAATTGACGGAGAAATTAAACTTTCGTTACTTGTTTTCATCTGTTATCACATCTCCTGTTTCAGTTCATTTTAACAAAAAAAACATATAAAGTCAAGATAATGAATCGACTTGCAGATAATACTTTTCCTGTTTTATCCATTCTTTAATGAATCATACTCGTCTTTTGTCAGTTCATAGCAGACTACGTCGGTTCTTATCCTTCCTGTACCACCGAGGACCCTATTTTTGAGTATTTTCGTCTGTTTCATTCCGCATTTTTCCATTACTCTTCCGCTTGCGGGATTTTCTATCATATGCATAGCCGTTACTTTTCTGCATCCGACCACATCAAAGAGATACTTTATAACAAGAGAAAGTGCTTCTGTGGCATATCCGTTTCCCCAGTATTTTGATCCGAGGGAATATCCGACTTCGCAGGTTGATGTAAGTTTATTCATGCTTCCGACGGATATTGTCCCCATCTGCTCTCCTGTGGATTTAAGCGTAATAACCCATTTGAACGAATCCGCAAGGCTATACGAATCCACCCAGAAACGAAGGAAAATCCTTGTGTCCATCACACTTTCATGAGTATCCCACAAGACATATTTTGTTGTTTTGCTGTCACTGCCCCAGTTTCTGAACATCGGTTCCGAATCGCTCATTACTGCTCTTCTGAGTATCAGTTTTTCACCTTCAAGTGTCTGAGTATATGCATAATTCATAGTCTACCTCGCATGATTAGACTATCACCTTTTATTTTGTCTGTCAACAACAGTCAAAATGTTTTTAAACTTTCTGTCAGAGTATGGATTACAAATAAAAAATATGCTATCATAAACTTATATAATACGATAAAAATGAGATATCATATCTCGCTGAAAAACAAAGGAGAATATTATGTCAACAGTACACATCGGTGCCGAAAAAGGCGATTTTGCAAAAACAGTGCTTATGCCCGGAGATCCTCTCAGAGCCAAATATATTGCCGAAAACTTCCTTACGGATGTAAAACAGGTAAACGGAGTAAGAGGCATGCTCGGTTATACAGGTTATTACGAAGGAAAGAAGATTTCCGTTATGGGTTCAGGTATGGGTATGCCGTCTATTGGTATTTATTCATATGAACTTTTCACAGAATTTGATGTAGACAACATTATCCGCATCGGTTCTGCAGGTGGTTACAGCGAAAAGCTTCATGTAAGAGATGTTGTGCTTGCACAGGCTGCCTGCACAAACAGTAACTATGCCGTTCAGTACGGTCTGCAGGGCACATTCGCACCAATCGCTGATTACGGCCTTCTGAAGCAGGCTGAAGCTTACGCAAAAGAACTCGGCATCAATGTCGTTGTGGGAAATACCCTTTCAAGTGACATGTTCTACAATGCAGATCCGGACGCATGGAAGAAATGGGCGGAAATGGGGGTTCTGGCAGTTGAAATGGAAGCTGCGGCGCTTTACATGAACGCAGCCAAAACAGGCAAGAAGGCTCTTGCTATCCTTACGATAAGCGATCACTTTATCTACACTGACATCACAACAGCGGAAGAAAGAGAAACCACTCTCAACGACATGATAAAAATCGCACTTAAATTCGGTGAATAAACAAATTATAAAAAAGGTCGGATGCAGTAAGCTTCCGGCCTTATACAATAAAGATGATATATGATAACGAGGGCAGAATGAACGATAAAATCACACAACTCCAGAAGATGATTGACAGCAGTGACAACATCGTGTTCTTCGGCGGTGCCGGCGTAAGTACTGAATCGGGAATTCCCGATTTCAGAAGCGTTGACGGACTTTATAACCAGAAATACGATTATCCGCCGGAAACAATACTTTCGCACACATTTTTTATGAGCTATACGGAAGAATTCTATAAATTCTATCATGATAAGATCATTTTCGAAAACGCAAGACCAAATGCCGCACATCTCAAACTTGCGGAACTTGAAGACAAAGGGAAATTAAAAGCTGTAATAACACAGAACATAGATAACCTCCATCAGGCTGCGGGAAGCAGAAATGTTTATGAACTTCACGGCAGCATTCACAGAAATTATTGCATGAAGTGCGGAAAGTTCTTCGATCTTTCGTATGTTGCGAACTCCGAAGGAATACCGAAATGCGACAAATGCGCAGAAACCATAAAACCTGATGTGGTATTGTATGAAGAATCACTTGACTCACAGATACTTACGGATTCGATAACTGCAATACAGCAGGCAGACATGCTTATTATCGGAGGCACTTCCCTTGCTGTATATCCTGCAGCAGGGCTTATAAACTACTATACAGGTAATAAACTTGTACTTCTGAACAAGTCAGCAACACCATATGACAACAGGGCTGATCTTGTAATCAACGAACCTATCGGAGAAGTTCTCTCACAAATCAAAATACAGTAAACTCGGAGCAGAAATGAAATACGGAGTTATAGACATCGGGTCAAATACCATAAAAGCTTTTGTATACGATACGGAAGATGATCTTTCAGTACGGGGCAGTATGCATAAGGCATCAAAACTCATAAATTATATCGAAAATTCTGTAATGACAGATGAAGGAATATCTGTTGCCGTAAATGATATATCCGAGCTGAAGGCATTTCTTGAGACGTACGCCTGCGAGAATATCTTCGCATTCGCGACATCAGCAACAAGAGACTGCACAAATTCGGATGCCATAATAAAAGCAATAGAAGATAAAACTAAGTTGAAGATCGATCTGCTTTCCGGGAAAGCTGAAGCGCTCTGCGATGCAAAGGCCGCCAAGCTTCCGGGAGAAGAGCATTTTGTCTGTATTGACCTCGGAGGTGGAAGTGCGCAGATATGCGAATACAAAGATGGTACACTTACTTTTGCGGAAAGCCGTCCGATCGGAGCGCTGAGGACAAAGAAAAGATTTGCCGGCAAAGATTTTCCGGACAAGGAAACAAAGGATAAGGTAATTGAATATATCAACGATGAAATTGCATTTATCCACCCTTCGGAAGCTGATCTCAATGCAGTGGTAATGGGCGGGGCATCACAGTCAAGCAAAAAAATAAAAGCATCTCTTGGGATATCCGATGAATACGACGGAGCTGATGTGTTTATGATACTTTATGATAAGCTTTGCGAAATACCATACGATGAAAGAATGGAGCTTCTTAAAAGAGAGGTGCCGCTGCGTGCGGAAATACTCGGATATGCGCTTATCATACTGGACACAATAACAAAACACTGCAAAATAAACAGGATATATTTTATGACAAGGGGTTCAAGAGAAGGCTATCTTTTATATAAACTTGAGGGTATGGACTTTTCCGCGATCTGTTGAAGATAAACTTAAAAATTAATCAAAATTTAATTCTAAAACTTATAGCAATATATGTAAATATGTGCTAAAATACCCTTTAGGTTTATTTTTTAGATTGGGAAAGAAAAAATATGAACAATAGAATAGATTGGCGGGACATAACAAAGATACCGAATCTTTTGTCTGTATTTCGCCTTGTTTTAATACCTGCCTGTGTATACACGTTTATATCCGATAAATATGAAGCATGGGTTCCTTTCGTTATCATTTTTGTATCGTGGCTCACAGATGTTCTTGACGGATATATTGCACGTCACTTCAATATGATAACACAGCTGGGAATGGTTCTCGACCCTCTTGCGGACAAGCTCACGCAAGTAGTGTTCCTGTTTGCGCTTTATTCAAAGAACTGGATACCGGAAATCATATTTTATGTACTGACAGGAAAAGAGTTCCTTATGCTTTGCGGAGCTATATTCCTCAAAAAAAGGCTGAAAGAAAGTATTATTCCTGCAAACAAATGGGGAAAATCAGCGACAGGACTTTTCTATTTATCTATAGGACTGCTCCTTTTGGGGTTTGACAGCATAGCGATACCGCTTCTTTATCTGACTATGATAATAACGATTGCTGCATTTGTGAGTTATTCACTGATAGTATATAAAATGGCTAAAGAGAAAAAACAATTATAACATACCGAAAACTCCCGCGAAATACGGGAGTTATGTTTTTTAGACCGAGTTCTCGGACTAAACAATATCCGAACATATATTTTATTTGACATTTAAAAAATTGTTCTATAAAATATACTTCTGTGAGACAGAATATGACCAGCAGAATTTATGAGGTAAAATATGAGTGGTAATATAGTTATAAAAGGAGCAAGAGAAAATAATCTCAAAAATATTGACCTGACGATCCCGAGAAGTAAATTCATTGTATTTACGGGTCTGTCGGGCTCAGGGAAATCGTCTCTTGCATTTGATACAATATATGCAGAAGGACAGAGAAGATATGTGGAGAGTTTATCGGCATATGCACGCCAATTTCTCGGGCAGATGAACAAACCTGATGTGGACAGCATCGAAGGGCTATCTCCCGCAATCTCAATAGATCAGAAGACCACAAACAGAAACCCCCGTTCAACTGTAGGTACCGTTACGGAAATATATGATTACTTCCGTCTTCTTTATGCGAGGATAGGTGTGCCTCACTGTCCTAAATGCGGAAAACTCATACAGAGTCAGAGCATAGATACGATAATCGAAGAAATACTGAGCCTCGGAGAAGGTGCAAGAATACACATACTCGCACCGATAATAAGGCAGGAAAAAGGTACATTCAAGAATCTTGCAAAACAATATGAATCAAAGGGATTCATAAGGGTTATTGTTGACGGCGAAGAAACGGAATTCTCCCGGTGGCCCGAACTCGATAAAAATAAAAAGCACGATATTTCTGTCGTCATAGACAGAATAATAATAAAAGATTCAGTCCGCAGCAGACTTACGGATTCGGTGGAAACGGCACTTTCACTTGCGAATGGGCTTGTTATCTGCAAACATGGCGAGGAAGAAAGACTTTTCAGTGAAAATTACGCCTGTGTGGACTGTGGAATATCAATGAACAAACCGGAACCGAGAGACTTCTCTTTCAACTCCCCTTTCGGCATGTGTCCCGAATGTAACGGCATCGGTTATCATAAGACAATCAGCAAAGATCTTCTTATGCCGGACATGTCATTGTCACTGAGCCGGGGAGCGCTGAATTTCTACAACACAGACGAAGACGGATATTATTTTTCCATAATTTCACAGCTTGCCAAGGCGTATGACTTCTCTCTTGATGCTCCGATGAGCGAGGCCAGTGATGAATTTTTAAATGCGTTGTTTTACGGAGATGACACAGTACTCAATATAAAATTCACAAGTCATTTTTCCGGATATAGAGAACAGAATGTTATCTTTGAGGGTGTTCTGAACAATATGCAGAGAAGATATCGCGAAACAGGCTCGGAGATGATGCGTGAGAGGATCGAAAGATATATGATCCACGATGTGTGCGGTTCATGCAAAGGAAAAAAACTCAACGAAAATAGTCTTTCGGTGCTGATAGCAGACAAGAACATCATTGATGTAACGGAAATGTCCATTGCGGAATGTGTGGATTTCATCAGAAACCTTCAGCTTGACGAAAAAGATGCGGCAATCGCGAACCTTGTATTAAAAGAAATTCGTGCACGACTTGGTTTTCTGACTGATGTAGGACTCGGGTATCTGTCTCTTTCAAGAAGCGCAGGAAGCCTTTCCGGAGGAGAAAGTCAGAGGATAAGGCTTGCAACACAGATAGGCTCCCAGCTGACAGGGGTATTGTATGTTCTTGATGAACCCAGCATCGGCCTTCATCAGAGAGATAACGAAAAACTCATCGCTTCACTCAGGCACCTCACAGACCTCGGTAACACTCTTATCGTAGTCGAACACGACGAAGACACCATGAGACAGGCTGATTACATTGTTGATATCGGCCCTGCTGCAGGTATGCACGGCGGAGAGATCGTAGCTGCGGGAACACTTGAAGAAATCATAAATACGCAGAATTCCATCACCGGACAATATTTATCGGGTGAGAAAGAGATCACTGTTCCAAAGATCAGAAATACTTCTGACAGATTCATTTCCGTAATCGGTGCAAAGGCAAATAATCTCAAAAACATAGATGTACATTTCCCCGTCGGAGTATTCACCTGCGTTACAGGTGTGTCGGGCTCGGGAAAAAGTACGCTTGTAAACGAGATCCTTTCAAAGGCAATAACACAGAAACTCTACAAATCCGTTGAGTCACCTCTTCAGCATGACAGGATCGACGGAATTGATGAGATCGACAAGATAATAACCATCGACCAGTCCCCCATCGGAAGGACGCCACGCTCAAATCCCGCAACATATACAGGAATGTTTGATCTTATAAGAGATCTGTTCGCATCCACCAACGAAGCAAAGATGAAAGGCTATAAAAAAGGTCGTTTCAGTTTCAATGTGAAAGGCGGAAGATGCGAAAGTTGTTGCGGTGACGGGATCGTAAAGATCGAAATGAACTTCCTGCCTGATGTGTATGTGGCGTGCGAAGTATGCGGAGGAAAAAGATACAACACTGAAACACTCAGCGTAACATACAAAGGAAAAAATATTGCGGACGTTCTTGATATGAGCGTGGAAGAAGCCCTCACATTCTTCGAGAATCAGCCGAGAATATATGAAAAAGTAAAGACGCTTTATGATGTAGGTCTCGGATACATCAAGCTCGGACAGCCGTCAACGACAATTTCAGGCGGTGAAGCTCAAAGGGTAAAACTTGCAACAGAGCTTTCGAGAAGATCAACGGGAAATACACTTTATATCCTCGACGAGCCGACAACAGGCCTTCACACCGCCGATGTGGACAAGCTTCTCAGCGTACTTTTCCGTCTCAGAGACAATAACAACACGATAATCGTCATCGAACACAATCTTGATGTAATAAAATGTGCGGATTATATCATCGACCTCGGCCCGGAAGGCGGAGATGAAGGCGGAAACATCATCGCACAGGGAACGCCTGAAAAAGTGAGTAAGGTCGAAGAAAGCTATACGGGACAATTTCTTAAAAAAGTGTTAAAATAAAAACAGGCATTTGCAATTTATAAACAAGAAAGCTATTATTACATTGCAATAAGATTGTTTATATGTGCGTGGCAGTGACGAAAAACAGGGGGTTTTCATTACAAAACTCTGATTCCCACGCAGAAAAAGGCTCAAAAATCAGCATCGTAAAACAAAACGTATACGTATTTGCACTGTTGTGATGTAAAAAACATACTATAGTGCAAAAAACAGATTGAAAAACAATCCTTTTAAAGGGACGGAAAACCGACAAACACCTTCCATATATGGGAGGTGTTTTTTATAAAATACATAATAAATCAGCACAAAAGGGAAAAAGTAAAACCTGAGTAAACATTATGTTCAGCATATGTCAAACATTGTAAAGTATCTGTAAAGTGTATTGAACATCTTTTTCCAATGAATTATAATGCAGGCAATTGCAGACCATGCGTTCAACATCGGTGGATATGTTGAGACTATAATCAAAAAATATAATGTTTTCAGAAGAAGCAACAGAAGAAATCAGGCAAATGAAGAAGATCTCTCTAAATGCGATAGAATCTGTTTTATCTGAAACAGATTTTGATGAAATATGGTTTAAAAGATATTCGACATGGAACAAAAGATCGATGATATGGCAGCAAACTTCAAAGAAACCCATCTGGAAAGAATGCGTCGCGGACTATGTACAGAAGAAGGTTGCATACTTTATTCGGAGCTTCTCACCGACTTCGAAAGAATCGGAGACCACGTTCTGAATATTGCAGAATCATATGCCAATATTACTGCTGCAGAAGTTTTGTAAAAAAAATCGAACATTTGTTTATTTTGGTATTGACAATTGTATAGAACGATGCTATAATCCATGTTGAACATAAGTTCTAAACAGGTCAGTTGTCTTTCCTCAGAATAATCATACAACCTAACCTATTGATGAATCTATATTAGAGAGCAGGGCGGATAAATTCGCACTGCTCTTTTCAGTTACTACACATAAAAACAAGGCAGCACAATCGCTGCCTTGTCATTTAGTCGTTTTTACTCATATTGAGATATTTTTCATATCTTGCCTTCGCATCATTTTCCGTCTTTTCGAACAACTGCTCTGAAATTTCCGGGAATGTAATGGAAAGTGCTGTATATCTTGATTCTGTACTGATAAAGTCTCTGAACGGCATTGTTGGTTCTGCACTGTCGAGAATGAACGGATTCTTTCCTTCGTCCGCAAGTGCCGGATTGTATCTGTAAAGATGCCAGTAGCCTGATTCAACAGCTTTCTTCATCTGGTTCATCGGGTTTGCAAGACCACCCTTGATGCCGTGGTTGATGCACGGTGCGTAAGCGATGATAAGAGACGGACCGTTGTAACTTTCAGCTTCTTTGAGAGCTTTGATAAGCTGATTACGGTCTGCACCCATTGCTACCTGAGCAACATATACATATCCGTATGCTGCAGCCATCATACCGAGATCTTTTTTCTTGACCTTCTTACCCTGAGCAGCGAATTTCGCAACAGCTGCTGTCGGTGTTGATTTTGATGACTGACCGCCTGTGTTGGAGTAAACTTCCGTATCGAATACCATTACGTTTACGTTTTCGCCTGATGCAAGAACATGGTCAAGTCCGCCGTATCCGATATCGTATGCCCAACCGTCACCTCCAAAGATCCACATTGATTTCTTTGTGAGGTGTTCTTTGTTGTCAAGAACATATTTACATTCATCACAACATCTGTCACTGTTTTCGATGATCTCAACAAGTTTTTCCGATGCGGCGATACTTCCGTCCGTATCTTCCATATTATCTATCCAGTTCTGAGCAGCTTCTCTAAGAGCTTCGTTCGGTGTTCTGCCGATAACAGCTTCGAGTTTTTCCTTGATAGTATTTCTCTGTTTTTT
>SVCP01000090.1 GCA_015058295.1 Anaerofustis stercorihominis
GCCGGAAATATGGACAGCATGCTCAACCATTATTCTGTATCCAAAAAGATACGCTCCACAGATGCATACACCCCCGGCGGTGTAATGGGCAAAAGGCCTGATTATGCAAGCATCGTGTATTCAAATCTGATCAGAAAAGTATATAAGAATGTACCGATCATCGTTGGCGGAGTGGAAGCAAGCCTGAGAAGACTTGCGCATTATGATTACTGGTCAAATAAAATAAAACGCTCTCTTCTTCTGGATTCACAGGCCGATCTGCTTGTATACGGTATGGGAGAAAATGCGCTTTTGCAGATTGCAGAAGCTCTTGACAGCGGACTTGACATCAGGGATCTGACATATGTAGACGGAACTGTATTCAAGGCAACAAATCTCGATCTTGTATATGACGCAATAGAACTTCCCGACTACAAATCTGTAAAAGAATATAAGGAAGTCTATGCACAGAGTTTTTATATTCAGCACAAAAATACCGATCACATCACCGCAAAACGCCTTGTGGAAAAGTATTCGGACAATGAATATGTCATACAGAATCCGCCTGCTCAACCTCTTACAACGGAGATGTTCGATCTTTTGTATGAGTTTGATTATCAGTATACTTATCATCCTGATTATGAAGCTCTGGGCGGTGTGAAAGCTATTGAAGAAGTTAAATTTTCACTCGTTCACAACAGAGGTTGCTTTGGAAGCTGCAATTTCTGCGCCATCACATTCCATCAGGGACGGTTCATACAGACAAGAAGCGAAGAGTCCATCATAAAAGAAGCTGTAAAGATGACTCAGATGCCTGACTTTAAAGGTTATATTCACGATGTCGGAGGGCCTACAGCAAACTTCCGTCACACAGCCTGTGATAAACAAAAGACTCTCGGAGCCTGCAAGGACAGGCAGTGTCTGTACCCGACACCATGCAAAAATCTCAACACTGATCATTCGGATTACCTCAGACTTCTCAGAAAGCTCAGAAGCCTTGACAAAGTAAAGAAAGTATTTGTCCGCTCAGGAATAAGGTTTGATTATCTGCTTGCTGAAGGAAATGATGAGTTTTTAAGAGAACTTTGTGAGCATCACGTAAGCGGACAACTTAAAGTTGCGCCCGAACATATATCGGATAATGTTCTCAGATATATGGGTAAGCCGTCAAAAGATGTATATGACAGATTCTGTGACAAATTTTCCAGAATGAACCAGAGACTTGGAAAGAAGCAATATCTCGTCCCCTATCTTATGTCATCACATCCGGGATCAACTCTGAACGAAGCGATTGAGCTTGCGTTATATCTGAAAGAGCATAAACTGAATCCTCAACAGGTTCAGGACTTTTATCCTACACCTTCGACAATATCAACCTGCATGTATTATACAGGTATCGATCCCAGAACAGGAAAAAGAGTCTATACAGAAACATCTGCTCATGAAAAAGCGATGCAAAGAGCATTGATACAATACAGAAATCCTAAAAATCACCATCTCGTAATCGAAGCGCTTACAAAAGCAGGCAGGAAAGATCTTATTGGATTTGATAAAAAATGTCTTGTAGCCCCAAGAGTATTGGCATCTCAGAAAGAAGGATATGTCAAACAATCAGAAAGAAACGGGAAAACAGACAGAAATTCACGCAGTAAAAACAGTAACCAGAAATCAAATTCAAAGCATAGTGCATCCGGATCGTCTAACAGATCACCAAAGGGATCAAATAAAAAATACAGATAACATGAAAACGTGGTATAAGTAATTATTTATACCACGTTTCATTAGTATATCTTTGCGTATACAGAATTGACAGATCTTCAGTTCAGAAGAAATACCGCAAAATTAAGATAAGACGCATAACTTACCCAAAGAAGATATGGAATAAACAGTATTGAGGCGTATTTATTATACTTTGCAAAATAAATTACAATCACCAGGAGAACCACCCAGAGTGCGGCTATATCATAAAGTGCCAGCAAAAGACTCTCAAACCTGAAGAATAAGATCGGCCACAGAAAGTTCAGTCCGAGCTGAATTCCATACAGTATCAATGTATGTCTTTTTATTTCTGCGTTTCCTGAAGAATATACCATATTTACGGCTACAGACATTATTACATATAATATATTCCATACGATGGGAAAAAGCCATTTCGGTGGTGCCGCTGCAGGTTTGTTAAGAGTATCATAAAAATCTACATGATCATAAATCAGATACCCTGCAAGCAGTCCGACAACCAATGTGATTGCAAGGAAAAAAGCCAATGTTTTTTTAGAATTATTCATTTTATCTCCTTTTCTCTGTTTTTTCATACAAATATAATAAAATTCTTGCAGTAATCCCATTTGCGAGGATATAATATCATTAGTATCGGGAATATTTTGACGAAATATGTTTCCCCGATATAATAGTGAGGATATAAATGAAAAAACGTAATTTATTTCTGATTATACTGTCGATAATGTTCATATTTATCAGCGGAGGATGCAGTATATTCGATGGCAATGCAATTTATCTTCCGAATAAAAGTCTTGAAGTAAGAGAATATGCGGACGGAGAAGTAATCGCAGATATAGTCTCTTCCCTCAATAATGAACATTA
>SVCP01000029.1 GCA_015058295.1 Anaerofustis stercorihominis
CGTCTACAAGCGGATAACGGTATGAGAAATCCTGCGCCATTCTTGCCATTGCGTCATAAATGGAGGAGTCTCCGTGGGGGTGGTATTTACCCATTACGTCCCCGACGATACGCGCACTTTTACGATAGGGAGAACCGGCTCTTACACCGAGTTCGTCCATAGCATATAATATTCTTCTGTGAACGGGTTTTAAACCGTCCCTTACATCCGGAAGTGCACGCCCTACGATAACGCTCATTGCGTAGTCGATGTAGGACTTTTCCATTTCGCTGGCAATGTCTACGTATTGTATGCCTTTGTCTATAAGATTTTCGTGATCGTTATATTCACTCATACTGACCTGCCTTAAATATCCAAATTGATAACCTTATCAGCATTTTCCATGATAAAGTCTTTTCTCGGGCCTACCTGATCACCCATAAGGATAGAGAACATTTCATCCGCCCTTACGGCATCTTCAACCGTAACTTTCAGAAGTGTTCTGTTTTCCGGGTTCATTGTGGTATCCCAGAGCTGTTCCGGATTCATTTCGCCGAGACCTTTGTAACGGCTCATTTCCGTTTTTTCCCTGCCAAGCTCTTCAAATATCTTTTCGAGCTGTTTTTCCGTGTAACAATAACGGATTTCTTTGCCCTTCTGCACCTTATAAAGGGGCGGCTGGGCAATATATACATATCCGTGGTCAATAAGACCCGGCATATAGCGATAGAAGAATGTCAGAAGAAGGGTTCTGATGTGGGCACCGTCTACATCGGCATCGGTCATGATGACGATTTTGTGATAGCGGGCCTTCGTAATATCAAACTCATCGCTGATACCTGTTCCGAATGCGGTGATCATGGAGCGGATAGTATCGGTGTTGAGAATCCTGTCAAGTCTTGCTTTTTCTACGTTGAGGATCTTTCCGCGAAGAGGCAATATAGCCTGGATACGGGGGTCTCTGCCCTGTTTTGCGCTGCCGCCTGCGGAGTCCCCTTCGACGATGTATATTTCGCAGTTTTCCGGGTTCTTGTCGCTGCAGTCCGCAAGCTTTCCGGGGAGAGCGGCGGATTCGAGGGCACTCTTTCTTCTGATGAGTTCCTTTGCTTTCTTTGCTGCTGCCCTTGCTCTTGTTGCGAGGACTGCTTTCTCGACGATGAGCTTCGCATCGGCGGGATGTTCTTCAAGGAATGCGGATACGTTTTCCCCGATGACCTGATCAACGGCACCTCTGACTTCCGGGTTTCCGAGTTTTGTCTTTGTCTGGCCTTCAAATTCCGGGTTTTTGATCTTGATGGAAATGATCGCCGTAATGCCTTCACGGATATCTTCTCCGGAGAGATTTTCTTCGTTTTCCTTGATAAGGCTGTATTTTCTCGCATATGCGTTCACGCATCTTGTGAGAGCTGTCTTGAAGCCGTTGACGTGCATACCGCCTTCTGTTGTGTTGATGTTGTTTGCGAAGGAATGAAGGTTTTCATTGTATGCATCCGTATACTGAATGGCAACTTCTATTGCGCATGCGGGAGTTTCTTTTTCGAAGTAGATAACTTCCTGATTGAGAATTTCCTTGCCTCTGTTAAGATATTCGATATAAGATAGAAGTCCGCCTTCGTAGAGGAATGAATCTTCTTTTTTATCTTCTCTTTCGTCGATAAGAGTGATGTGAAGTCCTTTGTTGAGGAATGCAAGCTCTCTGAGTCTCTGACGGAGAGTGTCATAGCTGTATTCCGTAACGGGGAAGATCTCTTTATCTGCCTTGAAAACGATGGTTGTGCCTGTTTTCTTTGTGTTTCCCGTAACAGTAAGTTCGTGATCCGGTTTTCCGCGGTGATATGTCTGTTCGTGAACTTTTCCGTTCTGATATACGGTTACCTTGAGCCATTCGCTCAGGGCGTTTACTACGGATACACCTACACCGTGAAGACCGCCGGAAACTTTATAGTTTTCGTTGTCAAATTTGCCCCCTGCGTGAAGTACCGTAAGAGCTACTTCAACGGCGGACTTTTTCTGCTGCGGATGTATTCCCGTAGGGATACCCCTGCCGTCGTCTTCTACGGTAATCACATCATCGGGCTGTACCCTGACGACAATGTTCTTACAGTATCCTGCCAGAGCTTCGTCCACGCTGTTGTCAACGATTTCGTAAACAAGGTGATGAAGACCGCTCTTGCCTGTGGAACCGATATACATACCGGGTCTTTTTCTGACGGCTTCAAGGCCTTCCAGCACCTTTATGCCGCTGGCGTCATAGTTGTTAATTTCTTTGTTCGGCATTTTGCTGTTTATAACTCCTTATAAGGTATTTTACAATTTCACTGCTTTTCCGCTTCTTACGGAAAATGTATATTTTTTATGATAATCACTGCTGAAATTATCTTCTGTTGATGTTATGAAGCACTGATTGTCCTTAATTATCTGAAGAAGCTGGCTTCTTCTGTTTCTGTCAAGTTCGCTCATGACATCATCAAGCATGACTATTGCGTTTCTGTCCGTCTTTTCTTTGTAAAAGTCTATTACAGACAACTTCAGGCATATGGCAAGGCTTCTCTGCTGTCCCTGGGAAGCGAAGCTCCTTGAATTCCTGCCGCCTAAGATGACGGCTATGTCGTCTTTGTGAACTCCCGTAAGTGACTGCCTTGCGTTTATTTCGTCAGGCATCTTTTTTTCGAGCTCCGTAAAATATATTTCCTCGGAAACAGACTTTTCGACACTGTCATACACATCGGAAATATAATTCAGGCTTATGTCCGATGACGGACTGATTACTTCATGCAGGCTGTAAAAGTATTTATCAAATTCCTGCAGAAACTTAATGCGGTATCTGGCGATATTCGTTCCGTTTACCGCGAGTTTTTCATTATACAGCCTCAGAATCTCCTTATCCCAGTCTCTGTAAGTTCTCAGAAGGGTGTTTTTCTGTCTGAGGACGGTATAATATTCCTTCAGCTCTGTGCGGTATTTCGGGCTGATGAAAGAGATTGTATCATCGATAAAATTGCGCCTGATGAGCGGGCCGCCTTTTATAAGATCAAGATCTTCCGGTGCGAAAAAAACAACGGGGCAACTCAGCCGCAGTTCGTTCTTTTTCATGGCACCCTGTCCGTCAAAGCGGACGCTTCTTTTGTTGGGAAGTATGCAAAGATGAGATGTTGCCTCGGTGGAGTCACTGAATAATATGCGGGACTTTATATCCGAGCGGTCTTTGCCGTATGAGATAAAGTTCAGATTTTTGTTTTCACGATGACTTTTAAGGCTTAATGAGAGGCATAAAGCCTCCATGATATTGGTCTTTCCGGAGCCGTTTTCTCCGATGAATATGTTCAGATGCGGTGAAAATTCCAAGTCAAGATTTTCGATGTTTCTGAAATCTTTTATCCACAAACGCTGTACCTGCATTGCGCCTCCGTTTTGTATTTGTCATACGGTTTTATTATATCACAATCATCAAAAATATGCTATATACATACTCATAAAAGTTCATTTTTCAGCATATAATATACAGATATTTTTTGCATAAAATCGTTGTTTTCCGACAAATTTCTCTTAATGCGGGATGTATATTCCCATTGAAAATAACGGAGGGAAATATGCAGGAGAAAATTTCACGATTCGGACAAAAAAATGACGGGATTTTTGACAGGCTCATTAAATCAGCTGTGGTTTATGTACTTTCTTACTTATTCGCAGGCATCGGTATTTTTGGTGTAAGCCTGAATGGGGCGACGGCACTTGTCGCAGGTTGTGTATTCTGTGACGGGATGTATTTATTCTGTATTCCCGCACTTATAATTGCAAATTACATACATGGCGGAGTGATAGCTGCATTAAATGCCTGTATATGCTCTGTCGGAATAATCATCTTATATACGATATCACGCCGGTTGTCCTCCCCAAAGACTGCAGTGGTTACTTTTGCTGTAAATATGGCCGCTTCACTGATTACGGGCAAATTATTTTATCTGCCCGACGGGTATATCCTTGAGGGGCTCATTGCCGCCTTCGGAGGAGCATTCCTTACGATGGCATTCATGCCGTGCGTTGTGATATTCTCTTCTCATCAGATAAAGCGCATTACAGGCACTGAGAGGCTCTGTATAATGATTTTTATGTCGTTTGTGAGTGTCAGCCTTTCTGTTGTGAAAATACCGTATACGGACGTTTACGTTATTTTTTCGTTTGCAGGCATAATGCTACTTGCGAAATATTATCCGAAGGACTGTATGCCGTATGCGTTTATGGTGTTTGTGTTTTCATATGTATTTTTATCTTCCGGGAAAGATTACGGCATGGTCCTTATGAGTGTGGGATTTTTCTCGCTGTTCAGTGCAGGATACGCCCCGGGATTTTCTGCGGCATTCAGTGTTCTGGGTATGTTCTGTGTATGTGTTCTTATGTCGGTGCCTGTGGGAGAATATTTATGGGAGATGAGTTTTTCCGCTGTTATATACTTTATCTTTGTAAAAATATACGGAAGAAAATTATCGGCCGGTAAAACAGCGGATATGAAGGAAAAGAATTTTGTGGACGAGTCTATGGCGCTTGTTCTTTCGGGGGAGATAGCCCTGCAGAAAAATGCACTCCGCTCCATTATTTCCGGTATAGATACTAAATCCGAGGACGAAGATATTTACAAAATCGTCTGCCGTGACTGTATCGGGAGAGTGTGTATGGACTGCGAAAATTACCGCAAGTGCTGGTTTGACCTCGCGGACGAAACATATTCCGCGTTTAAATATTACATAAAACTCGCCCGTGACGATCTGACGGCAGGCTTTTTCGGCTGTGAATGTACTGACAGACAGGCGGAGGAGATAAAGGACTGTGTGAATTATTCACTTATGAGCATAAAAAGCCGCCGACTGTATCAAAAACAGATAAACGGTTTTTTAAACATATATACCGCACAGATAAATTATCTGTGCGATGTGATGGACAGAATATATTCCACTGTCACCACAAATCTCGTTTTTTATGACGAACTTTCCGCAGAGGTGTATTCATGCTTTAATACAAATTCCGTGGAAATATCCGATGTACTCATAAACAGCGATTTTAACGGAAGAATGAAATCCGTCATCAAGAGTAATGTTCCTCTTGATGAGTCTGTTCTCAGACGGAAGATTCCCGATATACTCCGTCAGTGCACGGGAAAGAGATTCAGGTATTCTTTTCTGCGGCAGAGTGTGTCTGATAACTCCTGTATGTATGCGTATGAGGAAGATTATGAGTATTCTCTCAAAGTATCCTTTGCAAAAGCAGCCAAAGACGGAGAAGAGCGTTGCGGAGATAATATCCTTTCGGAAGATATGGGAAAAGTGCATCTGATCGCCATAAGTGACGGTATGGGAAGCGGACAGGCAGCATGTGAGAGAAGCGAAAAAGTTACAAATATGCTGTACAGGCTTATTTGTGCAGGGTATGAGTATGAAAATGCCGTGGAGTTCATAAACTCCGTTCTGACTTTTGGCGGCAACAGCGAAATATTTACGACGCTTGATATGCTACTGTATGACAGAAGCACTTCGGAAGGAATATTTTTCAAGGCAGGAGCGGAGAGTGCGTATATAAAAAGGGGAGAAGAACTCATAAAAATAAAGAGTGAGACCCTGCCTGTAGGCATACTTGATCACACTCTCGGTCGTACTGTGAAGATCCCTCTGAAAAAGGGAGATTATATTTATCTTATGAGCGACGGACTTATCAGCAGTTTCGGATATGATGAAAACGCTCTTGCGGGAATGATCCGTTCCCTGAATTACAGAAGCACACAAAAACTCGCCGACGAGATCATATCATTCGCTACCTCACTTACTTCGGGTATTGCAAAGGACGATATGTCCGTTATTGTCTGCAAAGTGCGCTGATTAAATAAGCTTTAAGGTAATGCTGTCGGAAATGTCAAAGCCTTTTTCTGTGATATACAGATGGTCGCTGTCTGTATTCACGAAACCGTACTCACGGAGAAGCTTTATTTCGTCTGCTTTTTCTTTCAGAAGATCATGTGCGAAATGATCCGTAAGATATGAAAGGCTGACACCTTCTGTTTTCCTCAGCCCCATTATGATGCATTCGCTTATCATATCATCCATTGTGAGTATGGATATTTCCGACGGGGAACAACCTTTGTTTATTGCTGCGATGTATTCCGGGACGGAGGGAGTATTCTGCCGCCTTATGGGCTTTACGAGAGAATGTGCTGCAGAGCCGAAGCCGATATAGTCCTCATAATCCCAGCAGAACTTGTTGTGACGGCATAAAAAGCCTTCTTTTGCATAATTGGATACTTCATACCTTTCGTAACCATAATCCGAAAGAACGTCTTTACAGAGGTGATACATCTCTCTTTCCGTTTCTTCGTCGGGAAGGTTTAGTTTTTCACTCATATCATAAAAAATCGTGCCTTCTTCGATGATGAGACTGTATGCACTGATGTGCTTCGGAGACAGCTCCGCCGCAAAACGAAGGGAGTCCTCAAGGCATTTTACAGTCTGCCCGGGAAGGGCGAACATAACATCAAGATTGTAATTTGAAAACCCCGCCTTGTTTATGAGCTCCACTCCTTTTATTATGTCATCAGAGCGGTGTATTCTGCCTAAGGTACTCAGAACCTCGTTATCGTGTGACTGCATCCCCATACTTATGCGGTTTATGCCGGAAGAAAAATAGGTATTAAGCTTATTTTCCGTAAGGGTGCCGGGATTCGCTTCGAGGGTTATCTCACAGTCGTCACGCAGAATGAAATTGTTACGCAGACACTGCATGATTCCGGCAATATATTTTTCATCTACGGCGGAAGGTGTGCCGCCACCGAAAAACACCGTATCTATTTTTTTACCTTTGTATTCGCTTGAAGATATTTCTTTACGGAGTGCATGAAAATATTCTTCTGCGGTATCTTCTATTCCTGCGTATGACGGAAAATCGCAGTAACGGCATTTTGATTTGCAGTATGGTATGTGAATGTAGATGGATGTCTTGTTCATAGGAGTGTTCCTTCTGTCGGTGCGAGGCGCCGCAGGCGCGGATACGGACTTCGTCCGTATGCGCCCCGGAAGCTCTGCTTCCGGGCAGGTGCGGAATTCTCCGCACCGCCTGCGGCGCCTCCCATTAAATAACAAACCGCCAAAATTCTGACGGTCTGAGATTTTTTAAATTTAAATTATTTATTCATCAAGCTTGAGTACTGACATGAAAGCTTCCTGCGGCACTTCGACTACGCCGATCTGTCGCATTTTTTTCTTTCCTTCTTTCTGTTTTTCCAGAAGCTTTTTCTTTCTTGAAATATCGCCGCCGTAGCATTTTGCAAGTACGTCTTTTCTGAGGGCCCCAACTGTCTCGCGGGCAATGATCTTTCCGCCGATGGCTGCCTGAATCGGAATTTCAAACATCTGTCTGGGGATTTCTTTCTTCAGTTTTTCCGCCATCTTTCTGCCACGCTTGTATGCGGAATCTTCATGAACGATGAATGAAAGGGCATCGACCATTTCTCCGTTTAAGAGAATGTCAAGTTTTACAAGCTTGCTCTTTCTGTAATCGGAAATTTCATAGTCAAGAGATGCGTATCCTTTTGTTCTTGATTTGAGCGCATCGAAGAAGTCATAGATGATCTCATTCAGAGGCAGTTCGTATTTGAGGATAACACGGCTGTCATCCACATATTCCATAGTTACATAGATTCCTCGTCTTGACTGACACAGTTCCATAACCGGGCCTACATATTCCTTCGGGAGCATGATATCCGCATTTACAAAAGGCTCTTCCATATAGTTTATTTCTGCCATATTCGGAAGGTTTGTGGGGTTTGAAACCTCAAGAACTTCGCCGTTTGTCTTTATTACTTTATATGCAACTGACGGTGCTGTGGTTACGAGGTCGAGATTATATTCCCTGTCAAGTCTCTGCTGTGTTACTTCGAGATGCAAAAGTCCCAAAAATCCGCAGCGGAAACCGAATCCGAGGGCGGCACTTGTTTCCGGCTCGTATACGAGTGAAGCGTCGTTGAGCTTGAGCTTTGCGATAGCCGCTTTAAGATCTTCATATTTTGATCCGTCAGCAGGATATATTCCGCAGTAAACCATAGGCTGGATCGTCTTGTAACCTGCCAGAGGTTCTTCTGCAGGTCTTTCGACGGATGTTACCGTATCACCGACACGTGTGTCCGCAACATTCTTGATAGAAGCTGTGATATATCCTACTTCTCCCGAATGGAGCATATCCACAGGGCGGAGAATGTCTGCGAAGATGCCTACTTCTTCCACTTCGAATGTCTTGTTCGTTGCCATAAAGCGAATCTTGTCCCCTGCTTTGAGAACGCCGTCCACAATACGGATCGAAGCGATTACGCCACGGTACTGATCATAATAGCTGTCGAAAATAAGCGCACGGAGAGGTGCATCATCATTATCCGCAGGTGGCGGAACGTCTCTTACGATTGCTTCAAGAACATCTTCTATGTTAAGCCCTTCTTTCGCTGAGATCCTCGGTGCATCTTCTGCAGGGAGGCCGATGTAGTCCTCTATCTCCCTTATTGCCATTTCCGGATCAGCACTGGGAAGGTCTATTTTATTGATTACGGGAATGATCTCAAGGTCATTTTCAAGGGCAAGATACACATTTGCAAGTGTCTGTGCCTGAATACCCTGTGTTGCGTCAACAATAAGCACAGCGCCTTCACAGGCAGCGAGAGAACGGGATACTTCGTATGTGAAGTCAACATGTCCCGGTGTGTCGATGAGGTTTAGGGTGTACTGCTTGCCGTCTTTTGCCGTATACAGGAGGCGTACGGCCTGAAGCTTGATGGTGATTCCTCTTTCTCTTTCAAGGTCCATTTTGTCAAGGACCTGGCTGACCATATCTCTCTGTGCGATAAGACCTGTCTTTTCGATAAGTCTGTCTGCGAGAGTGGATTTGCCGTGGTCAATGTGGGCAATTATGGAAAAGTTTCTCGTTAATTCTTGTCTTTGCGCCATATATTATATTTCCCCCGGAAGTGATTCGTCCATTTTCTGGAGTTTGTCCTCGATGAGCCAGTTGCTGAGCTGAGAGTATATCCATCTCATATCTTTGTCTCTTGCGAAGAACGATGCAAACTGACTGCTGATGGAATTGATCTTGCTGATGTCGCTGATTTTTTCCACAAGCCCGCCGCTTTCGTTTGTGCCGATCTTGCACTCGATGAGATTTCTTACACAGATAAGAATAAGTAGCTCGTTTGTGTTGTAATACTCTTTGTCTTTGAGAACACCTGTATCAAGGGCAAGCTCAAAAACAAGCTTGTTGCATTCGCTTTCTTCAAGAAGCTCATCTTTTGTATATTGTGAGGGATGATGCTGGATTTTAAGTTCTGTGGTGAGATAATCAAGCTCTTCCATTGCATAAGCCATGAAAGAATAGCTGAATTCCTCGAAAGATATGCCTTTTCTTTCGGCAATCTTTTTTTTGTCCTTCTGCTCATTCAGAAGAAGTCTCTTTATCTCCGGGAATGACTTTCCGTTCTGTTTCATATATCCGATCCTTTTAAGGCGTAAAAGGTGGATCCTGTCATAATTCGCCTGATTGGAGAAAGTATATTCCGGCTGCGGGAGGATTCCGAGCTCGATATAATACTTGATCATTCTTTCGCTTATATCATAACCTGACTGGGTGAGCCTGTCACGCAGTTCTTTCATTTTCATAGTCTGTACTCACATTCAATAGAAAATTATTTGTCGAGTTTTGCGATGTCCGAGCGGTACTGCATTCTGTCGAAGGTAATCTTTTCAACAGCTTTGTAAGCAGACTGTCTTGCGTTTTCGATGGTATCGGAAAGTGCGCAGATATTCAGTACCCTGCCACCGTTTGTGGCAAATTTACCGTCAACGATTTTTGTTGCCGCATGGAGGATCTTGATGTTTTCATCGAAAACGGAATCAAGACCGTTGATTACAACGCCTTTTTCGCTTGATGCGGGATATCCGCCGGAAGCCATAACAACGCATACGGCACAGCCTTCCTTCCATTTTACTTCCTGTCTGGAAAGGAAGCCGTCACAGCAGCTGAGCATGATCTTTACAAGGTCAGTTTCAAGTCTGAGCATGAGTACCTGTGTTTCGGGGTCGCCGAAACGAACGTTGAATTCGAGCACTTTCGGTACACCGTCGCAGATCATAAGACCAACATAAAGAACGCCTTTGTATACGATTCCGTCATCAAGGAATCCCTTCATAATGGGAGCGAGAACAGTTTTTTCGATCTTCTCAGCCATAGCTTCGTCAACAAGAGGATTCGGGGAGTATGTTCCCATGCCGCCTGTGTTGTCGCCCATATCGTTGTCAAAGATTCTCTTGTAGTCTTTTGATGATGTCATGGGGATGAGTGTCTGTCCGTCAACAAAGCAGAGTGCACTTGTTTCAACACCGTCAAGGTATTCTTCGAGCACAACAACATCTCCGGAATCTCCGAGAGTTTTCTTGTTCATTACATCATCAAGGGCCTTGTATGCATCGTCTTTTGTGGGGCAGATAAATACGCCTTTTCCCGCTGCCAGACCGTCAGCTTTTACTACGAGGGGATATGTGAATTTGTCAAGATAAGAAACTGCTTCCTCAAAAGTATGCACTTCTTTGTACTGTGCTGTGGGGATGTTGTGTTTCTGGAGGAATTTCTTTGTGTAAGCCTTGCTTCCTTCGAAACGTGCGGCATCTTTGCTCGGGCCGAATGCCTTGAGACCTTCTGACTCGAATTTGTCCACGATACCTTCAACAAGGGGAGCTTCCGGACCGATTACCGTGAGGCCGATCTGTTTTTCTTTCGCAAAATTACATAATGCTTCAATGTCCGTAGGCTGAATGTCAAGACACTCTGCAACCTGCGCGATGCCCGCATTGCCCGGTGCACAATAAATTTTTTCGCAAAGTTCGCTTTCTCTGATCTTTTCAATGAGAGCGTGTTCTCTTCCGCCGCTTCCGACAACAAGTATGTTCATTATTTACCTCGAGTTATTCATTTGAAAATTTATGTATTACGAAGTGTATACACACTGTCGCATATTTACAGTTACAATTATTTTACCACATAATTATAAAAAAAACAGCCAAACGAGGCAAATTTAGCATAAAATATGCATTTTCTCACAACAAAACGGGCATTGTTATGTATGAAAAGCGAAATTGTCCCGAAAACACCCATCAAAAATGTAAAAAATCCGTCAAATCAAATTTTACGGGCAAACAGCTCTGAAAATATTGTGTAAGACAGACGGATATTATATAATTACCCGTAAAGAAAGGAAGGAAATATGGACAGCAGAATAACAAAACTCGCATATAATCTTGTAAATATATCCCTTAAAATAAAAGAAGGGGAACACGTTCTTATAAATGTCATCGGAAATGACACTATGGATATGGCAAAGGCACTCATAAAAGAAGTGTACAAAGTCGGAGCGTATCCGCATATGGAAATTTCCGACAGAAGCATATCAAGGGAGCTTCTGATGGGATACACAAAAGAACAGCTTGATACGATGTGTGATTATCAGCTTTACAGAATGAAGATGATGGATGCATATATAGGAGTATCTTCATCGGACAATATGTATGAACTCAGCGATGTGCCTTCAGAAAAGATGAATATGTCAAATCTCATTCTCAACCCTGTGCTCCGTGAAAGAGTTGACAACACAAGATGGGTCATTCTCCGCTGGCCCAACGGCTCAAGCGCACAGTCCGCAAAAATGAGCAAGGAAGCTTTTGAGGATTATTTCTTTGATGTATGCTGTCTTGATTATGACAAAATGAGCAGGGCTATGCAGCCGCTTGTGGAGCTTATGAACAGGACAGACAAAGTTCATATCGTAGGCGAAGGAACAGACCTTACATTCAGTATAAAAGGCCTTCCCGCAATAGAATGTTCCGGTCAGTGCAATATACCCGACGGAGAGATTTTTACAGCGCCCGTACGTGACAGCGTAAACGGAGTGATCTCATTCAATACACAGAGCATGGAAGACGGATTTGTGTTTGAGAATATCTGCCTTAAATTCAAGGACGGAAAGATCATCGAAGCCACAGCAAACAACACTGAAAAGATCAACGAGATACTCGATACGGACGAAGGCGCAAGATATGTCGGCGAATTTGCAATCGGAGTGAATCCTTACGTCACAAAGCCCATTCTTGATACACTTTTCGACGAAAAGATCGCAGGAAGCTTCCACTTTACACCGGGAGCGGCATACGAAGAAGCCGACAACGGCAACTCCTCCGCAGTACACTGGGATCTTGTATGCATACAGTCCGAAGAATATCCGGGAAAGATTTATTTTGACGATGTTCTTATAAGGGAAAACGGCATTTTCGTTCCTGAAGAACTTAAAGGGCTTAATCCGGAAAATCTGAAATAGTAAATCTGAAATAGTATATGTTCTCACCGCCACTGAGGCGGTGTTTTTTTTATACGGACAGTTATAGTTATGTTATCAAAACTTTTCATCTTTTCAGATTAAATAATTGCACATACATAAAATGTGTGATATTATGTCTTTTTGTATGACATATTTTGGGAGAAATCATAATGAGTGTTAAAAACAATGATACAAGACAGAAGATATATCCGTGGATAACCATGATTGCCTGCTGTATTTTTACAGGTGCCAGCATAGGTGTCGGAACAAACTGCAACTCCATATTTGTTCCGGTCCTTGCAAAGGAATTCGGTGTGGGGCTTGGGGCAATGTCCACACAGTCCACGGTAATGTGCGTGTTTATGTCTGCGGTTGCGCCGTGGGTCGGACGTGCACTTACAAAAACAGATGTAAGAAAACTTATGACGCTTTCCGCAATCATCAGCGGAACAGCATTTGCTTCCCAGGGATTTATTAACAACATCTGGCAGTATTATATTACCGGTGCTCTCCTCGGTACAGGCGTCGGTATAGGCTGTTTTATGCTCATTACGTCCGTCATCAACAACTGGTTTGTGAAAAACAACGGCCTTGTTGTGGGAATAACAATGAGTGTCAGCAGTGTTGTGGGAATAATCATGAATCCGCTTTTAAACTCCATTATACAGAATTACAGCTGGAGATATGCAGCAATGCTCAAAGGCGGACTTATGTTTGCGACGATACCTGTTGTGTGGCTGTTTATCCGCACACGTCCGTCTGACAGAGGAGTCAAGGCATGGGGTGAAGAAGATCATATTAAATCCGACGAAAACGTGGCTGTGGAAAAAAATCAGGCAGCGGATATTTCCACAAAGGAAATATTCTCATCAAAGCCGTTTCTTATGATGCTCGTGTTTTCATTCCTATTTACTGTCTGCATGAATCACTCCGGACATATGCAGAATATCGCATCCTCCGCAGGCTTCTCGTCGGAAATCGGCGCTATGATGCTTTCGGGATATCTTGCAGGGGAATTCGTAGGAAAGCTGGGCATCGGCTGGCTCAATGACCGTTACGGTATCAACAAAGCTGTGTATCTTGTGACCGTATTCGGTATGATCGGTATATTCGGCTTGTTCTTTGCAGACAGATTCGGCGCAAACTTCGGGATACTGTGCTCACTTCTTTTCGGACCTATGACCGCCACAACATCCGTAGGCTTTACGCTTATTGCCAACAACACCTTCGGCAGTGAGCTTTATCCGAGATATTATCCGTATATGAGCATCGCATCGAATATTGCGTTCTCCGTCGGTTCGCCTCTGATCGGATTTATGTTTGACTTTACAGGCGGCTGGGCAGTTTCATACATATTCGTGCTCGTATCTCTTGTAATATCTCTTATGCTCCTTACAACAGCCTCAAAGATGATGGCAAATGAAATGCAGAAGGAGAATGCATAATGATCCGTGAAATATGTAAGGACGTACTTTTCCTCGCACTTAAATCAACGGACGCAACTGCCGATGACATTTCCGTTGCGGTTGATCTGAAGGATACACTCGAGAATAATCTTGACCGCTGTGTGGGGATGGCGGCAAATATGATAGGAGTGAACAAACGCATAATCGCCGTATGCACAAATGACGGAGTTGTGGTGATGATAAATCCCGTGTATACATTCCGTTCCGACGAAACATACGAAGCGGAGGAAGGGTGTCTGAGCCTTGAAGGCGAAAGACCCACTGTAAGGCATAAGAAAATATCCGTGGAATATTATGATATGAAATTCAGAAAGAAGAGAAAGACTTTCTCCGACTTCACCGCACAGATAATCCAGCACGAAATGGATCATCTGGAAGGAATACTCATATGAAAAATAAAATACCCGACCTGAAATACGGCCGGGTATTTATTTATCTGTCATCGAATTTATATTTTTTCAGCCTTCTTCCCGTGATAATGCATATCATAATTCCGCTTACACCGAGAATAAACATCATCAGCGCGGCACCGGAGCCTTTCCCTGTACCGAACAGCGTACCGAGAACAGCAGATGTCCCATGAGCCTTCATAAACGGCTCGCATACATTATCCACCATAAAACCGCCGAGAAATAATCCGATGGGAATGGTGAAGAACTGGAATGTGTTGCGGCAGGCAAATACACGCCCCTGCAATTCAACGGGAATGGTCTTTCGGAATATGTAATCAAGATTTGCACTCATTACGGGAACGAGTGTCCATCCGATGAGCTGCCCGATACACCACATCACAGGCTCTCTTGAAAATGCCAGAAGCAGATTTTCCGAACCTACGGAAAACAACATAGTAAGATAAACCACTTTCACTCTGTCTTTCGGCTTCGGAAGTGCTGAAACAATCAGACTTCCTGTGATCATGGCAATTCCCGAACAGGACGAAACGATGCCGAGAACAGTCTGTCCGCCTTTGGGATTCGGGAGGACATATCCCGGCAGTGTCGCTTCAAATGCGGAGGATATGAGGTTTACACCTGACATGAATACTATAAGCGTCATGATCAGAGGTGTGTCTCTGAGGCATCTGAGCCCTTCCTTTGCAAGAATTATGACATTTTCCTTTCGTCCGCTTCTGCTTTCGGGGATCTTTACGAAGAACTGCAACGCAACATAAGCTATGATAAAACTTCCGATGTCTGCAATGATTACTCCGTTAAGTCCCACAAAAGAATATAACGCCGTTGCGATCAGCGGATTGAGGATGGAGATGGCTGATCGGGACAATGATTTAAGAGAGCTTGTCAGCATATAATGCTTTTCGTCAATTATCAGTGTCATGGCAACTTCCGAGGCCGGTTGCTGAATTGTGTTCATAAGCCCCGAAACCGCATTAAGGGCATAAAGATGCCATATTTTCAGTGAATCCGTGTTGTAGAGAATAAATATCACCACCGTACAGCACACGGCAAACACATCGCATACAAGCATGGTTTTCTTCTTGTGGAATCTGTCTGTCAGCGCGCCTGCAAATATGCTCATTATGACATAAGGCGCATATGAGCATATGCTCAGAAGTGCCGTACTCAGCAATGAACCTGTCTTTTCATACAGCCATAACGTAAGTGCAAACGATGTGATACTGCTTCCAAGCTGGGATATGCTCTGGGTACTCCACAGAATAAGAAAATCCTTTAATTCGTGTAATTCGTCTTTGTTTATTATTTTCATTTCTTTGCTCCTTTTCGTATTTGTTCATACCGAAGCAAAGTCTGAGGATATCAGCATAAGCTGTTCCTCCACGCAGTCTCCTCAGACTCTGCATGGAGCTGATGCAAGGCAACGTCTCATATGAGTATTTCCTTTCATTTGATAAATTACTGTCTGTCTGCAGGGATTATAACACACATAAAAACACAACACAAACAATAAATGCCGTATCATCAAACGATAAGCCCCGTTACATACGGCGATTTATGCTCTTATGATGCTGTTGCATAATAAATGTATTTATGGTAGTATTCAGTCAAGTAAACTCTGAGGTGAATAAAATGTGCGGATATTCTTTCTGACAATATTTTGATATGCGGCCGGTGTTTTTCCGTGCCGTAATTTGCGGGAAACAAATATGCCTGTGCTTCAGATATAAATCTGTTGTATTTACGGGCGGCATAACTTTCCTGCGGCCATTTTGTATTATGAAAGGATAAATATGCAGATAAAGATAAACAACATTTCAAAATCATTCGGAGAACACGACGTACTCAGAAATATCACATTCGAAATAAATTACTTCTCAAAAATTGGTATCGTCGGAAGTAACGGTGCCGGAAAAAGTACCCTTATCAAGATCATCTCATCCATAATTGAAGCGGACAGCGGAAATGTAATTATCGGCGAAGGAGAAACGATTGCTTATCTCAGACAGGACAACGAGGATATGGCGGTATATTTCTCCGATGATGCCAACAGTGAGGAATTGATGATACTCAGCCGTCTTGACTTTGATGAAGAAAGGCTGAAAAGCGAAGGAACACTATCCGGAGGCGAAAGAACAAAATATGCCCTTGCGAAGATACTTTCGCAGAATCCCACGATCCTTATTCTCGACGAGCCGACAAACAACCTCGACTATTTCGCAACGAGGGAGCTTATATCCCTTCTCGACGAATACTACGGCACACTGATCGTAGTGTCCCACGACAGGTTTTTTCTCGATGAGACGGTCAGTGAGATAATCGAAGTTGAAGGCGGAAAAATAACCCGTTATGACGGAAACTATACGGATTACACAATCACAAAGCAGCGGCTTTTCGATGAACAGATGGCAAGGTATCTTGACGGAGTGAAAAGGCAGAAGGAGATAAGGGATGCCATTGCACGGCTGAATGACTGGTCCGCAAAGGCACACAGGGATTCAACAAAACCTGCAAAGTCCGGTCTTACAATGGGAACAAAAGAATTCCGCCGTGCAAAAGCCAAAAAGATGGACAATCAGGTGAAAAGTCAGAAAAAGCGCCTTGAAAAGCTGATTGAGAGAAGCGAAGAAAAACCAAAGGCGCAGAAGGAAGTATTTTTCAGCATACGTTCATCGGAAACAAAAGGCAGAAGCATTGTCAGGGCTGAAGGTATAAGCAAATCTTTCGGTGATGTGAAGCTGTTTGAAAACAGTGATTTTTTCATTAACAGAGGCGAACACATCGCCGTCTTCGGCAAAAACGGTTGCGGCAAATCCACCCTCATAAACATTATCCGCGGGCTTGACAGCGTGGATTCGGGAGAAATGTGGGTGAGCGAAGGCGTAAAACCGTATATTCTTGAGCAGACCTTCGGCATAATGACCGACGGCGACAAGACGGTTCTGAGATACCTTCAGGAAAAATTCGGTGTAATAAGCGGGCTTATGAGAACAAACCTCGATAACCTCGGCTTAAACGCCCGCCTGATGAACTCAAAGCTCTCCACTCTCAGCTTCGGGGAGCTGATGAAAGTGAAACTTGCGGAACCGATAATAGATCAGCGGGATTTCCTGATTCTTGACGAACCTACAACGCATCTTGATCTTCCGAGCCGGGAGATGCTTGAACGGACACTGAAAAACTACGAAGGAACAATGCTTGTGGTCTCACACGACATATACTTTCTGAAAGAGCTGTGCGACAAGGTGCTTGTGTATGAAAACGGAAAGATAAAACGGCTTGAGTATTCCTTTGGGGAGTATCTTGAAAGGGTGGAAAAGCAGTAGCTTATACAAAAAGTTTATCATTCTTGCTTTTTTGTGTTGTTTTCTGGTATGTAATCTTATAAACGCCATGAAAAAAGAATACACGTTGCATTCGGCGTTTGAAAACGGTATAGAATATTATATTGCGTTTATATTGCTGTTTATGAGAGCGTTTTACGGAGGCGGTGAAACCGATACAGGCACAGAAAACTGAGATGTAAAAGGAAAATGTCATGCATTTGCCCTTTACATCAAAAAAAGTCCACCACATGGACTTTTGATGGTCTGCCGCACATTTGTGCGGTTATTTTTGTATCTTTCTTTTATACGGCTTCGTTTCGTCTGTAAGACCGAGCAGATAATCAACGCTTGTGTTGTAAAGTTTTGCAAGCCCGATAAGCAGGTGCGCGGGAATCTGCCTTTTACCTGTTTCATAATTGCTGTAAACTCTCTGATCTATACCTAAATGAGCGGCGACTTCCTTCTGTGCAAGGTCGTGGTCTTCTCTCATGTCCCTTAATCGACGATAATAATACATACTGTTCTCCCAATAACATCAGTATATGTTGTGCCATGGAAAATACTTGATTTTACTATTATATGATAGTAAAATAATGCTGAGAAAAGCACAGATCAGTGCTGTAAACGGGAGAGGTTAAAAGTGAAGAAATCCGATGATTATTATGTGGACGACGACCTTTTATATGAAATATATCGTGAGTGTAAAAGAGCAAAATATGATGAACGAAATATGCTGGGTGAAAATCTCGAGAAATATTATTACAGATTTAAATATGACCGACGGAAGGAACTTATTGCACTGTATGAATTTTATATGAAAGCTCCTTCGTATGTTGAACAACTGATTTTAAACGAGTATCAGGGAATGTATAGTTTCGAGTGTAACGATATGGATATCAGTAATGT
Organism: Anaerofustis stercorihominis; assembly: GCA_015058295.1. Taxonomy (GTDB): domain Bacteria; phylum Bacillota; class Clostridia; order Eubacteriales; family Anaerofustaceae; genus SVCP01. The sequence goes on from SVCP01000029.1 coordinate 18,476, forward strand.
CCTGAAATACAATTATCAACAAGATATTTTTAAAGGTTTTGTTTCAGTGGGATGTAAATTATGGAACAACAGTGGGGGCCTGCAAGCGAAGAGGTATAATGTAAGTATATTTTTCAGAGTGAATATGAGTGACGCAAGTATCCGGTTTGTTGATGTACAGATAAAAACCGCACCATAGTGATGTTTCTGCTTTCCGAGCAAGCTGTAATGTTGAAAGATAATAAAAAAAGGTTTTTTTTGACGGTCTGAGGCAAATGTATATGCATTTGCCTTTTTATGTCACGGACATAAAAAAGCCGGATGCTTTCGCATCCGGTTGTGTGATTCGTTATTAATAAACCGAAATCAT
>SVCP01000091.1 GCA_015058295.1 Anaerofustis stercorihominis
TGAACTGAAAGAAAAATATGCGTGAAGAGTCAGCCGGGGATGCTTTGGATACAGCACCGGCTTATTTTTTACGCTTTAAATTTGTAAATTATCTGAAATCAATTGAAAATTTAGTGCTTTTGTGTTATTAGTCTGTTCTTTCATTTGTTCTCACAAGGTTACATACAGTGTACTCCTCAAGATATCCTCCGGATTCCTTTAATGAAATGGTGATTGTGGATGTCCTTTCAAATCCCTCACAGTAATCCCATCTGTATCCGGGTTCTTCTTGTGTAGCCTCTTTCTTTGCAATTCCTGCGTCCGTTGCGAGATCACCCATATTTATTGCGAGGATAACATTATCATCTCCGGATTCCGCTGATATCTCAAGCCTGCAGACAAGAGAATTTGTATCAACATCTGCATAATTTGATCCTATGGGCATTTCATATTGAGTGCCTGCAATGTTTACTGTAATGATATCGCCATATGCAAATCCCTGCTCAAGGAATGCAGTTGCTGAATATTCCAGCTCAATATTTCCGTACTTGCTGATTTCTCTGATAGTCGTCTCTACCGATACAGGCCTCTGATTGCAACCGAATACACTTATGAGCAAAAATATCATTAAAATAAAAGAGATAAGCTTCTTATTTACCTTGTTTATATTTTCTCCTTGTCATCATTGTTTTCTATTCGCATCTGATATCGAAACTTCCTTTGTGTTTGTCAGCTTCTATACGGATTTTTACTTTTCCATCGATTTTCAGACGGAATTCATCGTTAACAGTATCATCATTCCTGTACAGTATGTTTGAATTTCTGTCTTCAACAGTTATGCTGATGCGACCTTCGGAAGTCTCTGTCTTTATGTATAAAGTATCCTGACCGTCCTCTGGATATATTGTTTTTAAAAATGTCCCGTCAATACTTATGTAATGTGCGCTCCAGTGATCTTTCCCTTTATCTGATACATATCCGATTTTTGTCCCTGACGAAAATTCCGTCATGCCTGAGGCTGCCATAATCAGAACAAATAAAACCGCAAAAATAACAATAATTATTTTTGTCTTTGTGTTTTGGGATTTGAGTTTCATAGTATTATTTTCCGCTGCGTTTCATATAATGTTCCGGATCGACCTCGAATCCATACTGGCTGTAAAGTCCGTGAGCGTCTCTTGTAATGAGCATTCCGAATACATTACTGAATCTTTCGTCTGTCGTAATGGCATTTATCATAGCTTTGCCAATGCCGTTTCCGCGGTGTTTTTCATCAACAATAACATCACATATGTAATATGTTGTGGAATAGTCTGTTATAACTCTTGAAAAAGCTATCTGTTCGTCTGTTTCTTTGGAATATACACCGAAACATACGGAATGTTCGATGGAAGTTTTTACCTGATCTTCTGTTCTGTTCTGTGCCCAGTAGGTCTGTCCCAGAAGATTCATTACTTTATCAAATTGCAGTTTTTTCTTGTCGTCTGAAATATAAAACATAGTGATACTCCTTTTTATAATAATATTGATTAAATTATATCATATAAACATGGTTTTGAGCAAAGCTTACAGCATGAATATATAAATTATAAAAAAGAATATAAAAAAAGAAATAATAATAGTAATTATTATTGACAAGTGCGAAAAAGTATGATATAGTACAGGTAAATAAAGGATATTTACAGAAAAATATCAAAAACATACAGAAAGAGTAGACACCATGGAAAAAAGAATAAGACATTCAAAACAACGGGATATGATTTACGATTACCTGATGTCTACGAAGGAACATCCTTCAGCGGATATGGTATATGAATCACTTAAACCGGATATGCCGAACCTCAGTCTCGGAACGGTATATAGAAACCTCAAACTCCTGGAAGAAATGGGACTTATCAGAAGGGTAACAACTCTCCAGAGTACCGAACGCTACGACGCAAACTGCAAGGATCATGCACATTTCGAGTGTGATACATGCGGATGTGTCAAGGATCTTGAAATTCTTGATTTGCAGAAAGCGAAAGAAAGTTGCGGCGTAGACGAAAACGACAACATAAAATGGATGAATCTGGTATTCGGCGGAACATGCAGAGAATGCGTAAAATAATCACAATCAGTCAATAATAAAAATGTAAATAAAACAAACAGAAAAGGAGACAAAATTATGTCAATGATCAATAAAGAAATCGGAAACTTCAAAGTACAGGCTTATCAGACAGGCGAATTCAAAACAGTAACAAAAGAAGACGTACTCGGAAAATGGAGTGTATTTTTCTTCTATCCGGCAGACTTCACATTCGTTTGCCCCACAGAACTTGAAGATCTTCAGAACAAATATGCTGAATTCAAAGCTGCTGGATGTGAGATCTACTCAGTTTCAACAGACTCACACTTCGTACACAAGGCATGGGCAGATGCTTCTGAAAGAATCAAGAAGCTTGAATATGTAATGCTTGCTGACCCGACACATGTTATTACAAAAGACTTCGAAGTATATATCGAAGAAGACGGTATGGCTGAAAGAGGAACAT
>SVCP01000030.1 GCA_015058295.1 Anaerofustis stercorihominis
TCTTCGCATCATTTCTCTGAATATCCAGATAAGCTTTGCCAATTCAAATTTGTCGAACTCATATCAACGGCAGACTTTCCTTGCTTATGATTTTATACATACATCATACGTATTCCATTGCACGTTCCAAATTTATAGATATGTATTCTGTATGTACATTTCGGCTGGACTGATTTTATTTCCGCCAAATAGAGAAACGGATCTCTGCACATAAATAAAAACTCCGGATATATTCCGGAGTTTTGTGTTTATATGTTATTTTTTCGGAGCAAGCTCACCGCTTCTGTATGCATAAAGGAGCATTTCCAGATAATATATCTGCTTTTTGAGCTTTTCGCCTGTATCCGTATCGGAAACAAGAAGTCTCTTTTCAGATGAATCAACAAATCTCGACTCACTCTTGATGTCAAGCCCGTGAGTTACGGATTCTTCGATGGAATTGAACGGCTCGTGCATGATCAGGTTCATGCCGTAGGAGTTGTAGGTGAGAGTGCATCCCGCAATACCCGTTTCCTTCTGATATGCCTTTGCAAATCCACCGTCGATGCAGATGATCTTTCCTTCTGCTTTTACAGGATTTTCTCCTTTTATTATCTTTACCGGAACGTGACCGCAGATAATATGGCTTTCGTTGGCATTGAGGCCGAATTCGTTCATTATAATGACGGCCATTGCCCTGTCGTCAAGGTGCTTGTAAAACGGTGTGTAGCGTTCTTTGTGTGTCGCCTTGTCATTGATGAAATATCTTTCGTATGTGGCCATTTTATCTTTGCCGAAAAGGGGCGACGTAGGTGCACACCACAGATACCAGAAGATATCCGTGTTTTCGTTACTTGAGTAATATGCTTTTCTTGCCATCTCATCAACTTTGTCAAGAAGTGCTTTCCCTTTGTATTTTTCACCTTCAAGAACAACTTCCGTGAATGAATAATCATCATTCATGGGAACACACGCATGAAGCAGGAGGTTTTTGTTGCATAGGAGATATATTCCGCCTGTATTCAGCATGAACTCAATATGACTTCTTAACTTTTCTGACGATGTGAATGAACTTACAAGGCTGTTTATGACTTTTTCTTCTTCTTCCGTCAATTTTGCCGGATCATCGGGATCTATTGTCGGAAAGCTTTCTGTATTAAGTTTGTATTCTGTTCCGTCAATATTTAAAGTGTAGTTTTCATAGTTAACTTTATCAATGAGCTTTCTGTCTTCCATTCCGTATTCGGGATTTCTGTCGATTACTTCATTTTCAAGCTTGAACTGAATGATTGAAATAGCCTTCTGCATCTTTGCAAGAATTATATCGTCAAGATCCGGAATCTCATCGCTGATTTTGGGCATAAACAGCTCAAGATCCGTATCCGGATATGTATTCATTGCAAACATTGTAAGAGGAATTATATTTATTCCGTATGCATCCTCAAGAATTCCTGTGTTTCCGTAACGCATGCATATTCTTACGGCATTTGCTATACAGGCAGCATTTCCCGCAGCGGCGCCGATCCAGAGAATATCGTGGTTGCCCCACTGAATATCTATTGTATGGTAGTTCATCAGTGTGTCCATTACCATATGCGGTGCATAACCTCTGTCGTAAATATCACCAACGATATGTAAATGATCAAGGCAGAGCTTTCTTATGGTTTCACTGATCTTTATGATAAAATCTTCACAAGCATCGGTGTCGATCATAGAACGAATGATCTGATTGTAATAATTTTCTCTGTCACCGTTAATATCGCTCTTGAACATAAGCTCCTGAATTATATATGAGTAATTTTCAGGGAATGATTTACGTATTTTAGAATGAGAATACTTGCTTGAAGCGACTTTGCATACTTCGATAAGGTTTTTTATGGTACGTTCGTACCATGAATCATCGATAATGTTCTGTTCCTTGAGAAGTTTTATTTTCTGCTGAGGATAGTATATTACGGTTATCATTTCGTTGAGCTGATCTTCGTCAAGCTTATCTTTGAGTGTTTCCGTAACTTTTCGTCTGATACTTCCGGAACAGTTTCTTAAAATATGTTCAAATGCGCCGTATTCACCGTGAATGTCGGAAATGAAATGCTCGGTGCCTTTCGGCAGATTCAGGATCGCATTCAGATTTATTATCTCCGCTGTTGCTGCGGGAATATTTCTGAATTTGTTTCCCAAGAGCTCAAGATACTCTTTGTTGGCTGAGAGAGTTTGTTTGTCGAATGTTTTCATTTGCGGCCTCCTTAACTTTATTATATCTTTATTTTTCTCCGGATACAACAAAAGATTGCTATATTATCCTCACAAATGTTGATCCGGTTTGTAAAAAATGAAGATTCTCATTGTTTTGACAGATTTCATATAGTATAATTTATATAAATAAGGAGATTGTATGAGTTTTACCGGAAAAGACAGAAGATACCGAAGGTATTTTGCAAGTGCCGGATTACGAAGTTATCGCAGGATCAGCCTGTTGGTATTTGTTGTATTGTTTGTTGTTTATGTTATTGGTTTTTGTGTGTTTGGATTGGCCGAAGAAGATAATACTGTCGCATCCGTCAGCACCGGTGATATAACTGATATTACAGGCACAACTGTACATTCTTCGCTTTCGGACAGTAATGAGTCCGAATATAATGTCCGGTATGATGAAGGGATATTATCTGATGAAGAATATTTTCCTGATTATGCCCCGGCGGAAGGTGTAATAACCGATGGTTATGGTTTCCGTACAGATCCGTCCCCATCGTATCATTATGCACTTGATATAGCTGGTCAGTATGCTTCACCGGTATATGCTGCCGCAAGTGGTCGGATAGAATATGCGTCGCAAGATGATATTTATGGGAATTATGTTGTTATAAATCATATTTTTAATGGATATAAAAGCAAATACGCACATTTGTGTGCATATCTTGTTACTGCCGGTCAGAATGTGAAAAAAGGCGATATCATCGGTTTTATGGGCTCTACCGGTTATTCCACGGGAACTCATCTCCATTTTGAGATAATAAAATATAACGAGCGTCTGGATCCTGCGAAATTCATATTAATAACTGATGGCAGGATACGGTTTTGAATTTTGAGGTAAACAATGAGAAAATCACAGAATGTAAACAGAGTAAACTATGAACAGGTCGAATCCATCATTTCAAACGATATAATTTTTGTCGGTGACATTACCGCAGGCGGTTCAATGCGTTTTGATGGTTCGCTTAAAGGAAATATTGCGCTTACGGGAAATCTTATTGTAGGTAGAAATGCACTTATAAGCGGTACAATTACGGCAAAGAATGTACACCTTCTTGGTACTGTCGACGGCCTTATCTGCTGTGAACAGTTGAGAATTCTTTCAACGGGAAAGCTTACGGGAGACGCTAAAATTCAGAGTCTTATAATTGATGACGGAGCTATGTTCATCGGAAATTGTGTGACGCTTGATGATGAAGGGCGGACAACCTCAGTTGCTGAGTTTGATGATGGCGATGATGATTATTAAAAAATAAGAGAGGATGTTTTATATCCTCTCTTTTTATTTAAATTGGGTAATCGTTCAGGTCAATTTTTTCTCCGTCAGGATTAAGTAATACTGCCAAAACTGCAAGTCTGCCGTTTTCAATTACATTTGTGCAAGTAGAAAGTGTAATAATTTTGCTGTCCTTAGTTACTTTCGCCGCAGAATCAATTCTTGACGAATCCCTCATATCTTCTATGAAGTCCATGAAATTATTACCATAGTCAGATTCTCTGTAATCAAAAGATGCTTCCACGACGTTTGCTGAGAATATCTGGTAATAATATACCTTGCCTTCAAGTACTATTGTAATGAACGGTGATTTTTCGTACTGTGCCTGTTTTTTATAGTAAAGCACCTGGGCAAACATAGAGCCGTCAAGTCTTGCGTGTCCGTAAATTACGGTATTCTGATCGGAAAAGTCAGGGGAGTTTTCATAATCGATAAATATACTTCCCGCATCATTCCATGTCTCATCATAAGAATGCGTCAGGTAATAATCATTGTTGGAACACTGCAGTATGGGGAAGTCAATATTTGTTCCGCTGATATTTATCCATCCGATAATATCCTTATTTATTTCTTTCAGGTATTCAATAGATGGAAGTTTATCGGGATCTTCTTCCACAGACACTATAGGTGCGACCTGCTGGATATCTTTGATTGCATCTGCGTTCTTGATTCTTGGGACAATATCCTGAACGAGGAAATACCCGCTGACAATAAGTCCCACCAGACATACGACAAGTAATATATCTAAAGTCCGATTCTTTTTCTTTGTTTTTTTATTTTTCTGTGAAGTTGATTTCGTTTCTTCGCTCATATGCTACCTCGAAGAGTTTATTTTTGTTTCATTATAACATAAGCACTTCGATTTAACAATATTTCATCTCTTTTCGTAACGTTTTCACTATTTTTTTTTCAAGTCTTGATATGTACGATTGTGAAATGCACAGAATATCGGCTACTTCTTTTTGTGTTCTTCTTCTGTTGCCGCCAATGCCAAACCTGAGAGCTATAATAAGTTGTTCATCTTTGCTCAATTTATTAATTGCTTCCCGCAGCATTATGATCTCGCTCTCTTTTTCCAGATTGGAAGATACGGGTAACTCATCAGATGAAATTATGTCAGCAAGAACCAGCTCATTTCCATCCCAGTCTGTACTGAGTGGTTCATCAAGAGAAATTTCGGATCGTTGTTTGCCTGTTTTTCTCAGATACATAAGAATTTCGTTTTCGATGCATTTTGAAGCATATGTTGCGAGCTTGATGTTTTTATCCGGATCAAATGTGTTTATTGCCTTTATCAACCCGATAGTTCCTATTGAAATAAGATCTTCCTGCATTTGTATGGAATCGTACCTTCTTGAGATGTAGATCACCAGACGAAGATTATGTTCTATAAGTTTGTTTTTTGCAGAAACATCTCCGTTTCGCATCAGAGCAATCAGCTCGGATTCCTCTTTTTTTTCCAGCGGTGTGGGAAGATATTCGTAAGAAGCTACAAAAAACACCTTTTCCCTCGGTCTGAAATACTGAATTATCCTTCTGAAAATTTTTCTTATCATTTTGATGCCTCCTTTGATATTAAATTCATATTTATTATTCCACTGAATCGTTCATCGTCAATATGAGCAAATGCTACATAAGCAGGGGAGATTTCGGTCCCTGTATCTACGTACAGTTTTACATTGTCAATTTTTAGCAGTAACATATTGTATTTCCCTGTAATTCCCTCAGCTGTTATTATTCCGGCTCTTTTTTGAAGTTCCTCGGGTAAAGCTTCTCTTACTCTTTTAATATCATCAGAAACGATTTCAACATCTACATCCGGACATAGTGCTGAAAATACTGATTTATCAACGATAATCACACTCTTGCCATCAGTTGTTCTGAGAAGATTTCCGCTGTCGTTGAGTAAGTATATATATGTACATATGTGGCACATACTTATTTTCGCCCGTATAATGTTATCCTTAATGTCTGCAGATTTGTTTATTGTCAGAATACACTTGTCGAATATATACAGACCTGCAACAGAGCCGAAAAAAACTATAATATAATCAATATCTGCGGACGATATATATTGTGAAGAACATAAATATGAAAGTGCCGTTATGCTTCCTGCACATATGAATGATCCCAACAACATCAGAACTGACGATATGACAGTTTCATACACGCAACTTTTGTCTATTATGTATCCCATTGCAAAGCAGGTGATGATTTTATGCTGTATGCCCATATGTATATAAAGACTCGATACCCCATACACACCTCCTATTAACGCACATATAAAACATTTTAGTTTTGTTTTCCTATGATTTTTTATGGAACAGACGAAGTGTGCAAGCATATAATCCATTATGAAATTTACCATAAATATCTCTTCGGCATATACATACATAATTTACCTCGCTTATCTGTATACAATATACGACTTTGTAAATGAGAAATATGGAGAATTATGATACATTCTACAGACAAATTAAATAATCTTATACCATAAATGATATTGAATTTCCCATCAATCACACAATAAAATTATCGACATGTGTCTAAAAATAACGTTTTCAATCAAAAAGTTGACAATACCCCTCTTGACAAAAATATAAATATATTATATATATTAATAAAATTAATAATAAAATAAATTAATGGGAGACGCAGATGAGCAGAGAATATGGAGAACTGAATGACATTGCATTGATTGAATTGTACAGGCAGGAAGGGGATGAAGATGCATTTGAGGAGATCTTACAAAGATATAAAAATCTTGCGGACTACCATGCTGCCAGAGTATTCATTGAAGGCTATGAATATGATGATTTCACTCAGATATGTATGATAGGTTTGTTTTCGTCAGTAAAGACATTTGATGCCTCCAGAGGCGTAAGTTTTTATACATACACGTCAAAGTGTATGCAGTATCAGATGTATCAGCTACTCAGGTCACAAAATGCACTGTCAAGATGTTCGGCCTATACATTGGTTGATTTATGTGACATTGAAGTCGCTGATGTGGTGGGGAGCTATGGGGACGAGTATATCATCAGTGATATAGTAGTAAAAGATATTTTTCAGGTGATGAAGGACATGCTTACCAGATATGAGTATACCATATTTAACGAATATCTTGCAGGTCGTTCATACGGAGAGATCGCCGATCTGCTTGGACTGAAGAAAAAACAGGTAGATAATGCAATATGTAGGGCGAAGAAGAAAATAAGTGAATACTATAAGAGAAATTTTACCGGTGATGACAAGAAAGATTCGCATAAGTAAAAATACATCAGTATTTTGATAGCTTTTGACTGGCTGATAAACTATTTTAATATTATTATCTTCGGGCGCTGCATGTACTATGTGCCCGAAGATAAATGTTATTACATTTTTCCTGATTTTCAGTGAAAGGTTAGCAAAAAAACAAACCGTCAAAAAATTTGACGGTCTGAAATGTCAGAAAGATTTTCCTTTGCATTGTATAATGAATCAGATGTGTTAGGCATAAAGCTGTATTTTACGCGATGTTTCTACACATACTCTCCCATAATATTTCTGACTCTGTCAGCGATCATTGCAACGAATTCAGAATTTGTGGGTTTTCCTTTGGCATTATCGATGGTATATCCGAAGATCTCATCTATCTCCTCAACTTTGCCTCTTGACCAGGCAACCTCGATGGCATGACGTATCGCTCTTTCAACCCTTGATGGGGTTGTCGCGAATTTGTGTGCTACGCGCGGATATAACTCTTTTGTGATCTGGCCGAGCATTTCAGGTCTTGACACTACAATTTTTATTGCTTCCCGCATATATGAGTAACCCTTAATATGTGCGGGAACTCCTATTTCTCGCAGAATTTCTGTTATCAGAAGATGCTGATCCTTTATATCTGCATACTTGGCTGTAAAATTATAAGTTCTCGGCGCATGGGCGTTGAGTCTTGATGGGTTTTCGTAGTATGAGAGCGATTTTTCATCTTCTCTGATTACTTCCGGGGTAACGAGTTTTTCGAGACGATTCGTAAACTCTTCCAGATTCACCGGTTTTACAAAATAATAATCTGCACCCATAGATATGCATCTTTTGGTGTAACTCTCTCCACCTATAGCCGAAACCATTACTATTATGGGATTATAATCCGGCATATTACGTTTAATGCTCATAAGTACATCCAATCCGTCAGTAATAGGCATTACTATATCGAGAATAACTACTTCAGGAAATTCCTTTCTTATGTAATCCATCAGTTCTTTTCCGTTTGCGGCAATGAAATCCACAACAAAATAGTCAGATTTGTTGATTCTTTTTTCGAGAGACGCTGCGAATGTTGCGTTGTCGTCTGCTATACATACTCTGTTTTTCTTCATTTCTTGTTTATCTCCGTTTTTATTTTTTTCTGCTTCATTATACAAATTAAGTAAGCAGAAAGCTGTCATATTTTGACAGCTACTGCAATTATCAAGCATCCATTCAGCAAAAATTGCATAACCACGTGTCGGATCATTCATCATGACGTGAGTCAGGGCGCCAACCACCATTCCATTTTGAATAATAGGGCTTCCGCTCATACCCTGAATTATACCTCCTGTGATTTTTATCAGCTCCGGATCTGAAATCCTTATTTTCATTGACTTTACCGCAGGATAGTTCTGCATCTTTATCTCTTCGATTTCGATATTATATTCGTGCTTTTCGTTGTCTATTGTTGTTATTAAAGTGGCTTTGCCTTCTTTGATCTGCTCAATTTTTGCAACAGGATAAAGTTTTCTTTCCTCAAAATAATCTTCTGTTGCATTTAACTTTCCGTATATGCCGAATTCACTGTTTTTCTCAATCAGACCATTCGGGTCTTCGGATTTTTGAAGGATACCCCGTATTTCACCCGGAGTACTTTTTCTGCCTTTGACAATTCCTATAACACTTGCGCCCACAAGTTCGCCCTCCTTTATCGGAACGGTTATTCCTGTAGTTGAATCGCTTATCGAATGTCCAAGTGCAGCGAAGGACGTTTTGTCAGCTGTAATAAAACTCAGCGTCCCGAGTCCCATTACATTATCTCTGATCCACAGCCCGATGCGTATAATGCCGTCTGAACACATGATGCTTGTGACAGTTAATTCCTTATTTACCTCTTCCCTTATGAGCGAAACTTTGCATTCTGTCACTCCTGATACAGCAAGAATCTTTCCGAACTCTTCAGCACTGTTTACTTCCATTCCATTAATGTGGGTAATCACATCTCCGGGTAAAATCCCCGCATCTTTGGCTGGGCATGAAACGGAATCGTCGGTATGACACAAAGTTTCGTACTCTACAACGATCACTCCTTTCGTATTTAGCTTTATGCCTATCAAGTCTCCTCCAACGTACACCATTTGTTGTTCTTCTGTCGACACAACATTTGCGGAGGAAGTACTTTCACTTATTATATTTGCAGGTTTCGCCAAAATACCTTCTTCATTTGCAAATAAATTTAAAATTTTTTTCACCGGATGGTTTGTATCCGAAACAGAGCTGATTTTTCCTTGAAACTGTCTGGCATAAAAATCACATATTCCGTAATTCGTTGAATAATTCAAGGAGTAAAAACACATCATAAAAGTAAGAGACAAACAAATTAATTTAAATTTTACATTTCTCATGTTACACTGCCTTTCTTTTGTATTCATGTGATAGTATCTGCAGTGCAATGGGAAATTAACGAGACAAAAAATGCAATGTGTTTTAAATTGTGTTACCAAAACAAAAACCCGCAAACAGGGTTTGCGGGTTTTTGTTTCATGATTTTGTCGCCGGTTTGGCCTTTAGTGTTTTAATTACCGTTGGAACGCCCTTTTCATTAAGGGACATAACTTTACATTTGTTGTTTGATACGAATATTTCCGAGAAGCAGTTGGAGCAGAAATATTTCCTTCTTCCAATCTTGCCCAAGTATTTATATCCGCATTGTGGACATTTAATCATATTTCATCACTCCTGTAATCAATTATATCCCGATCTCCGTAAAAGTAAAGCAAAAACCAGAAATTTGGGTTATTGAAAACGTTTTTTAATGAAATTTTAATAAAAAAATCAAAATTCGACAGCGTTTAACGATCATCAAAAGGCTTTTTGCTTGATAAAAGTGCTTAATTATCCTATAATGATATAATAACAGTAGAAGGAGGCAATATGCGAATTTTATTGGTTGAAGACGAGATCGGTATTTCAGAACCGCTCAGTAAGCTTATGGAAAAGAATAATCTCCCCACCGATGTAGTATACGATGGGGTGAGTGGCTTTATTCAGGCGCAGAAGAATATATATGATGTTATCGTTCTGGACATAATGCTTCCGGAAATGAATGGACTGGAAGTTCTCCGCAGGGTACGTGAGCAGGGAATTCATACACCGGTTCTGTTGCTTACTGCAAAAGACAGTATAGATGATAAGGTAAAAGGTCTCGAGCTTGGTGCGGACGATTATCTGACAAAGCCTTTTTCGGCGAAGGAGCTTATTGCAAGGGTGCGAGCACTGTCAAGAAGAAGACCGGAAATCGTGGACAGCGAAAAAGCATCATTCGGAGATGTCGTGTTTAATCCCGATAACGCAACGCTTGAAATCGGCGGAGAGGTACAGAGCCTTACAGCAAAAGAAGTGCATATAATGGATATACTCATCCGTAATGCGGGAAAAGTAGTTTCGAAAGAGCATCTTCTGGATACGGTATGGGGATTTGAAAGCGATGCTATGGATAATACCGTCGAGATCTATATTCATTATCTCAGAAAAAAACTGCAACCGAGCCAAAATGTAAAAATAATTACGAAACGAGGCCTCGGCTACAGCCTCGTAAAAGAGTAGTATGAATAATTTAAATAAGATAAAGTTTAAGCTTACGATGGTGAATGCTGTTGTGACATTTTCTATATTGTTGGCTATTATACTTTATATATATTTCAGTGTAGGAATGACAATAGTTCAGAATACGGATGCTGAGCTTATGTCGTCGGCTTATCAGATGAAGCGATTCGTCAATTTGATGGGAAATGAACCTGTATCGTTGCTGGATGATGAGCTCAACAAAGATTACGTCTACCTGACAGAGCGTCTGGAAAAATCAATGTTGTCATTTTGCGTATGGGACGGCAATAATACAATTGTAGAATCACAGAAGAATTTCAACTATGAAGATGAGGTTCTGAACAAGTGCAGGGAGGCATTGTTTGCTGATGACACTATGAGCGTAAACACTCTGGATGAACCCGACGGAATTTACTATATTCACGAATATCATTATAACGATACAAATATCCGTGTGTGTTCCACAATATTGTCAGATGACAAGGGTGATTTAAGGGTTATTCAGCTTGTCGGAAATATGAATGAAAAAAATGCATTCAATGAAAAGCTCTTCAATTCATTGACAGTCAGTGCGTTTTTTGGAGTATGTATTTCTTTTTTGTGCGGATATTTCATTGCCGGCCGATCCATGATTCCTATTGAAAACAATATGAACAAACAGAAGGAATTTGTTGCCGATGCATCGCACGAGCTGAGAACTCCAATAACGATTCTAAGGACGAATCTTGATCTTGTTATGAGCAGTCCCGAAGAAGATGTGGGAAGTCAGCTTCCTTGGCTTGAAAATGCATATAAAGAGACGGAGCGGATGGAAAAACTTATAACAGACTTGTTGTTCCTTGCAAGGACAGATCTGAAACAGACAGATATAGAATTTACTAAAACAGATATTTCTGAACTCCTCAATGAAATAGTGTTATCAGTAAGCCCTGCCGCATCGGAACAGAATATAGGCATAAGTCTGATTACTGAAAATACCCCATTGTATATTTTTGCGGACAAATCAAAAATTGAGCAACTTATGTTGATAATACTTGATAATGCATTGCAATATACACCTGATGGCGGAAGCATTACTGTCAGTGCAGGCTCATACAACGGAATGGTCAATGTCAGCGTGACAGATACGGGAATCGGCATTTCAGAAGAAGATATTGATAAAATCTTTGATCGTTTTTACAGGGCGGACAAGGCTCGGTCCCGTCGTCAGGGAGGTACAGGGCTCGGTCTGTCAATTGCTAAATTTATCGTGGAAGCACATAAAGGAACTATATCTGCACGGAGTACCTTAGGGAATGGTACCGTAATAGAAATAGGTTTCCCCATATATGAAGAAGGAGTATAATGGATTTATTAAAAGGACTTAACAATATGCAGTCGCTTGCTGTAACAACAACGGAAGGACCACTTTTGATTCTTGCAGGAGCAGGAAGCGGAAAGACAAGGACTATTATTCACAGAATAGCGTATATACTTGATGAAGGGCTTGCTCAGCCTTATCAGATACTGGCACTCACATTCACAAATAAAGCCGCGCAGGAAATGAAAACAAGAATAGAAAGCTTCGGTATATACAATATTTCTGATATGTGGATGGGAACTTTCCATTCAATATGCGTAAGGATACTTCGCAGATATGCGGAAGAAATAGGCTTTGACCGCTCATTCACTATATACGATGAAAAAGACAGCGAAAAATTAATTAAGGACTGCCTTGCAGAAATAAATGTGTCGGATAAAGTCATTGCTCCGAAACTTGCACAAAGTGTTATTTCAAGGGCAAAAAATGATTACATATCTCCCGAAGAATTCGAAGAAATCTATAATGATGGTATAACAGACAAATATCTTTCTCAGATATATAAGCTTTACTCAAAAAAGCTCCGCGAAAATAGTGCAATGGATTTTGATGATCTTTTGTATCATACGGTGACTCTCCTCAGAACCTGCGATGATGCACTTTTGTATTATCAGAGACGGTTTAAATATGTTCTTGTGGATGAGTATCAGGATACAAACCCTCTTCAGTACGAAATGACTGCTCTTATTGCCTCCGGCTGGGGAAACCTCTGCGTATGTGGTGATGATGACCAGAGTATTTATTCGTGGCGAGGAGCGGATATAGGAAATATACTTAACTTTGAGGAGGATTTTCCTGATGCGCAGGTGATCAGACTTGAGCAGAACTACAGAAGTACATCGACAATCCTTAATGCAGCAAACAGTGTAATTGCAAACAATAAAGGCAGAAAAGGTAAAAATCTCTGGACAGAAAATGAAGTCGGAGAGAAGATAAAAATAATTGCCAACAGCAGGGATCTTGATGAAGCGCAGACCATTGCCGCAGAAATTTCCGCACTCATAAACAGCGGGGTATCGGAAAGTGATATTGCCGTTTTGTACAGAATGAACTCTCAGTCGAGAAACATAGAAGAAGGCCTCAGCAGAAAGGGCATAAATTATAAACTTGTCGGTTCTATGAGCTTTTATTCACGTGCAGAAATCAAGGATATAATTTCCTATATGCGCCTTGCAGTGAACCCAAAAGATTCTGTGGCTTTTGCAAGAGCAATTACAAAGCCCAAAAGAGGAGTCGGGGCTGTTGCGATGGAGAAACTTTCCGAATACGCTGCATTTAAGGGATATTCAATGGTTGATGCGGCTCTTGATGCGTCATCAATTCCCGGGCTCAGAGCAGCCGTAAAAGAAAGTCTTGAGAATTTTGGCAGACTTATAAGTGATATAAAGATTCTTGCAGATGCTCAGGAATCGCTTGTTACTATAGTAAAAAAAGCTGTCCATGAAAGCGGATATATGAAGATGCTTATGGAGGATAGGAAAGAGGATTCTGAAAACAGGATTGGAAACCTTAACGAACTTATAAATGCTGCAGAAGACTTTTATAAGTTAAGTGATGACAAAAGTCTTGAAGGATATTTGGAATATGTATCTTTGCGCGATGAGATTGAAGGAAGTGAAGAAGGTGATAAATCACCGAAAGTAAATCTGATGACACTTCATCATGCAAAAGGTCTTGAATATGATTATGTGTTTATGGCAGGTATGGAAAATGGTGTGTTTCCTATGTCAAGGGCGCAGAGTGAACCTGATGAAATGGAAGAAGAAAGGCGTCTGTGCTATGTAGGAATGACGAGGGCGAAAAAACGCCTTTTCATGACATATGCAAAGACGAGAAGAATATATAACGAATTCCGTGAACAGCTTCCGTCTGTATTTATTGACGAAGTTCCTGAGGAATATGTTAATTTTGTTAATCTTACGGGACGAAGCAGTGAACAGCCTGTACGACCTGTCAGGGATGTGACTTCAGGCAGATTCTATACAGTAAAGAAAGAATATAAGGAGCCTGTCAGACCGGCAAAAGTCAGCAAAACCGGAAAGAACATGACATTCAGCCCGGGGGATAAGATCGAACATCCGAAATGGGGTGTGGGAACGGTTGTTTCAACACTGAATAATGATGGCGATATGATCCTCACCATAGCATTTGCAGGTGTGGGAATCAAGAAGATAGTGGGCGGAAGCATAGAGCTTAAAAAAATCAATGGTTGATGAGTTTGCTGAAATAATGGAAAATTTATAGCCTGTGAATACAAGCGGTGCTTAAAAGACAGTTGATAAGCATAATGAATTAATATGTGTACGAATCAGTATTCATGTT
Organism: Anaerofustis stercorihominis; assembly: GCA_015058295.1. Classification (GTDB taxonomy): domain Bacteria; phylum Bacillota; class Clostridia; order Eubacteriales; family Anaerofustaceae; genus SVCP01. The sequence goes on from SVCP01000030.1 coordinate 14,028, forward strand.
ATATTACGTAAACAAACAGATCGGCAAATAAGAATTTGACTGTCTGTCAATTTCAGTTGCAAACCTGAATGTTAATACCCGTTGCTTGTAGCAACGGGTATATTTCGATACAATACAGGTGACTACCAAAATAAAGGAGGCATTCTTTATGCTGAGTGAAAACATAAAGATAATCCGAAAATCAAAAGGGTTATCCCAGGAAGAACTTGCTGTCAAGTTAAATGTCGTTCGTCAAACAATTTCAAAATGGGAGCAAGGCTTGTCAGTCCCCGACTCGGACATGTTGATTTCTTTATCAGAAGCACTCGACACACCTGTAAGTGTTTTGCTTGGAGAAATTGTTGAACAGACAGGAGTAAATGACTTAAAGATGATTTCTGAGAAATTGGAAATTATCAATTTGCAACTTGCTATGAGCAGAAAAGCGAAGAGAAAAAAGTTAATAGTGTTCTTTAGCCTGGCCGCAGTTGCCGTAATATCAATTTTTACACTCTTAATTAAACTTGACAGTCCGTATTTAAGATGGGATTACAGCGATCCTGAAAGAGCTGTTGTAGGAGTTCTGCTGCACGCATTTGAGTGGTTCTTTGTACGGTTATCCCCGGTTGTTCTTATTGGTGCGATTGCAGGTATTTACCTTATATGGAAGAAAAAGTAATGAATACTGTAAAATAAAAGTGAGCCTGCGAATTATAGTTTATTGAACAGGCAGTGTCACATTTTTGTGTAATTAATTCTGACTTGCAGTGCAGACAAATCAAAGCCAGGTTGCATTTTGCAGCCTGGCTTTGAATGTTTGATTAATACCTCGGGAAGCTCCGAATTATTATGTATGTTATACAGTCTGTTTTTTCAATTTGAATAATTTGTCAATGATGATTCCGAGTATAACTCCCAGTACAGCACCGACAATCACATCTGATGGATAGTGTACAAGAACATATATTCTTGAAAAAGCAATAAGCGCTGCCATCACATATGTGGGAATACGTAGTCTGTCCACATTTTTTCCAATAAGGAATGCACTGAGCACACTTGACATTGTGTGTCCCGATGGCATTGAAAAACTTTTCGGAACATCTACCATGGCAGGAATACTGTTCCATAATTCAGGCATCAGTGTAAATGGGCGAGGTCTTGCAATGATATTTTTAAGCCCCGTATTGCATACTACATGAAATACAATAAGCCCGACAAGTACCGTAACACCGGTTTTCCTTTGTTTTGGGATAAAGAGAAGTATGATTGCAATGCCTATCCACAAATAAGCACCATCTCCAAGAAATGTGATTGCAGACATTATCGTGTCAAGAAGGGGATTATGCAGACTCTCAGCGAATTTTAAAACAGCAAAGTCTGCTTTTGTAATCATTTCAAACATATGTATTCTCCTATTTGGGGTGTATTCTGATTATGAGTTGCTTTTTATTCTCTGCATAGTTGTAAGTACTTGTTCCGTATCCGTCATTCTGTGATATTACGTACAACAGCTTCTGGAACTCGCTTTTTTTGATTGCTTTGTCGTACATATCTTCATCTGTGAATTTTATGCATACTCCGCAAAGACCTTCTTCCTTTTGCGATTTCAGGAATGCTCCCGCGGCTTTTCCTACAGTATTCCTGTTGTATGAATCAAATATCAGATTATTTTTAATAAAAAACATATCATCTGTTGATTCACACAATGGAATGAGATGTGCAATTTCATCGCTGATAAGACCCGGTGCCGAAAGTCCGTTTATATCAGTAAGAAAATAATCATATGCTATATAGTTTTTCGGATAACCGCTGCCTTCACTGAACGAATCGTGGGTTACATCCACATGATAGTAATTACCGTTTACTTTCACCATGTTCCACATATGCCCTTCATTGTTATCAGACTGTGATTGTTCATACATGACCTGAAAACACTCCAGTCCTGCTATACTGCACAAAAGGGAGTATGCTCTCGAATAGCTTTCACATTTTCCGGCACCGTTTATGAGTGCTGCATATGGTGTACAGTGATGCACAGTAGTATCGGGATCTGCGCTGTAGGATACATTCGTGGCAAGATAGTCGTGCAGGTATTTTGCAATATAATATTCATCCTCGTATTCAGGCATTTTTGATACTATTTCATTTGCTTTTTCGATACTTGCGATTATCTCAGAATAAGGATTTTCGTATTCCATAGAAAACGGGATTTCAAACTCTGTAAAATAATCAATTATCTTGCTGTCGTAATCATGCGTCATCTTATATGTGAGCATATTATCCGACAATATAATGAAAGGGCAGTCAAGGCTTAGATATAATGCTACTTTATTCACGGTTTCTGCATCATAGTGTTTTATCACATACTCTGTGTCGTGCAGTAAAACAGCGACTTTCAGTTCGTCATATAAATGCAGTTCTTCATCTGTTTCAAGGAATCCTTTATAATGTTCCGATGAGCAGGCATTGCCCATATCCAATAGCTGCTGTTGCTCTTCAGTCAGTTTTTTTTCTTTTTCACATCCTGTTATAGTAAATATTGATAAAAATACTGTCGCTAAAAGAATAAATGCGGTGATTTTTCTTTTTTTATACATTCATATGCCTCCTCGGCTGTTGTTTTACTTATTTTACCATAATGTAAGTAAATGTAAAAGTAAATACTCTATTTAATTTATGTGGGAATTGTGTTATAATACAAACAATAAAGAGGTAGAAATGATATGGACAAAATAGTAAGTTTCTCTCTTACGGATTATCCCGTAAGATTATATATTGCGTTTTCCACGGACACAGTGGGAAAGATGCATAAACTCCACGGAACAACACCGAATGCGGCGGCTATGGCAGGCAGAACGATTACCGCAACGGCTCTTATGGGCAGTATGCTTAAAAACGATACGGATGTACTCACAGTTACCATTAACTGCAGCGGAGAGATTCAGAGAGTTGTTGCCACTGCCGGTAATTCCGGTAAAGTAAAATGCGATATTCTTAATCCGCAGACCAATGTATACCACAAAGCCCCGGGAAAACTCGATGTGGCGGCAGTTGTGGGAGAGGGCACACTCACAGTCGTAAAGGATCTTGGTATGAAAAATCCGTATGTGGGACAAGTTGATCTTGTGAGCGGAGAGATCGCACAGGATTTCACATATTATTTTGCTGTAAGCGAACAGACACCTTCAGCAGTATCTCTGGGCGTTTATGTCGGTAAGGACCTGAACATTATCTCTGCCGGCGGATTTATTCTTCAGCTTATGCCCGGATGCGAGGAAGAAGTAATAGATATTCTTGAAGGAAATATTGCAAAAGTGCCCACGATAAGCGAAATGCTTACTTCCGGCTATGATGAATATAAGATCGCAGATACCGTATTCGGAGATCTTAAATATCATATGCTTTCCGAAATGCCGTTGGAATATTATTGCGACTGCAATGAAGAGAAGATCGAAAAGATGCTCATCGCCCTCGGCAAGGATGAACTGAATGATATAATATCCGAAGGAAAAGACACAGAGATTGTCTGCCACTTCTGCAACACAAAATACACTGTCACAACAGATCGTATGAAAGAGATTCTCGAGGCCGCTTTATGAGTAGAAAATATCCCGTAGATCTTCACATCCACACAACTGCATCTGACGGGAAGTATACTCCTGAAGAAGTCATACGTACTGCAAGCAAAAGATCTCTCAAAGTAATAAGCATTACAGACCACGACACCGTAGACGGCTACAGTGACAGCATATTTGATCTTGCATCATCACTCGGCGTTGAGCTCGTGACAGGAATCGAATTCAGCTGCTTTATGGACAGCCGTTCCGTACATATACTTGGATATTTCATTGATATAAAAAACGAAACATTATCGACTGCCATCAGTAAATTAAAAAACGAGAGAGTTCTCCGTATGGAAAAGATGGTAAAAAGGCTCAATGATATGGGAATGTCCGTGGATTTTGACGAGATAATGGCCACTGCTGACTCCAGCGTCGGAAGACCTCATCTTGCAAGGCATCTTATGAACAGGGGATACTGCAAAGACTTTACGGAGGCTTTTGAAAAGTATATCGGAGAAGGCTGTCCCGCATATGTGAAGAGGGAGAGCATACCCGTAGAAGACATCATATCTCTTATTCACGAAATCGGTGGTATCAGCGTGATTGCGCATCCGAAGCTTATTGAAGATGATTCAAAGGTCAGACAGATAATTGACTATGGCATAAAAGGTATCGAAGTCGTCTGCCCGTCACATAACCGTTCCGATGAATACAGATATGCAAAGATCGCAGACGAACATTCTCTTCTCAAAACCGGCGGAAGCGATTTCCACGGAAGCAGTTATTCCGAAAGCATCGGCTCCAGCGGAATGAGCTATGATAAATTTGCTGAAATGAAAAAATACAAATAATAAATTCACCTTCGGAGGCAATATCCCGGAGGTGTTTTTTTTGTTGCTGAAAAATGTATGAAAACAACGATGAATAGTAAAGTCAGGCAAACACAAAGTGATCGTTGTTGGTGGCGGTGTAAATGCGGTTGTTGATATGAAGATCTCCGTAATGCCGGAAACAGAGATCAAGGTAAACGCAGAAACAACAATCGAAGCGTAATAATCGAACATAATTAACAAGGGATGCCTTCGGGCATCCCGAAGGTAAAAAAAGAAAGGAAAAAACAATGAAACTTAATAACAAAGAATACAAAATCCCGGAAATCACATTCAACACGATCTGCGATCTTGAGGAAATGGGAGTTGA
>SVCP01000031.1 GCA_015058295.1 Anaerofustis stercorihominis
AATGGGATTTCCGCGAGTATGGGAAAGTAACCGTCTTTATGCCGTGTATTCTTGTTAATATCTTCTTATGTTCACGAATGTAACCCCTCTCCGTCAGCTACGCCGACACCTCTCCCTGAGGGAGAGGCGACAATCCCTCCCTGAAAGCTTACGCTTTCTTCCCTCCCTTATAAATAAGGGAGGGCTTTTGTGCCTGCTTACTTCTTGCATAAATTTTACCCGAAAAATGCAATAGTCCCCCTTGTGTAAAGGGGGATTGTCAGAACAACATAAACCCAATAAATCTACATCTGTACAGACACCATGTACTCTTTGCACAACAAAAAAAGCAGGGAATTTATATTCCCTGCTTTGTGTTTATTGCAAATATATTATTTTGTGAGGGCTGCTTTGAGTCTGTTCATTGATTCAACGATGTTTGCCTTTGTTGTTGCGGCATTCATACGGATGTAACCTTTGTAGCCTTCGCCGAACCAGTAACCCGGATCGATTGCAACTTTTACTTCGTCAGCCATAAATCTGTTTACGTCTGTTCCTTCGGGGACTGCTTTTGTAATATCAACCCATACGAGATATGTTCCTTCCGGGTTTACGATTCTTACTTCCGGGAGATTTTCTTTTACAAATTCTACCATATAACGCATATTTTCGCTTACATATGCGTTGAATTCATCAACATAATATTCAGCCTTTGTGTAAGCGGCAATAAGAGCTTCCGCACCAACAACGCCGATTGCCGTTGCGCTGTTTTTGCCTGTTGTGGCTTTGAATGCTTTGAGATTTTCTTCGCAGGGGATAATAGCATATGCTGCATGAAGTCCTGCAATGTTGAAAGTCTTGCTTGCGGAAGATGTAGCGATTGCTGAATTGTAGCTTTCCGGATTCACTTTGAGGAACGGTGTGAATTTGTTGCCCGGTGTCATAATGTCGCAGTGAATTTCATCGGAAACTACGAATACACCGTGTTTTCTTGCGATTTCACCCATTTTTTTGAGTTCTTCTTCTGTCCATACTCTTCCGAGAGGATTGTGCGGAGAACAGAGGATGAAGAGTTTTGCGTTTTCGTCAGCGCATGCTTTTTCGAATACGTCAAAGTCGATTTCATAATAGAGGCATCCGTCTTTTTCTGTTTCTGTGAGAGGAGCTTCGATGATGTTTCGGTTGTTTGCTTTGATTGTGTTTGCAAACGGATAATATACAGGTGTCTGGATAATGACTCCGTCGCCTTCTTTTGTGAATGTCTGTACCGCAGCCGTAACAACAGCAACAACGCCTGTCATTGTTGTGAGCCATTCTTTTTTCACATCAAATCCGAAACGTTTTTTCTGCCAGCCGATGATTGCATCGAAAAGATTCGGGTTGGATTCTTTGTATCCGTAAATTTCAAATTCAACAGCTTTTTTTACAGCCTCGCCGATTTCCGGAGCTACGAAAAAGTCAGCATCCGCAACCCACATAGGGATAACGCCGTCTGCGTTTTCCAGCTGGAATTTGTTTTCGAGACCGTCCCACTTGGCACTGCCTGTGTTTCTCCTGTTGATATTCTGATCAAAATTCATTTTGCCCATATGTACCTCGTGTTTTTGCTTTGTTTTATATTATTTAGTATATACTTTTTTACGGAATATTTCAATGCGAATTTGTCCGGCAGAGGATGATTGTCATTAAAAAATACAAGTTTATTGAAACCGCGGTAAAAAAACGATATAATACCATAAACGAATAATACACAGATGTGTACCCCTAAAGGAGATCATTATGGCTACAAGAAACACCCTTCGCATAACACAGACAGCACCCACAATCGCTTCACTTATGGATTTTCCCGCACCGAAAGGGTCCGATGCACCAAACGAAGTGGTTCTCAGCGTTGCAAAAAAACGCCTTGGCGGAGAAACGGTAAAAAAAGCACTTTTATATAATCCCGATGCAATCGCACTGTGGATATTCCAGAAATACACGGAGCATTTCATTCCGGTATTCGAAAACTCGGATATGCTCATTCCCGTACATTCCGTTATGCCGTCCGTAACGCCTGTATGCTTCGCATCAATGTATACGGGACTTATGCCGAAAGATCACGGCATCGAAGAATACATCAAGCCTGTACTCAGGGTTGAGACACTTTTTGACACAGCTGCAGCCGCAGGCAAAAAGCCCATAATCATCTCTACGGAAGGTGACAGCATCTCTATGATATTCCTTGAAAGAAATATGGATTATATTTTCTGCAAGACACCTGACGAATGTAATGAAAAAGCCCTTGAAATAATCGAAAAAGACGAACATGACATCATCGTCGTATACAACGGAAACTTTGACGAGACAATGCACACCACAGGCCCGGAAGCGGATGAAGCTATAAATGAGCTGAAGCACAACTCCGCCGCATACGAAAAGCTCGTTTCTGCCGCTGAAAAGAAATGGAAAGGTATACCCGCAATGATGGCATATCTTCCGGATCACGGCTGTCACGAGATCGACGGAGGAATGGGAAGCCACGGGCTTGATATGGACAGCGACATGAATATCATTCATTTTTATAAGTTCTGCAAGTAAAAATAAATCTGTCATCAGGCCGTACCACGGGGTACGGCTTTTTTGTCGGGGAAATTATTTCCGCAAGTCGGGAAAGTGGCTGTCTTTGTGCCGTTTATTCTTGTTTATATCTTCTTGTGTCTGAAAAAGTACTAATTCCCACCCAACCCACCCTTTTCTTGCGACGCTGCGCGTCGCGCTGCCGCCTGCGGCGGGCTCTGAAGAGTAATAACGGTCTGTGCCGTGTATTATTTATGAAAAAAATACAAAGCGGAACACACAAAGTCCCCCTTGTGCAAAGGGGGAAAGAAAATCTCTGATTTTCAAGGGGGATTGTCTGTACATATTTTGTTTTATTGTGTTCTGTTTTTCAGGTCGATCCCTCCCGGTAAAACTTACGTTTTACCACCCTCCCTTGCGTCGAAACAGCTCTGATTTACTCCGAAATCCCCTGAAGGGCATTTCTCCGCTTATATAGCTGTTTCTCCTTTGTCGCGGAAATGGGATTTCCGCGAGTATGGGAAAGTAACCGTCTTTATGCCGTGTATTCTTGTTAATATCTTCTTATGTTCACGAATGTAACCCCTCTCCGTCAGCTACGCCGACACCTCTCCCTCAGGGAGAGGCGACAATCCCTCCCTGAAAATCTTGCGATTTTCTTTCCCTCCCTTATAAATAAGGGAGGGCTTTTGTGCCTGCTTACTTCTTGCGTAAAATTTACCCGGAAAAATGCAATAGTCCCCCTTGTGCAAAGGGAAAAGAAAATCCCTGATTTTCAAGGGGGATTGGCTGTATATGTGCTGATTTATTGAGTTCATTCTTTAAGCACATTCCCAAAGCCGACGTCCCGTTTATCACACAAAAAAACCGCCATACAGGCGGTTATATTTGTGATTGTGATTATTTGAGTGCTTTTGACATAGCCTTCATGATGTTGATGGCGATATCTCCCACGATAGCCGCATCTTCCGTTGAGAACGCAAGGGGGAAGTTGTCTTCGAAAAGGATCTGTGAGTTCGGCGGGAAATCTTCATCCGGAGCCCAGAGAATGAATGTGAGATAGATTCCGTTGATGAATTCGAAACGGTATCCCGCATCACCCTGTCCGATATCTTCAGCGCCGAGAGCTTCCATTACAGCTTTGAAACCGCCTACGTTAAAGCCGAATCCGTAAGCGAATCTTGTCTTGCATCTGCCTGTAAACTGACGAAGATATAAGTCTCCTGACGGAAGTTCGCTGTATGTAAGGTGTTTTCCGCTTGTGGGGCCGTAAGAGCCTTCGATAAGATAACGGTAAAGAAGGATGGTGATGTTGAATTCCTGCGGTTCTTTTCCGTCATCGAGTCTTACTTCTCCTGTGGGATGCTCGATATTGTAGTTTGTGCCCATAAGTCTGATGGTGAAAATTTTCTTTTCTTCATCGTAGGGGATGTTGCAGCGTGTTGCCGCTTCGATGGGATCTATCTTAGAGAATAATTCCTTATAATGTTCGTAAGGAAGACCGTCTTTGTTATTCTTTTCATGTTCAAGTGCCATTACTTTTCTCCTGTGGTACTGATATTTGTTAAGTATTATAACACAAATATTTGCGTTTGAAAAGGTATAAAAAGCATTGACATAATGCGAAATTTATGATAATATTCCTACAGTATCCGCACACAGGCGGTTTTTTAAGTTTGCCTTTTTCATGGCAACACCATATGTGGCGAGATTGGAAAGCGGAGGGAAATACAAAAATGTATGCCATTATCAAAACAGGCGGTAAACAGTATCGCGTAGCAGAAGGCGACATCATCAACGTTGAAAAGCTTGAAGTCGCAGTGGATGAAACAATAGCACTTGAAGACGTATTGTTCGTAAACGACGGAGAAACAACATATGTTGGTAAACCGGTAGTAGAAGGTGCTAAAGTAGAAGCTAAAGTCCTTGCTGAAGGAAAAAGCGAAAAAGTAATCGTGTTCAAGTACAAGGCTAAAAAAGACTATCGTAAAAAACAGGGTCACCGTCAGCCGTACACACAGCTTCAGATCACAAAGATTGCGGTAAAATAAGATGATTCATGCGCACTTTACCAAAGTTGCCGGAACGGACGAGTTTATATCCGTCAAGGTAAAGGGACACTCCGGATTTGATACTTACGGAGAAGATATCGTATGCGCAAGTGTATCTTCACTGGTCATTGCGACGGTGAACGCACTGGAAGAATATGTGGGACTTGACACGGCGTATGAGGTTGAAAGCGGTTATACATCTTTCAACATCGTACCTATTGACGAATACACATCGATTCAGGCGCAGGCGATAGCAAATACTCTCTTTATGGCGATTGTGGGTATGAGCGAAGAATATGACGATTTTATCAGAGTAACTATTCAGGAGGAGTAAAAATGATTAAATACACTTTAGCTAATTTGCAGCTTTTCGCACACAAAAAAGGTGTTGGTTCTTCAAAGAACGGTCGTGACAGTGAATCCAAACGTCTTGGCGTTAAGAGAGCTGACGGACAGTTTGTTCTTGCAGGAAACATTCTTGTAAGACAGAGAGGAACAAAGATTCATCCGGGTGCTAACGTAGGCAAAGGCAAAGACGACACACTCTTTGCAAAAGCTGACGGAGTAGTTCGTTTCGAACGTCTCGGCAGAGATAAAAAACAGGTTAGCATTTATCCGAGAGAACAGGCTTAATTAAGTGTACCGTATGGTACGAATTGAGTTCATAATCCTTTGAGAATAAAACCACTCATTGTTATATGGGTGGTTTTGTTTTTATGCTTGTCTAAATTTCCGTATGCTGTGTTGGTTGCTGTGCGCTGTCGCTCATTTACTGCAAGTAAACCACGCGCCATCTGCTCGCAATCCGCCTTGCCTACGAAAATTTATCCTGCGCATAAATGAAATGTATTGATGTATAGAAATATGCTGTGTTGGTTACATCGCAGTTTTTTATTTTGGAGAAAACGCAAAAGCCCGCCCTTAGCAAGGGAGGGAAGAAAGCGTAAGCTTTCAGGGAGGGATTGTCGCCTCTCCCTCAGGGAGAGGTGTCGGCGTAGCTGACGGAGAGGGACAAGCCCTCCCTTGCGAAAAAGGGAGGGTGGTAAAACGTGAGTTTTACCGGGAGGGATCGACCTGAAAAACAGAACACAATAAAACAAAATATATACAGACAATCCCCCTTGAAAATCGGTGATTTTCTTTCCCCCTTTACACAAGGGGGACTTTTTGTGTGTTCCGCTTTGTATTTTTTCATAAATAATAAACGGCACAGACTGTTATTACTCTCCGAAGCCCGCCGCAGGCGCGGTGCAGGCCGCAGGCCTGCAAGAAAAGGGTGGGTTGGGTGGGAATCAGTACTTTTTCAAACACAAGAAGATATTAACAAGAATACATGGCATAAAGACGGTTACTTTCCCATACTCGCGGAAATTGTATTTCCGCGACAAAAATAAAAAAACACCGCAAGTCCTGCGGTGTTATGTAATACTATTTGTACATTGTTTCCGAAAGCCTGATTGCTTCATCTAAAATCCAGCCGTTTACTCTCTGAACATCCGGATCGTTTCTTTCCATGCTCTTTACTCTTCCGCTGAATACGTATCCGCCGTTGGGTGCGAGTTTTGCGAATGTATCTCTTACTGTCTGACGTACTTCTTCTTCGTCAACATTGGGCCATGTAGCAGGCATTCTGTATTCGTAACCGCCGTTGATGACGAGTTTTCTGCCGAAGCGTTCTTTTACGGCAACGAGATCGTTTTCCACCTGTGCCGGATCCCATACGTTTACGCCGATTTCAACCATCGGAGGGAGAAGGTCTTCGCATCTTCCGCAGTTGTGATAGAAGATGGGGATATCTCTTTCAACAGCCATATCGAGGCATTTTTTATATCTGGGAACGAAGAATCTTTCAAACATTTCCACAGAGATGAAAGGCTGAAGCTGTGTTGCTGAGTCATCGAGAAGATAATATCCTTCCGGTTTGTAGTAATCAAGAATATTCTTTGAGATATACATACAATACTGATTCATAAAGTCAAACAGTTCTTCCGCATCTTCCGGAGATTCGAAGAGAGCGCACAGCCCTTCCGTAAAGCCCATCATACCGATGAACTGCTGGAAAAGGTCAGCATATCCGCCGATTGTGAAAAGTGTGTTTTCCGGATTGATTTTAAGTTTGTCTTTATCTCTCTGTGCTGCGAGTTCCCAGTCGATATCTTCCATAGGCGGAAGTTTGATAACGTCTCTCCACTCTGTGATGTCTTTGAGAATGAAGTTATTCGGTTCGGGAATAGCCGCAAAGCCTGTTTCTTCGTTTGTTACAAACGGTACGCCCCAGGGGTCTTTTCCGCCTTTGGGACCACGGAAGTCTCCCATAACAGATGAGTCAAACATTGTCATAAGGGGGCCCTGTGCTCCTGATACAGGAACGTATTCGGGCATTTCTCCTCTTACTACCCGGAGGAAATTTTCTTTCTGTGTAAGTTTTGCCATAATTTCTCCTTTTAATATATCCGTCCTGCCAAAAGTCCGTATCGCAGTGAACGCTACAGACAAGGCAAACAGTATTTTCAGCAGACCAACAAAATATTTTTGAAGGTTTAATGCATTTATTAAATTATATAGCATAAGAGGGATAATTGTCAACGAGTTACAAATCAAATATCAGTATATGCATCAGTTCAGATCACAGATACGCAACTAATGAAAATTTAATGTAAATCTCCTTGATTACGCAAAGTGAAAAATTGTATAATTTATATAAGAAAACCCGGAGGAAGAAATGGACAAAGAAAAAAACACAGAACTGCAGGAAATTCCCGTAGTTGCGGATGAGTCAGCGGAAATTCTTGAGAGTGTAGGAAATTCCGTAAAGAAGATAATCGTTCCCATGGCACTCACAGTGGGTCTTCTGGGAAACACCCATCAGTCTGCGGCAGATGTGGCATCAAACGTAACGATTCCCGACAGCGACAATATAATTGTCAGCGAAGTATATGCGGATACGTCTTCTCCCATTATTCTGGAAGGGGAGTATGACGACAGCGAAGAAGACGAAGAAGAGAAAAAGAATTACAAAGGCAGTAACCTTGCAAAATCCGCAGCATATTCTTCTCTTATTACGGCGACGGGGGCGGCGGAAAGCACACTCTCTCAGGCGGCATCGGGTATTATGGCTGTTTTAATGGGCGGAGTGATGAAATTCGCAGGAGTATTCGGGATCATTTCCGTATTGTTTCTGGGAACGTTCAAGGCAATATATCCCGACAGGAAGATAAAGGAAATTATCAGTCCGAAGAACATATCAAGGACAGCAGTTGCGACTGTTGCGGTGATCGGAGTATTTTATATTCTTGACAGCATAACGACCCAGAGAAATGTATTTATGGAGCTTATAAAGAACTCGTTTGTGCTTGTGGTGCTTATGGTTTTATGGTTCAGGGTATTCGAGTTGCAGGGTAGTTTCGGAGAAGTCATGAAAGCTCTTTTCTGGGGAAAGAAGGGAAAGATACTTCTTTGTGCCCTTGTGGGATTCAATCTTCTCATCAGCATCGCCCATATAGCGTACAATGCGTACTTCACAACGAATACTTTCGTTCAGCTCATATGTTTTTACGCGGTTTGTGTATTTTCCATGGGAGTTATATATAATCTTGCCAAAGGCAGGATGATAGAAGATGATGATCTCGAGAAGATGAAAAATTCTCAGTCTGAAGCGGGTTTATAGTTTATGAAATACAGCGTCGTGATTATTTACGGCGTTTTTTTTGTTGGGGCGCCGCAGGCCGTGTGCAGGCGGTGCCTGCACACGCCCGAAAGCTTCGCAGGGCGAAGCTTTCGGGCCGCAGGTGCATCTTTGATGCGCCTGCGGGCCTGCGGGGCCCCTACCACAATTCATATGCGAGAAACTTCTTCAGATCGCTGTAGGGGATGAGTATTTTGATGTAATCCATATTTTCACCTGCTGCGGGAGGAAAATAAATATATATGCCGTCTCTGTGAAGATAAAAATTGGCAGGATCGTATTTTCCGGTGAATCCTGCTCTGACAGCTGATATGTATTCCCTTATAATACCCGGTGCGTCTTTATGGCGGAACAGTTTGTCTAAACCTGCAATACTGCCGTCGGATACTTTATACGTTTTCGACGAAAGAATGTATCGTATGAGCCTGCCGGATGAGGATATGGAAGTCTCTTCCGTGAATGACAGAAACAACGGGCTTGTGTATTGACACTTCGCTTCAAATGTATAGCGTATGTCTTTCGGCTTTTTATGGACGGGAGAAAGCTTCTTTGCGTAATCAGCAAGGGAATTTCTCACAAAAGACCTGTTTGAAAGCGCTGTGGCGAGGTAATCTCCGTTTATCTTCATCATAGCTTCTGTCCGTACAGGGTACTGTGCGATGGGATAGCGTATGTTGTAATTTATGGTTCCCACAGGGGTAGGGAGTGTGTCCTCAAAGGTGTCGTAATCCATTTTTATGAGCATAAAATTCTCCGTTTTTTACTTAATTATGCACAGAAAATCCATATATGAATGAATAAGGAAAAAAGTCGGTGTATCAAGTAAAAATACTTGACAACCTGCAGAGTATGTGTTATTATAACCGGGTACTCGGAGGCGCGTATGGAAAAGCATATAAAAGGCGCATATTTACTTGATATTTACGGTGAACTGCTTACGGATAAGCAGAACCTGGCAATGAATCTTTTTTATAACGAAGATCTCAGTATGAGCGAAATAGCACAGGAACTCAGCGTATCAAGACAGGCGGCCTTCGACCTGATAAAACGGACACAGAAGATACTTGAAGATTATGATTCGAAGCTGAATCTTCTTGACAAATATCTCAGGTGTACGGAAATGCTCGAAAAAATCGCAGAGTTGTCAGCTCAGAGCGAACATTCGGAAGAGATAAACGGACTTGTCAATGAAATAATTGATATTTTGTAGGTGATAATATGTTTGATTCCCTCGGAAATAAAATTCAGGACACCTTCAAAAAGCTTACGGGAAAAGGTAAGCTTTCGGAAAAAGATATAGATGCGGCTCTCAGAGAGATAAGAATGGCTCTTCTGGAAGCGGATGTAAACTACAAAGTCGTAAAAAGTTTCCTTGCGGGAGTAAAGGAAAAAGCTCTCGGAGAAGAAGTGCTCGGCTCCCTCACTCCGGGACAGATGGTCATAAAGATCGTTCATTCGTCCCTTTCGGAACTTATCGGTTCCACAGCCAAGGAAATTACCTTTGCTCCTTCACCACCGACAGTAATCATGCTCGCAGGGGTGCAGGGTTCAGGTAAGACAACATCTGCAGGCAAGCTTGCAAATTATCTTAAAAAGAAAAGCAGAAGAATACTCATCGCAGCCTGCGACACACAGCGTGCGGCAGCTGTAAGCCAGATAAAGATCCTTGCGGAAAAGATCGGCGTTGATGTATTCCACACAGAAGGTGAAGAGCCGGAAGTTATCGCAGCCCAGGCTCTCAGACACGCAAAAACAAACGGATATGATGTTCTCATCGTGGATACCGCAGGACGTCAGCATGTTGATGATGATCTTATGGATCAGATCGGCAGAATCCGTGATGCGGTAGATCCGAAAGAAGTATTCTTTGTCGTTGACTGTATGATGGGTCAGCAGGCAGTTGATGCGGCGACGGCGTTCAACGAAAAAGTAGACATCACAGGATTTATTCTCTCAAAGGCAGACTCCGATGCAAGAGGCGGTGCGGCGCTTTCCGTAAGTTACATTACAGGACGCCCCATCAAATTTGCAGGTACAGGTGAAAAGATCACAGACTTCGAACTTTTCCACCCGGACAGAGTTGCTTCCCGTATCCTTGGTATGGGAGATATGATGACTCTCATCGAAAAGGCATCGGAAACCATAGATGAAGAGCAGAGCAAGAAGATGGCGGAAAAGCTCGTCAAAAACACATTTACTCTGCAGGATTATCTTGATCAGATGGAGCAGATGTCGAAGATGGGCGGAATGGAAGAGATACTCAATTCCCTTCCCATGAACCCGAAGATGAAAGGCTCCGTCAACATCGATGAAAAGAATATGCTCAGGACAAAGGCGATAATCCAGTCCATGACCCCGAAAGAAAGAAACAATCCCAAGATTATCAACGCATCCCGCAAAAGGCGAATTGCCGCAGGAAGCGGAACGACGGTAACGGATGTAAACAGACTGCTCAACGGCTTCGAACAGGCGAGAAAGCTGATGAAGCAGATGAATTCACAAAAAAAGAGATTCTCAAAGAGATTCCCTTTTATGTAAAATAAATTACAAAATAATAAAATACCATAATATGTAAGGAGTAAAAAGAAAATGGCTGTAAAAATCAGACTTAAAAGAATGGGTGCTAAAAAAAGCCCGTATTACAGAATCGTTGTAGCTGACGCTAACACAAAGAGAGACGGTAAAGCAATCGAATATATCGGTTCTTACAAACCGGTTGGAGTTAAAGAAGTAAAGATCGATGCAGAAAAAGCTCAGAAATGGCTTGCAGTAGGCGCACAGCCCACAGATACAGTAAAAGCTCTCTTCGTTAAAGAAGGCATCATTAAATAAGCGAGGCCGAAATGAAGGAACTCGTTGAGGTAATCGTTAAAGCTTTAGTCGATCATCCCGATGACGTTCAGATCAAGGAAAACACAAACGGAAACAAGATCCGTCTGACCCTCACTGTTAATCAGGATGATATGGGCAAAGTTATCGGCAGACACGGCAGAATCGCAAAGGCTATCAGAACAGTTCTCAAAGCTTATGCAACAAAAGAAGACGTGTATGTTGATCTGGATATTGAATAATTGAATTTATTATGGACGGGCATCCGGAGTATTCCGGGTGCCTTTTTATGTTGCGCATAAAGGGGATTTGTACAGACGGGTAGTAATTATCTGCGTTGTTTTATAAAGCCTGCGAAGCAGGCAGGCTCGCGGAAATTGTATTTCCGCAAGTTTTGAGAAAGTAACTATCTTTACGATGTCTCTCGCAATTTATTTATTTTTGTGTTCTGAAAAGTACTGATTTCCCACCCGCCCACCCTTTTCTGGCGACGCTGCGCGTCGCACTGCCGCCTGCGGCGGGCTTTTAAAGAGTAATAACAGTCTGTGCCGTTTATTCTTTTTGCAGGAAACATGAATTCAATAAAGAAAAGCATATACTGACAATCCCCCTTGAAAATCAGAGATTTTGCTTCCCCCTTTACACAAGGGGGACTTGTTTTGCAATCCCGCAATGAAAATACAAACCGCCGCAGGCTCCACCTCCTTAATGGGAGGAGAAATGCATTTATCAATTTGCTGTGAAGTATTTTATATTCTCATAATGTATGATACAATCAGAAAAAGACAAATCAAAAGGAGAAGAACATGAAATTTCTTGAACTTGCAAAAGACCGTTACTCCGTAAGAAAATTCGATACACGCCCTGTTGAAGATGAAAAGATCGCATCAATCCTCGAGGCTGCAAAAGTGGCTCCCACAGCAGCAAACAGACAGCCACAGAAGATATATGTATTGAAGAGCGAAGAAAGCCGTAAAAAACTTGCGGAAGTATGCACCTGCACATTCGACGCACCGGTTATTTTCGTCATCGCATACGATAAAGATGCCGCATGGCAGAACAGACTTATGCCCGGCTACTGCTCAGGAGAAACAGATGCATCTATCGTCTGCACACATATGATGCTTCAGGCATGGGACGAAGGTATCGGCTCATGCTGGGTGGGATGGTTTTCTTCCGATCAGGTAAAAGAAGCTCTCGGACTTGGGGAAAACATCGTTGTATCGGCGATCCTTCCCGTAGGTTATCCTGCAGAAGATGCCGCACCGGGCCCGATGCATCTTTCTTATAAAGATGATGAAGATATGGTAGAATTTATGTAGTCTGTATTGATTGTAATTACCCTGTAAATAAAAACCCGTCAAAATAAAGATTTTGACGGGTTTATGTTTTTATTCGCATTCTGTGCAGATGTATTCCGGGACTTTTCTTTCGTTTTGTACTATTTCGTAAAGTCTCCAGCCTCCTGCGAGGTTGTATGCATTAAGATCATTCTGCATGAGAATCCTGCAGGCGATATAGCTGCGCAGGCCGCTGTGGCAGTGAACGTAGATATCCTTGTCTTTCGGGAGTCTGTGTATATTTTCCCTGAGTTCATCCAGAGGAATATTCACGAAGCCCTCGATGCTTCCTCTTTTTACTTCCGTCGGAGTTCTCACGTCGAGAAGGAATACGCTTCCGTCACGGGGCAGGTTTTCCACATCTTCCGGGAAGAACTGTCTGAGTTTACCTGAAATTACGTTTTCCGCAGTAAATCCCAGCATATTTACAGGGTCTTTTGCGCTTGAAAACGGCGGTGCATAGGAAAGCTCAAGTTCTGCAAGGTCTGTTATCTTTGCACCCAGGCGGATTGCCGTTGCTATTACATCGATGCGCTTGTCAACGCCGTCATAGCCCACTATCTGCGCACCGAGGATTTTGTGTGTATCCTTGTCCCAGAGAGCCTTTATGGACATATTCTTTCCTCCGGGATAATATGATGCGTGGGAAGCGGAATAAACGAATGTCTTGTCATAATTCAGCCCCAGGCGTTTTGCAGTTTCTTCATTAATGCCTGTTGATGCGGCGGTCATGTCAAATACTTTTATGATGGAAGAACCCTGTGTGCCTTTATATGTACTTTTATATCCTGCGATATTGTCTGCGGCGATTCTGCCCTGTTTGTTGGCAGGACCTGCAAGGGGGATATGCATTTTTTCATCTGTGACGAAATTTCTTACTTCGATCACATCTCCCACAGCATATATATCCTCATCGGAAGTCTGCATATATTCGTTTACGATGACGGCGCCTTTCTCGTTTGTTTCAAGGCCGCATTCTTTTGCAAGAGTGCTTTCCGGTCTGACACCGATGGCGAGAATGAGCATATCTGTTTTTACTGTACAGTGTGAAAGCTTTACTGCAAGATGATCGTCTTCTTCCGCAATGTCATCAACACTGCAGTTGAGGAAAAGCTCAATGCCTTTGTCTTTTACTTTTCTGTGAAGCTCTGCGGCTGTGTCAAAGTCGAGGGAGCCGATAAGGTTTTCCGAGCGGTCTGCGATGGTGAGCTTTATTCCTGCCGCATGGAGATTTTCTGCCATTTCAACACCGATATATCCCCCTCCCGCAATAAGTGCGGTGGTAGGTTTATGATTATCGATATACTCTTTGATCTTTATCATATCGGGAATATTTCTGAGAGTAAATATTCTGTCCGATTTTATAAATCCCGGATTTACGGGGTTTGCACCCGGGGAATAGATGAGTTTGTCGTAGCTTTCGGTGTATTCTTCACCGCTGATGAGATTTCTGACAGAGAGTGTCTTTTCTTCTCTGTTTATTTTTGTTACTTCGCTGTTTGTCCTTACATCTATGTTGAATCTTGAGCGCAGGCTTGCGGGAGTCTGCAGAGTGAGGGAAGAACGCTCCTTTATCTCACCGCCTATATAATATGGCAGACCGCAGTTTGCGAAGGATATATATTCTCCTCTTTCGAAAATGATTATTTCCGCATTTTCATCGAGCCTTCTGAGTCTTGCGGCAGCAGAAGCCCCGCCGGCAACACCGCCGATAATAAGTACTTTCATGGTATTCTCCTTTATGCATTGTATTGTATTTATTGTATCATCAAAAATGTTTTTACGGTACAGTTTATGCACGGATTTTATCGGATTCATCATAAATATATCTGCGTATAATTGCTGAAATCTAAAGTTTTTCTGTATATAATGTGTTTATATATGTTATGATATAAGAAATACATACCAATGAATAAACGGATACAGCGGTGATAAAATGATTCTTACGGTAAAAACATCTCAGAGTACATACGACATCATATTTGAAAAAGGCGGACTTTCCCGTATTGACAAATACTGGGGCAAAGGAGACAAGACATTTATCGTAACCGACAGCGGGGTGCCGGAAATTTACGCACAGACGGTTGCATCACACTGTAAAGACCCGTTTATTTACACCATACCGCAGGGGGAAGCATCAAAGCAGGTCGGGTATCTCATAAAGCTCTGGGAAGCCATGACGGAATTTTCCCTCACAAGGACCGACAGGGTAATCGCCGTCGGCGGCGGAGTTGTGGGAGATATAGCAGGATTTGCGGCGGCAACTTATATGAGAGGGATAGATTTTTATGTTGTCCCCACAACAGTACTTTCCCAGGTGGATTCGTCCGTGGGAGGGAAAACAGCCATAGACCTCAAAGGATATAAAAATACTGTGGGAGCGTTTTATCAGCCGAAGGGTGTATTGATAGATGCGAATACTCTTACGACCCTTCCCAAAAGGCAGATCGCAAACGGACTTGCGGAAGCAATAAAAATGGCGGCAACACACGACAGTGAGCTGTTTGAGATGTTTGAAAAAGCGGACCTTGATGATATATGCGCAGTTGAAGAGCTTCTGATACGTTCCGTGGACATAAAAAGGGGAGTTGTTGAGCGTGATGAAAAAGAAACGGGAGAGAGAAAAGCCCTGAACTTCGGGCATACCCTCGCACATGCCCTTGAGAGCAAATTATCCTTTGATGAAATGTATCACGGCGAGTGCGTTGCTTTGGGGATGCTGCCTATGTGCAGTGATGAAGTGAGGGAAAGACTTATTGCCCTGCTGAAAAGGGCGGGGCTGAAAACACAGTTTCCCGTAAGCCCCACAGAACTCATTGAACTTTGCAGGCACGACAAAAAATGCAGCGGAGAATACATCACCATCGTGTACGTTCCTCAGATCGGAAGTTTTGAACTCAGAAAGATAACATTTGATGAATTTGCGGATTACATTACAAAGGCGGTAATTTAATGAAGAATACATTCGGAGACTGTGTAAGCATAACCCTCTTCGGGGAAAGCCACGGAGGAAGCATCGGAACAGTAATCGACGGACTTGCGCCGGGGCTGAAAATAGATGAAGAATTTATATCCCATCAGCTGACCCTTCGTCGCCCTGTGGGAAATATATCCACATCGAGAGTGGAAAAAGACCCATTTGAGATACACAGCGGAGTTTTTAACGGTTATACAACAGGAACACCTCTTTGCATAATCATTCCCAACGGCGACACCCGTTCAGCGGACTACGAAAGGGGCGCCGCAAGACCATCCCATGCAGATTACGCCGCATACTGCAAGTATCACGGATATGAAGATTATCGCGGAGGGGGACATTTCAGCGGAAGGCTGACAGCGGCAATCGTCGCCGCAGGAGCCATAGCAATCTCTGCTCTGAAAAACAAAGGTATATATATCGGAACTCATATAAAGCATATTGCGGGAGTGTATGACAGGGATTTTGGTGATCTGAGGGAAGATATTTTCACCCTCTCGGATAAGATATTCGCCGTACTCGATGAAAATGCCGCAGAAAAAATGCAGGAAGAAATACTGCGTGCAAAAGAAGAAGGCGACAGCGTGGGGGGAGTGCTTGAAAGTGTGATCATCGGTCTTCCCGCAGGAGTGGGAGAGCCTGCATTTGATTCGGTGGAATCAAAGCTCGCTCATGCAGTATTTTCGATCCCTGCCGTAAAAGGCGTTGAGTTCGGCGACGGATTTGATTTAGCTAAAATGAGAGGATCCGAGGCGAATGACGGTATGCGCATTAAAGACGGAGAAGTCGGACTCACTTCCCTTCATTCAGGCGGTATATACGGCGGAATAACAGTGGGGGAACCGATAATTATGCGTGCGGCAGTAAAGCCCACACCGACCATCGGAAAGGCGCAGGAAAGCATATCCCTTACGGATATGAAAAATATCACTCTCGAAGGAAAAGGCAGACACGACCCCTCTATCGTGCACAGGGCAAGGGTGGTTATGGACAGCATGATAGCGCTGAGCCTGTATGATATGCTCTCTCTCAGATACGGAACAGACTGGGTGGTGAATTAGATGAAATACGGACTTTTAGGCGAAAAACTTTCTCACAGCTTCTCTCCTCAGATTCATATGGCTCTTGCGGATTATACATATGAACTGATGGAAGTTGCACCGGAAAATATAGATAAATTTATGACAGAACGGGATTTCAGCGCAATAAACGTTACGATTCCGTACAAACAGACGGTAATACCGTATCTTGATTCAATCGACGAAGCCGCAAAAGAGATCGGAGCGGTTAATACCGTTGTAAACAGGGACGGAAAGTTATACGGATATAATACGGATTATTACGGGCTTATTTCTCTTATGGAGAGAACAGGAATTTCCCTTAAAGACAAAAAGGTACTTATCCTCGGTTCCGGCGGTACATCAAAGACCGCAAGAGTTGCGGCAAAAGAGCTCGGAGCAAGGGAAATATACCGTCTTTCAAGAACCGCAAGGGAAGACTGTATCACATACGAAGACGCACTGAACTCTCATACAGATTCTGAGATCATCATAAACACGACTCCTGCGGGAATGTATCCGGAAATATATTCAAAGGCAATATCCCTTGAGAAATTCCATAAACTTGAAGGAGTGGTTGATGCAATATACAATCCCCTTTGTCCGCTTCTTGTACTTGAAGCAAAAGAAAAAGGCATAAAAGCCACAGGCGGGCTTTATATGCTCGTTGCCCAGGCGGCAAAGGCTTCGGAATATTTCATCGGCAAAAAGCCCGATGAAGATGCGGTTGAGAGAGTATACAACGACCTTCTGAAAAACAAAGAAAACATCGTCCTCATCGGAATGCCTTCATCCGGAAAAACAAGCGTGGGTTCTGTTCTGAGTGAGAAGCTCGGAAAGAGTCTCGTGGATACAGACAGCCTTATCGTAGAAAAAGCAGGTATGGAGATTACGGAAATATTTGCCCGTTATGGAGAAAAACACTTCAGGGATCTTGAGACAGAGGTAATAAAGGAGCTTTCTTCAAAGCAGGATCTTATCATCTCCACAGGCGGCGGAGCAATCCTCAGGGAAGAAAATGTCCGTGCGCTGAAACATAACGGTGTGGTCGTTTTTCTGGACAGACCTCTCGATAAACTCATCGCTACAGACGACAGACCACTTTCGTCAAATGTGTCTGACCTGAAAAAACGATACAATGAGCGCATAGATATATATAACTCTTCCGCGGACATAAAGATAAATGTGGTTGAAGGAATAGAAAAAACGGCGGAAATTGTTATAAACGAATGCCCTTACGG
>SVCP01000032.1 GCA_015058295.1 Anaerofustis stercorihominis
TGGGACCGGAGATGAAGACTGCAATAGATCTTGGAAGAAAAGCATCCATACTTGCTGTGCAGGATGCAAACAGCGACAGAAAGCTCGTAGCATTTGCGGCACAGTACGATCAGTCAGTGGATGCGCCCGGACCTTCCGATCTTATGGAGATTTGTTGTATTGCAGATCTTACAGATATGACACCGCTGGGATATGATACACTAAGAGCCGGTGTTATGGGCATATGCAGAGCAAAGATCATTGAATATACGCAGACAGAACCATATTTTATTGCGAAAGTTCAGGTGTTGCCTGTAAACGAAAAAGAAGACGATACAGAGGTTATCGCACTTAAACAAGTTGTATTGGAAAAATACAAAGAGCTTGCAAGAATGCTCTCAAAAGCAGATCTTCAGCAGGAAGAGACTATTGAAAAATACGGAGCGGACAGCCTTGTTGATTTCATAACCGCAAATACGAAGGTTATGTACGATGAATATTATGAAATCCTATGCGAAGAAGACACTGTTGAAAGGTTAAAGAAAACAGCAGATATACTCAGTCTTCTCATTAAATCCGCAGCAATAGATATAGAAATAGAAAATCGTATCGTTATGCGATATTCTGCAGATCAGAGAACAAGATATTTAAGAGAAAAGAAAAGAGTCATCGAAGCCGAACTCGGAGAAGTTGACGGGGCAGATGATGATATTTCTGAATATATCAGAATCGTAAAAGAAGATCTCCCCATTGCGGAGGAATACAAGGATAAACTGCTGAAAGAAATTTCCAAACTCGAAATGATGCCGCCTACATCACAGGATGCAGCTATTATTGTATCATTCCTTGATGTTATATTCGATCTTCCCTGGAATAAATCCGAAGGCGACGATTTTGATATAAGTGAAGCAAAGGCGATCCTTGATGAGGATCACTACGGTCTTGAGAAAGTAAAAGAACGAATTCTTGAATATCTTGCAGTAGTAAAGCTTACAAACTCGCTCAAAGCGCCGATAATTTGCCTTGTAGGCAGTCCCGGTGTAGGAAAAACCTCTGTGGGGAAATCAATAGCAAGGGCGACAGGAAGAAAATTCGTGCGAGTTTCTCTTGGAGGAATGCACGATGAAGCTGAAATCCGCGGACACAGAAAAACATATGTAGGCGCAATGCCCGGAAGGATCATATCCGGTCTTCGCCAGGTAAAAGTGAATAATCCGGTATTTCTTCTGGATGAAATAGACAAGCTTGCAAAAGATATGCGTGGAGATCCTGCATCAGCGCTTTTGGAAGTCCTTGATCCTGAACAGAATTCCACATTTACAGATACATATACAGAGATTCCGTTTGATCTTTCAAATGTAATGTTTATTGCTACAGCAAACAGCTTGTCAGGAATTCCACAGCCTCTTCTTGACAGAATGGAAGTTATCGAGTTGCCCGGATATATCGCTACGGATAAAGTAATGATCGCAAGGAATCATCTGATTAAAAAGCAGATGGAAATGAACGGGATTTCAGAGGACAATCTCAAGATAAGCGATGAAGTTCTCAATGCGCTCATTAATAATTACACGAGAGAATCCGGCGTAAGACAACTTGAAAGAACTATTGCTTCCCTTTGCAGAAAAGCGGCAAAATTGGTTGCGGAAGATGAAAATGCAGTTCTTGAACCGACGGTTGATGCCCTTGATGATCTTCTCGGGAGAAGCGTTGCGGAGTTTGACATTGCAAAAGACGAATACCTTACAGGTGTTGTAAACGGTCTTGCATGGACAGCGGCAGGAGGCGATACACTTCAGATCGAAGTTGCAAAAGCCAAGGGCAGCGGAAAGCTTGAACTGACAGGCAACCTTGGAGACATCATGAAAGAATCCATACATACTGCCCTCGGACATCTGAAGACATCTCCGGAAAAATACGGTCTGGAAGAAACGGAATGGGATAAAATAAACATTCATATACATGTCCCTGAAGGTGCTGTACCGAAAGACGGTCCGTCAGCGGGTATAACTATGACCACAGCGCTTATTTCTGCAATATCGGCTCGTCCTGTACATCAGAAGATAGCTATGACAGGTGAAATTTCTCTTACGGGAAGAGTTCTTCCCATCGGAGGCCTCAGAGAAAAACTTCTTGCGGCAAGCAGGGCGACCGTGAAAAAAGTACTTATCCCGAAAGAAAACCTGAAAGATCTGAAAGATGTACCTAAAGAAATTCTTGATACACTTGAAATCGTGAGTGTTGAAAGAATGAGCGATGTATATGACGAAGTATTCGTTAAATAAAGGTGAATAAATGAAAATAACAAGTGCTGATATAACACTTACCGAAGTTGATCTTGCAAAATTTCCGCAAGACGGTAAATTCGAGATTGTTCTTATCGGAAAATCAAATGTGGGGAAATCAAGCTTTATAAATTGCATGCTTGGAAGGAAGTCTCTTGCAAGAACAAGCAGTCAGCCGGGGAAAACGAGAACAGCGAATTTCTATATTGTAAATGATGAATTCTACTTTGTTGATATGCCCGGATACGGATATGCAAAGGTCGCAAAAACACAAAGACTTGAGTTCTCGAAGATAATAAAAGATTATATCAGAAAGAGAGATACGGATTTTATCGTTTTTTTCCTTCTTGATAACCGTCACGAGCCAACAAACAATGATAAAGAGATGTTTGAGTATCTACGAAGTGAAGGGATAAATCCCGTTGTTATCCTTACAAAGTGTGATAAAGTAAAAAGTTCCGAAAGAGCATCTGTTCTCAAACAAATCAAGGCAGGTCTTAAACTTGAACCGGATGATCTTGTGTTTGAGTTCAGCAGTGTGACATCAAAAGGAAAAGATCAGATCTGGGAATTTATCGAATCAATTCTTGAAGATGACGAAGAATTCTATGAAGATCTTGATGATGAGTATGAAGATCACGGAGATGATGAATTCTTTGAAGATGATGAATACGATTATGAGTATTCTGATGACGATGAATATGACGAATAAAAAAGAGATGCTTCTGTTGAAGCATCTCTTTTACATATCTTCAAATCTTTCAAGTATGGAACCTGAATTAACAGCAAGTGAATCTCCGTGTTTGCTGAAAGATATCGGAAGAGCAGATAATGCAACAAATACCGTGGCATAGATAAAAAGTACTCTGTATCCAATTGAAAGATTTTCAATCAGAAATCCCGAGATAACAGGGGTAAGTGTCTGTGCTGACATTGATGCGAAGTAATAGTATCCCGTAAACTGACCGATGTTGCTGCTTTGCGCAAATTCTGTAATCATAGGAAGGCTGTTTACGTTAATTGTTGCCCAGCCAATACCTGCGAGCATGAAAAGACCGTAAAGCAAAGGAGTCTCCTTTGTGAAGAAAATTCCCGACGCAAAGGCTGTTGTGAGGATTGCGACTCCCGTAAGAATAGTTTTCTTTCTTCCGAGTTTACCTGCAACAATACCTGCCGGAATAAATGCGATAACACCGCCCACATTAGCAACGAGCAGATATTTCGAAAATCCTCCGCCTTCAATACCGAGAACAGTCGTTGCGTAGTTTGAGAAGAAGGTAATTACAGCATTGTATCCGAAAAACCATAGAGAAATGGAAAAGAGAATAAGAATAAGACTTTTCTTTTCTTCCGGGGAAAGCTTTTG
Source organism: Anaerofustis stercorihominis (assembly GCA_015058295.1). Taxonomy (GTDB): domain Bacteria; phylum Bacillota; class Clostridia; order Eubacteriales; family Anaerofustaceae; genus SVCP01. The sequence goes on from SVCP01000032.1 coordinate 3,631, forward strand.
CTTTTGAGATTCTCCGCTCTCGTCGGACTGAATTATGCCAAGCTGTTTTTCAATTTCTTCCCTTTCTTTTACAAGTTTGTTTTCATTTACAGAAAATACATATATCAGCATTGCGATTATGGCAATTGCTGCAACAGCAATATAAATTCCGATATTATTTACGGAATTATCAAGTATGGGAAGACCGTTAGCCCCAAGAACAGGAACTTTATCTCCTATTGCATTATATTCCCACTCAAGGATTCTTTCTTTATAGAATAATGATGTAAGTACAATACCAACAATACCCGCAAGTGTACCCATAAGATTTATCACACCGTTCGCTTTACTTCTCAGAGGTTTCGGAGTAACATCACTCATAACGGAAACACCGGGAGAACGGTATGTTGCTAATGATAACAAGAATCCGAACAGGCAGGCAATGAACAATGGGAGATTTCTCATATTGTCCGCAATGGGAAGCATAATGAGAAACACCGATGCGAGGATAGTTCCAACAAAGAAAAACGGTGTTCTTTTACCGTATTTTGAATTTGTTCTGTCTGAAAGATATCCGAAAAGAGGCATCATGGCAATGGCGAACACATTGTCGACAGCCATAATAATTCCAATGAGTGTCTCACCTACCCCGAAAGAATACAGAATCTTTGGGGTAAGGCTGTCATGCAAAGATGCCATCATGGTTATTGAGAAGAACACCAGACCAATGACAAATGTTCTTTTGTAATTAAGTTTCATAATATACCACCATTTTTATAAACTGAAAATATTATAGTGTATATTTCCTGTAATTTCAATTACATATTCGTTCTTTGACAATATAAAATCCCGGAAATAATTCCGGGATAAAATAATTTTAAATACTGTTGAGAATTTCTCCGTATGTAGGAATCGGCCAATAATCTTCTGCAACAAGAGTTTCAAGTCTGTCCGCAATTTCCCTTACAGAAAGAAGATCATCGAAAATAGTTTCTCTGAAATATTTTGCCCTTTCTTCCATACATCTGACCTTTCCCGCAGCGCATACATCTGAAGAAAGTTTGTTTACGCGCTTTTTAAGTTCGCCATTGAGGACAGAAAGTTCTTTCACTGTTTCGATCTCAAGATCAACAGGTATTGAAGCATCAAGATCTCTCTTTGAAAGTGCACTGTCCGCGATAACAGCACTGTATTCTACTACTGCAGGAATGATCTGTCTGTTGATCATATCCATAAGTGTGTTTGCTTCGATATTCAGTGTTTTACAATATGCTTCCACTTTTATATCATAGCGAGCACGGATTTCTGTGCGGTTGAATACTCCGTGCTTTTCGAACATTGCGATATTCTTGTCAGCAATGTAATGCTTGAGTGCTTCCGGAGTGGATTTTACGTTTAGAAGGCCTCTTCTGTCAGCTTCTTCTTCCCACTGTTTTGAGTATCCGTCACCGTTGAAAATGACTCTCTTGTGCTGAGTGATCGTTTCCGCAAGAAGAGCTTTTATCTCATCATTTACATTTTCCGCACCTTCGAGTCTGTCCGCAAACTGAGAAAGCGCTTCTGCCATAATTGAGTTCATTACGATATTCGGGCCAGCAATGGAAATGCCTGAGCCTAACATTCTGAATTCGAATTTGTTGCCTGTAAATGCAAACGGAGATGTTCTGTTGCGGTCTGTCGTATCTTTTGCAAAGTCAGGAAGTACCTGAACTTTAGTCTGCATAACTCTTTCGAAATCATCGATATATTCTTCTCCTGATTCGATTGTATCAAGAACCCTCGTGAGTTCATCACCGAGGAAAATTGAAACAATAGCAGGCGGTGCCTCATGTCCGCCGAGGCGGTGCTCATTTCCTGCACTTGCGATACTCATTCTGAGAAGATCCTGATATTCATCTACTGCTTTTATTACAGCGACGAGGAATATAAGGAATTTTGTATTTTCAATAGGCATCTTACCCGGTTCAAGAAGATTTTCTCCTTTTTCGGTTGAGATTGACCAGTTATTGTGTTTTCCGCTTCCGCTGATGCCATTAAACGGCTTTTCATGTAAAAGACACGCAAGATTATGATCTTCCGCCACCTTCTTCATAATCTCCATCGTCAGCTGATTATGGTCAGCAGCAATGTTTGTTTCCGTATATATTGGTGCGATCTCAAACTGGCAGGGAGCCGCCTCGTTGTGTTCTGTTTTTGCATAGACACCCAGTGCCCAGAGTTCATTGTCAAGATCTTTCATAAATGCCGTTACTCTCGGTTTGATGGCTCCGAAGAAGTGGTCATCAAGTTCTTGTGTTTTCGGAGGATTTGCTCCGAGAAGCGTTCTGCCACAATAAATCAGATCTTTTCTCTGTGCGTAGAGGTCTTTATCAATGAGGAAATATTCCTGCTCACTTCCTACGGAAGATATAACTTTCTGTGTTGAGTTATCTCCCATTGCACGAAGAACTCTGAGTGCTTGTTTGTTGAGTGCTTCCATTGAACGGAGAAGTGGTGTCTTTTTGTCGAGCGCTTCACCGTTATATGAGCAGAATGCTGTAGGGATACACAATGTTTTTCCTTTTATAAATGCATAAGAAGACGGATCCCATGATGTATATCCTCTTGCTTCGAATGTGGAACGGATACCTCCGGATGGAAAGCTTGATGCATCAGATTCGCCTTTGATAAGTGCCTTTCCGGAAAACTCCATAATTACTTTTCCGTCACCTGTGGGAGATATGAAGCTGTCGTGTTTTTCAGCAGTAATACCCGTCATAGGCTGGAACCAGTGAGAGAAATGGGTCGCACCGTTTTCTATCGCCCAGTCCTTCATTGCATTTGCAATGACATTTGCTACTTCAAGATCAAGTGGCATTCCACCGTCAATAGCATCGTGCATTCTCTTGTATGTAGCTTTTGGCAAACGTTCTTTCATAACTTTATCATTAAAGACCAGTTTACCGAATAAATCTGACACTGTATTCATAATCAGTTTTCCTTTCATGTAAGCATTATTGTCTATTATACATTAAAAACAACTATAATGCAAATATTAATACTTAAGAGATAATTTGTAAAGACATTTTTTATTAAACAGCGATTTTTAGCACAATCAACAGGAAAAGATGTAATATAATATTTCAGATATGAAATAAGTCAGTATTGACAACAACATAAATATGTGATATATTAACTTGAATAATTTGTAGAAAGGGATGGCAAAATGAAATTATTATTAAAAAACGCTTTGGTTCTCGGTTGCAATAATGGTGAACCCGTAGATGTGGCAGTTGTTGAAGATAAAATTTCAGACATTCGTCCAGGCATCGATTCTGAGTTGTTCGATGTGTGTATTGACATTCATAATTCTTATATTTTTCCCGGTTTTGTAGATGTACACGTACATATGAGAGAGCCGGGTTTTTCTTATAAAGAAACCATAAAAACAGCATCTCTTGCTGCTGCGCACGGTGGTTACACAGATGTTTTCGCTATGCCTAACCTGAATCCCGTTCCGGACAGCGTTGAAAATATCGGGACAGAGCTTGAGCTTTTGAAAGACAGTGTAATAAATGCATATCCTTATGCATCAATCACAGTAAAACAGGACGGAAAAGAGCTTGTAAACTTTTCTGAACTCAACAAATATGCCGCTGCGTTCTCAGACGACGGAAAAGGGGTGCAGGATGATGAAATCATGAGAGAGGCTATGCGTGAGGCTGCAAAGACAGGAAAAGTAATTGCTGCACACTGCGAGGTAAATGAACTTCTCAATGGTGGATATATTCACGACGGTGTATATGCAAAAGAACACGGTCACAAAGGTATTTCTTCTGCAAGTGAATATGAAATGATAAAAAGAGATATAGAACTTCTGAAAGAAGTTGACTGCAAATATCATGTTTGTCATGTTTCCACAAAGGAAAGCGTTGAAGCTATCAGACAGGCAAAAAAAGATGGTCTCAATATCACCTGCGAGACAGCTCCGCATTATCTTATCCTCTGTGATGAAGACCTTCAGGAAGACGGAAGGTTCAAGATGAATCCTCCCCTCAGAGGAAAAGAAGACAGGGCAGCAATGATTCAGGGTGTAATTGACGGAACCGTTGATATGATTGCAACGGATCATGCTCCTCACAGCGCAGAAGAAAAGGGCAAAGGGCTTCAGTCAAGTTCAATGGGTATCGTTGGCCTTGAGACAGCATTCCCTCTTCTTTATACATATCTTGTAAAAGAAAATGTGATAACACTTGAAAAGCTCATCGCTATGATGACAAAGATACCGGCAGAACGTTTTGGTATTGAAAGCGATTTTAAAATCGGCGGCAAAGCAAATCTTTGCGTGTACGATTTGAATGATAAATACACGATAGATCCGGAAGAATTCCTGTCAAAAGGAAGAAGTACACCATTTAAAGGCTTTGAAGTGTACGGAAGATGCCTCATGACAGTATGCGAAGGTCGTATCGTATATCAGGACAAAAATATATAGGGGGAAAAAATGGTACAAGGAATTTACAAAATCCTGGTAAATCAAAAGATCGCCAATGATATTTATGAAATGATATTGTTTGGTGACACATCCGCAATCAAAAACAGCGGACAATTCATTAACATTCAGCTTGATGGTTTCTATCTCAGAAGACCGATTTCTATCTGTGATTATGATAAGGAAACTATCACTATCATCTACAAAGTTGTTGGTAAAGGAACTGAAAAAATGGCAGAACTGAGAGTCGGCGAAACGCTCGATTGTCTCATCGGTCTTGGAAATGGCTTTGATACATCTGTAAGCGGAGACAGACCGCTTCTTATAGGTGGTGGAGTTGGTATTCCTCCCCTCTTCAATCTTTGCAAAAAGCTCGTGGAAGAAGGAAAGAAGCCGACTGTGGTTCTTGGTTTCAACTCAGAAAGCGATGCATTCTATATTCCGCAGTTCAAAGAACTCACAGAAAACGTATGTGTTGCAACGGCAGACGGAAGTCTTGGAGTAAAAGGCTTTGTAACTGCTATCGTTGAAAAACTTGAAGGATATACATATTTTTATACATGCGGTCCTGAAGGAATGCTCAAGGCTCTTTATGATGTAACAACAACATCAGGTCAGCTCAGCTTCGAAGAAAGAATGGGCTGTGGTTTCGGCGCATGCATGGGATGCACATGCGAAACAAAATACGGTAACAAACGCATCTGCAAAGACGGTCCGGTTCTCGTTAAGGAGGAAATCATATGGTAGACATGAAAGTAAATTTAAGTGGTATCGAGCTCGATAACCCCATCATCCCCGCAAGCGGAACATTCAATTTCGGCGAAGAATTTAACGAATTTTATGATATAAACATTCTCGGTTCATTCTCTTTCAAGGGAACAACAAGAGAACCCCGTTTCGGAAATCCTACACCGAGAATCGCAGAATGTACACAGGGCATGATCAACTCGGTAGGTCTTCAGAACCCGGGTATCGATAAAGTAATCAGCGAAGAACTTCCGAAACTCAGAAAATTCTTCCATAAACCTCTCGTAGCAAATATCAGCGGATTTTCAATCGAAGAATATGTTCACTGCTGTGAAAAGATCGACAAAGAAGATCAGGTTGGAATCATCGAAGTAAACATCAGCTGTCCCAATGTACATAACGGTGGCATGGCTTTCGGAGTGGACCCGAAAAATGCATATGATGTTACAAAAGCAGTAAAAGAAGTAACTAGCAAACCTGTATACATCAAACTTTCACCGAACGTAACAGATATCGTATCTATCGCAAAAGCGTGTGAAGACGGTGGAGCAGATGGTATCTCAATGATCAATACACTTCTCGGTATGAAGATAGATCTTAAAACAAGAAAACCTGTAATCGCAAACAAAATGGGCGGATTCTCAGGTCCGGCGATCCTTCCTGTAGCTGTAAGAATGGTATATCAGGTATATGATGCTGTAAAACTCCCGATCATGGGTATGGGCGGTGTTTCAACAGCTGAAGATGTTATCGAAATGATGCTTGCAGGCGCTACAGCTGTTCAGGTCGGAGCACAGAATCTCGTTGATCCGTTTGCATGCAAAAAGATTATCGAAGATCTCCCGAGAGTAATGGATAAATACGGAATTAACAGTTTAAGTGAAATTATCGGAGGTGCACACTAATGGGTAAAGATGTAATCGTTGCTTGTGATTTTCCGTCAAAAGAAGTATGCCTCGCTTTTCTTGACAAATTTGAAGGTAAAAAACCTTATGTAAAGATCGGTATGGAGCTTTTCTATGCAGCAGGCGCTGATATGGTAAAAGAAATCAAAGACAGAGGTCATCAGATCTTCCTTGATCTTAAACTCCACGATATTCCGAACACAGTAAAAAGCGCTATGAAAGTTCTTTCAGGTATGGACGTTGATATGACAAACCTCCATGCAGGCGGCGGTATCGAAATGATGCAGTGGGCACTTGAAGGCCTCACAAGAGCAGACGGCACACGTCCTCTCCTCATCGGCGTGACACAGCTTACTTCAACATCACAGGAAACAATGAATAATGAGCTCCTCATCGGCGGAGACATCAATGATGTTATCGCTCATTATGCTATGAATGTCAAAAAAGCAGGTCTTGACGGCGTCGTATGTTCCCCCCTCGAATCAAAGAAGATACATGAGATCTGCGGAAGTGAATTCCTTACAGTAACACCGGGCGTAAGATTTGCAGATAATCAGACAAACGACCAGAAGAGGGTTACAACACCGGAAATGGCAAAGATCCTCACATCTGATTATATTGTTGTTGGCCGTCCAATCACTAAAGCAGATGATCCTGTTGCTGCATACGAAAGATGCCTCAAGGATTTTGTTGGCTGATATTAAATTTAATGTATAAAGGAGCTAAAAATGGAAAAAACTATTGCTAAACACTTATTATCTATGGGAGCTGTATTCCTTCGTCCCGATGAACCGTTCACATGGGCAAGCGGAATAAAAAGCCCGATCTACTGCGACAACCGTCTTACACTTTCAGACATCACAGTAAGAACAGCTATCGAAAACGGTCTTGCTGAAGTAATCAAAACTCACTATCCGGAATGTGAAAGACTTATGGGTACAAGCACAGCTGGTATCCCCCATGCAGCTATCACAAGCCATATCCTTGGTCTTCCTATGGGATATGTTCGTTCAAGCGCAAAAGACCACGGCAGAAACAACCAGATCGAAGGTAAACTCAATGCAGGAGACAAAGTTGTTGTTATCGAAGATCTTATCTCAACAGGCGGAAGCGTACTCGAAGTAGTAAATATTCTCAGAGAGCACGGTGCAGAAGTTCTCGGTATCGCAAGCATCTTCACATACGGCATGAAAAAAGGTCTTGACAGAATGGCAGAAGCAAACGTTAAAAACGTTTCCCTCTCAAACTTCGATGTACTTGCAGAAGTTGCTGCTGAAGAAGGTTACATAAAGGCGGAAGATATCGAAAGACTTATCGCTTTCAGAAACAATCCGTCAGACGAAAGCTGGATCGGAGGCAAATAATAAATGCGACACCTGATTGATATTTTGGAATTAAGCGTAGACGAAATCGATGCGCTTATAGAAACTGCAAATGATATAATTGCAAATCCCGAAAAATATGCGGAGAAATGCAGACATAAAAAACTTGCAACACTGTTCTTTGAACCTTCAACAAGAACACGACTCAGTTTTGAAGCGGCAATGTATGAATTAGGTGGAAATGTTTTAGGATTTTCCGAAGCAGCAAGTTCATCCTCCGCAAAAGGCGAAAGTGTTTCAGACACAATAAAAGTCGTTTCTTCATATGCTGATATAATCGCAATGCGTCATCCTAAAGAAGGTGCACCGATGGTTGCATCCATGAAAAGCGATGTTCCTGTAATCAATGCAGGAGACGGCGGACATAATCATCCGACACAGACGCTTACAGACCTTCTTACAATCAAGCGTGAAATCGGAAGACTCGATAATATCGTTATCGGATATTGCGGGGATCTGAAATTCGGCAGGACGGTACATTCTCTGGCAAATGCCCTTTCCAGATACAAAAACGTAAAGATGGTATTCATTTCACCGGAAGAACTCAGGATTCCTGATTACATTATCGAAGAAGTTCTCAAACCTCTTGGAATCGAATATGTTGAAACTGCTGACCTGATGGAATATATGCCGGAGCTCGATGTATTGTATATGACAAGAGTTCAGAGAGAAAGATTTTTTAATGAAGCTGATTATATCAGACTCAAAGACAGCTATATTCTTGATGCTGAAAAACTTTCTCACGCAAAAGAAACAGCCTGTGTGCTTCATCCGCTTCCGAGAGTAAATGAAATTGCTATAGAAGTTGATGAAGACCCGAGAGCAAAATATTTCATTCAGGCAAAATACGGCAAATACATCCGTATGGCACTCATATTAAAATTACTGGGGATAGAATAATGATTATCGGAAATATAAACAACGGAATAGTTCTGGACCATATTGAAGCCGGAAAATGTATGGAAATATACGAAGTACTTAAGCTCAATGAGCTTGAATGTACAGTTGCGATGATAAAAAATGCCGACAGCGTCAAAATGGGCAAAAAAGATATTATCAAGATATTCGAAGTGATCGACCTCGATCTTGATGTTATAGGATATATGGCCCCCACAACAACGGTAAATATCATCGAAAACGGAAAAGTTGCATCAAGAAAGCATCTTCAGCTTCCCGAAAAAGTAGAAGATGTAATCACCTGCAAAAATCCGAGATGCATAACATCTGTTGAAAGAGGTCTTAAACAGTCCTTCAAACTCACAAACAGAGAAAAAGGCATCTATCGCTGTATTTATTGCGAAAGTGAAGCAAAATAAGCAGTCTCAGAACAGCAATAAAAAGAGGTGTAACCAATGAGTTACACCTCTTTTGTTACACATAGACAAAATGAAAGCGGTACACACTATGATTTTGTTTATTTAATGTAATCATCGATAGCGTTTTTGATCTCATCTTCGTTTTCTTCGAAGTAATCTTCCATTTCATCCCATGTTTCATCGAAGCTCTTCTGCAGTCCGACACCGATATCGAATTTTACACCGTAATAGTAAAACAGTCTGTCAAGCTCGCTGTCTTTACTGTTGTCGTATATGTCCGAAACGTATACAGCCATATTTTTACCGTTATGACGGAACCCCCAACCTCTTAACCAGCTATTGAGTGCATCTTCAAGAGTTGTTTCTGCGACGGGATTTTCGCCTTCCCCCACAAATTCATAACCAATAATGTTGTAGCCGTCATCGGACGCTTTTGCTGTCGCGGCAAAGACCTGGGCAAAATATTCTTTGATCTGTTCGTCTGTCAGTTCGGAACTGTCGTCAGTTTTGAAGATTACAACCGCATGACCGCTTCCGTTTGCAGGATCATCCGCATAAGCGCTTGTGCTCCCAACTGTGTATGCCCACTCAGGCTTTAATTCATCATAAGAAATATCATATGCCTTCAGGTAATGTTCAACGGCTTTTTCGCTGAAAGAATCAAATTCTTCCGCATCGTCAAGAGCCTTGTTGATAATGTCCTGAGTATCGATCTTGTGCTCATCGTCCTTTTCATCTCTACCGCAAGCAGCAAATGAAAAGATTAACATTACAACCAATAAAAGTGTCACTAACTTTTTCATTGTTATTCCTCCTTATGAATAATTATTTGAAAAGATCCAGAATGCTTGTTTTCTTCTTTGGTTCAGGTTTCACATAATTGAAACCGCCTGTTGGCTCGCCTACAGAAAACCCGATAGCCGGACAGTCGGAATTGCTTTCAAAGCAATGCTCCGTATCTGCATGGTAACATTTCTCTCCCACCATTTTATAAAGATGCTCTTCACTTGGGTACTGTCCCGCCTGAGTGAATCCTGCGGATTTCAGTGTCTCGCGGTACTGTCTGACAGCTTCTTTCGCATCTACATAGCTTCCGTCAAAACATGCAGTGAATGAGAAGATTTCTGTATCGTATTGCTCGATGTTGAACCTGTTTCCACCCTGATCCCATACGGGATATTCCGGAAGATACTCTGCCCATTCTTTTGTAAGGACATCATTGTCTCTCTGCATCTGTGCATTTTCTTCTTCAATGGCCTGTGGAAGTTTTTCTCCGCAATCCTGACAGAATTTTGTTCCTATTGCATTCTGTTTTCCGCATTTAGGACATACCGCACCTTCCGCTACAGTCTTTTCGGGAAGTTTTGCTCCACAGTCCTGACAGAATTTCACCTCAGCATTTGCAGGCTTTCCGCATTCTGGACAAATTTTAATGTTCTTTGCAGCTTCTGTCGCATACCCCTGAGCCGCTCTTTCAAGATTCGAAAAAGCTTCTTCAAGACCTGAAAAAGTCTTTTTTGTTTCTGCTACGGCAGGCTTGCTTGCTTCCTCAATATGCTTTGCAGCTTTATTTGCAAGTTCCGTTGCTTTGGGCTCCACAACTTTGCTGACTGCTTCACCCACTGCCTTTTCAATTCCTTCACCTATTCCCTTTTTTATCATTCTTTTAAGAAAACTCATAATATACCCCCTTATATGTCTTTGTATTTTATCAGCAGTTGTTTACGGCTGTTGATATTAAGTTTTTTATAAATATTCTTGCAGTGGAAATGCACCGAAGAGTGAGAAATGAACAGCTCCTCTGCAATTTTAACCTGAGTTTTATCTGTCAGAAGCTGTGCGAAAACTTCAAGTTCTCTCTTGGAAAGCTTTGTGATCTCCGGATATTTTTCAAGAAGCCGTCTGTATTCACTTTCAGCCAGTATAAGGTATTCAAAGTAATTCAGCTTGTCTTTTTCCATTATGCTATCTCCTTATTATATTTTAAAACATTCTCTGTTTTTTGCCATCTGCCCGAATTGGTGTAAATTCCATACTATACTACCCGTTCGGGCAGTTATAATACCTTCTAATTGCCAATATTTTTGTGTTATGATATAATTCCATTAGTAGAAACAACTTGTTTTCAAAGCGATTATATGGTATTCAGCTGTAATTTCATATCCCACAATGGTGGGATTTTGACAGGTATCCCCCCTGAATCACTGAATTTTCCGTAATAATCGTTGGTAGAATACCCCGTTTCAGAAAAAAGGCCAAAGGAATGTACTGACTATGACTCATCCTATTCTTTCAGACAATCAGAAAAAGAGACTGGAACAGCCATGGTGGATGCTGATTTTTTTCTCAATGTTCAACTTCTGGCAGATGGGTTTCATCTACTTTATCGGTCCGTCTCTTACAATAAACGGAAAAACACCCCTGCCTATTGATATGGACAATGCAACTGCACTGATAGCACTTTGTTATGTTCTTTCTATTATGTGGATGATATTTCTGCCGAAATTTATAATCCTGACACAAAGAATCGCAACCTCAGTTGCGCTTGTTTCTGCACTGGGATTATTTCTGCCCGTGCAGGATAATATATTGCGTTTTCTTATCTACGCACAGATATTCTGCTGTTGCCTGATGATCGGTTTTGAGAGTTTTATTATGATTAACTTCTTTTCGGAGAATAGTAATATAAAGCATCTGACTGTTGCATACGGTGTCGCACTTCTGATGATTGCGTTCGTACAGAATGACTTTATGCCTGTCAGATTTCCGACATTCAGAACGGCAATAGTTGCTGTTCTCATTCCACTGTTGATATTTTTTTTCCGAATGCCTGCAGATACAAAAGCCCTTCCCTGTTATGTGAAAAAAGGAGACGGACTGACTGCACCCCGCAGAATGCTTTTGGGAACATATATACTTGTATTTATCAGCTCACTTATGGGTGTTTCAGGTCCTGCCATTTCCGGGGAAGTACAACACGGAGTATTTATTACATATATGACAGACGCACTTGTATCTTTTTTACTTTATGCTTTCTATAAAAAGGGGAATATTCACCCCTTCCGCATAATTCCTGTATTCATGGGACTCGGATTTATGGGATTTCTTATGATGTTTGCAGCTTCATATGCATCGGTTCTTACATATATAGGCTGCGCACTTATCGGTTTCGGAATGGTTACATGCCAGATGCTGCCACTTTACGGTTCTGTCATTATGAAGTCATACCCGTCGAGATATATCACTCCCATAATTATTGCTCTTGCCCTCATAGCTGTTATAGTACAGGGCAGTATGGTCGAAGTTTTTCGAGGTTCACCCACAATGCTGTATCTTACATATGCAGTAATAATGGCAATTCTTGTCATCATTTATATGCAGATCGAGCCATTTTTCATGTTTACATTGCGCAAAAGGATTGCCGATGATAATATTGCCGGAAAAAATGAAATAAGTGATACGCAGACATCTGTGATTACAGAAGACGACGATAAAATCATTTCAGGAAAGATAGTTGAAGATCCTTTAAATCTGCTTTCAAAACGGGAACGTGAGGTAGTTGAATTGATCTGTCTCGGTTACACGAATAAAGATATTGCAAAAATATTATTCATATCGGAACACACCGTGAAGGATCACACAAAGAAAATTTATCCTAAAATGGGAGTTCACAGTAAAGTTGAGCTTGCTGTTCTTGTAAACAAACTGAAAGTAAATAAAGAAAACGATTCATGAAATAAAAAACGCTATGTGAATAACTAAGTCATTCACATAGCGTTTTATATATTTAGTCAATAAGTACGCAAGCCACATATGTCAGTGTGCCGGGACCATAGTAATACTTAACATCGTTATCACGACAAACATCACTTACGATCATGCCGAGAGCTTCCATTGAGTGAAGGACTTTATTCGGGAAACGGCACGGTTCATCAGGATATGTGCATGTCTTGCATGTGTTACATCCGCCTGTACCGACAAGCATAGCACCTTCGAGATCATTATCAACGAATTTCTTGAAATCTTTAAGGTGATCGGAATGATCTTTCATGAGTTCCATAATCTCTTCATAGTCCATTGTATCAACTTCGCCTGTTGTCTGAAGGATGAGACCTCTTTTATATTTATGTACTCTTTCAGAGCATTCATCTATAGTTCCGCAAGCCGGCGGGCAAGCCCAGTTTGTGTTGTAACTTTTGCATACTTCGCAGCCCTGACGAGCTTCTACTCTGAGCTGAATCTTATCAACATCAAGATCTGCTACTGTAGTAAATCCACATTCAAGAGCTTTTTCTTTAATCTGTGTAATTTCTGCCATTTATATATTTCTCCTGTAGGACACTTTATTTCCACAAAAGTATATCACCGACATCCAAAGATGTCAATATTATATACCCAATCCTCAACCGAGTTACGAAACAATTAATTGTGCATACCTTATTCAGTCAAGAAGAATGCATCCTACATATGTGAGTGTACCCGGTCCGTAATAATATTTAATGTTATTTTTAAGACATACATCACTCACGATCATTCCGAGGCCTTCCATAGGATGAGAGAGAAGTTCCGGGAAACGACACGGTTCATCAGGATACGTACATTCCTTGCATGTTCTGCAAGCACTGTCACCGCATATCATTGCACCGGGAAATTCCTTGCGCGCATATTTTGAAAATTCCTTGAAATGTTCTTTGTGGGCCTGAGCAAGTTCCATAATCTGTTCATAATCCATTGTATCGACTTCGCCGGTAGTCTGGA
>SVCP01000033.1 GCA_015058295.1 Anaerofustis stercorihominis
CGGATAAAAACATCATCAGAATAATGCCGAACCTTCCCATTTCCGTAGGCGAAGGAATGTGCATGATCTGCGAAAACGAAAAGATAGACCCTGCTATAATGCAGGAGGTTGAAGATATCCTTTCATGAATAGGGGAATGTGTTATCCTGAATGAAAAATTCATCAATCCTTTCGTTGCCCTTGCAGGCAGTTCACCTGCGTTTATTTTCATGGTAATCGAAGCCATGGCCGACGGCGGTGTCCTCATGGGCATTCCCAGAGACAAAAGCTACAAAATCGCTTCCCAGGCTGTTCTCGGTTCCGCAAAAATGGTCCTTGATACAGAAAAACATCCGGGAGAGCTGAAAGATATGGTATGCTCACCTTCCGGAACAACAATCGAAGCAGTTGCGGCGCTTGAAGAAACGGGACTTCGCCACAGCTTCATTCAAGCAATGAAGGTCTGCATGGAAAAAGCGGAAAAAATGGACCGTGCGGAAAAATAATGAGAAAGCTTTTAAGTAAGATCCGACGTGCCTGCGACGAATATCACATGATCGAAGCGGACGAGACAATATGCGTTGCTGTCAGCGGCGGAAAAGACAGTATGGCAATGCTTGCCGGCATGAAAGGATTTTCAAATTTCTCCCCGATACCGTTCAAAGTGCATGCACTCTGTCTTGACACAGGCTTTGAAAACATGGATTTCGGAAAGCTCGAAGAATTCTGCAGAGAGATAGACGTTCCTCTCACCATAAAGAAAACACAGATCGCACAGATCGTTTTTGACACAAGAAAAGAAAAAAGCCCCTGTGCCCTTTGTGCAAAAATGCGCCGTGGAGCACTTGCGGAAGCAGTAAAAGAGCTTGGTGCATCGACCCTTGCCCTGGGACATCATGCAGATGATCTTATCGAGACGTTTCTTCTGAGCCTTCTGTACGAAGGCAGGATCTCCTCGTTCAAGCCGGTAACATATCTTGACAGGACAGGCGTAAAGACAATCCGCCCGATGATAAATCTCCGTGAGCAGGAAATAATCTATATTGTGAACAAGAATAATATCCCTGTCATAAAGAGCGCCTGCCCCGTTGACGGAACAACAAAGAGAGAAGATGTGAAGAATCTCGTGAAACAACTTTCGAAGCAATTTCCCGAAAGCGATGAAAGAATGATCCACGCAGTCAAGACATTTCTCAGAGATATGGACAAGAATAATTTATAAAAACACAATCCATAAAAGCTGTCTCCCGCGAGGCAGTTTTTTTGTGCGCAGATTGTGCGGTTTCTCCTTACGGCATTATAGTTTGTGATGTATGCATATGTAAATAACTATAGTTTGTGTTGTGCTTTACCAATATTATCTCCGAAGTTTTATATTTGCCAATTCCTCCCCCGAAAGCTTACAATTTTTTTTCCATCCCTTTACACAAAGGAGGGATTTTATGTGTCCTGTCAACCCGTATCAGGCACCACAAAAAGGCGTCCCTTAGCAAGGGAAGCTGTCAGCGTAGCTGACTGAAGGGATTGCCTTATATACATACTTTTTAGAATATATGCTGTTATAACACCCGGATAAATGCTGATTTTATGCTTTACACCGTCTGTCAACCTGAAACGATCCACCAAAACTTAATCAGATTTTAATGTTTTATTCTATTGACCGGCTGTTTCACCTGTGCTATAATGCCGTCGTGGTAATTACCTCACTTAAATAAAATATTCGGACATGGATTGGCGTAGATACGCTATATCTATGTCCATTTTTATTCAAGAGAGGTAAACCATGAAAAAGAAAAACGCAAAAAACAAAACTATAGTACTTCCCGTTCATGAACTCAGAGAACTTTTAAGACAAACTTCAGTTACTCTTTCCGATGAACTGTCCCGCTCTGTTGCAAGACAGACTTCCTGCGACATACTCCCCTGCACGGAATACACAGAGGAAGTAAAAAAGCAGTATCTCCTCACGGAAAAGCTTTTCTATGTCCAGTACTGCCGTTCTTCCCTCGAACAATGTATCAAAGAAGGAAAATCAACCCTTACCTACCGCAGAAAAAACCGCTCACCAATCACAACCACCTTCACAATGTCCACAGAACATAAAGTCTCCGTCACAAACTTTGCGGATGTGAGGAAATGAAACCCGGGATAAAAAATGCTCCCTGCCTTAGGCGGGGAGTAGCTTTTATGTAAAAGAAAAAAGAGAACTTCCGTTCTCCCGTTATCATTATGGAGCTGCTAAGCGGGATCGAACCGCTGACCTCATCCTTACCATGGATGCGCTCTGCCTGCTGAGCTATAGCAGCAACATATTACACCGTATTATAACATCGTAAATTCACTTTGTCAAATATTTTAGAAAAGCCATACTCCTTTTGCTTCGTGAGATAATCCTTCCATTGCGCAAAATGGAGGGCTTTTGTTACTTTCACGCACCGGGCCCGCCGCAGGCGGCACAAGGCACGCAGTGTCGCAGAAAAGGGTGGGAGGGTGGGAATCAGTACTTTTTCGAACGCAAGAAGATCTCAGTAAAAAACACATTTTAAATGCAGATACTCTCAAAAGCCCTCCCTTGCGTAAAAGGGAGGGAAAGAAAATCGTAAGATTTTCAGGGAGGGATCGCATCCTGCCTGATGCTTGATTCAATATTAATAACACTGCTGCATGACAATCATTTTCCCCGACTCCTGCAAACCCACTACAATATCATCCCCAGCAAAAACAGACACACCACTCCCGGCACACCGAGTATGCCCACAAATATCACATTAAACGGATTTATGACAATGGAATACCCCACCGCCGCACCGAATACATTCACAAGAAGCAATAACCCCACTCCGATGAGACTGTTGCACAGAAGCTCTATCATAAGCTTCATGGGAAACCTGAAAAAACGGAGAATTATGCTTCCTCCAACATAAAGTAACAGTAACAACAGAAAATATGACATAATGGAAGAAATATCAAGTCCTACACCCATAACACCCTCACATATTTTTTTCTCGGAATATAATATGTGAAGATTCCCGCAATAATTCAGCCTACAGGAAAATTCCGGCATATCTGTGCAACAATTCACACAGATATTATATGGTGCGCCCTTTTTGGAAAGCTTATATTGAACAGCGGGAATTATTATGATAGAATGTAACCGTAAACGGAGGATATTATGATCAGAATCGGTTTCGGATACGATGTCCATAAATATGTAAAGGACAGAGAACTTATTCTATGCGGAATAAAGCTCGAATACGAGCTGGGACTTCTCGGGCACTCCGATGCAGACTGTCCCACCCATGCTCTGATGGATGCAATGCTGGGCGCACTCTCTCTGGGAGATATAGGAAAACTGTTCCCCGACAGCGACCCGGCCCTCAAAGGCATATCGAGCATGGTACTTTTAGATGAATGTGTAAGGATTATGGAGGAAAAAGGATACGCCATAGGCAATGCTGATATTACCATCGTTGCCCAGAAGCCGAGAATTTCCCCATATACGGAAATGATGAGAGAGAGCCTTGCTTCTCACCTTCATTGTTCCGTTGATGATATAAATATAAAGGCGACCACCGAAGAAAAATTAGGCTTTACGGGAGACCTTTCCGGAATGAAGAGTTATGCTGTGGTGGTTCTTAAAAAGAATGTTTAATTACGAGAGGTAAAAAAATGAAAATATATAACACTCAGAAAAACAGAAAAGAAGAATTTATCCCCCTTGAGGAAAACAAAGTAAAGATGTATGTATGCGGACCTACGGTATATAACTTTTTCCACCTCGGAAACGCCCGTCCGTTTGTCGTATTCGACACACTCCGCAGATACTTTATCTATAAGGGATACGATGTGACATTCGTGCAGAACTTTACGGATGTTGACGACAAGATCATCAGAGCCGCAAACGAAGAAGGCATCGAAGCTCACGAACTCAGCGAAAGATATATCAAGGAATATTTCACCGACGCAGACGGCCTCGGAATCATGAGAGCAGATGTTCACCCGAAAGTAAGCGAACATATTCCCGAAATCATCGACATGATCACAACTCTCATCGACAAAGGCTACGCTTATGCCATCGACGGAGATGTATATTACAGGGTAAGCGCATTCAGAGATTACGGAATCCTCTCAGGACAGAGCATTGATGATCTTATGAGCGGTGCGAGAATCGATATCGACGACAGAAAAGAAAGTCCGCTTGATTTTGCCCTCTGGAAAAATAAAAAAGAAGGCGAACCGTACTGGGAAAGCCCCTGGGGACAGGGAAGACCGGGCTGGCACATCGAATGTTCAGCAATGAGCAAAAAATATCTCGGCGAAACCATCGATATTCACGGCGGCGGAGCTGACCTTATATTCCCGCACCACGAAAACGAGATCGCACAGTCCTGCGCATGCAGCGGAAAGAAATTCGTAAACTACTGGATGCACAACGGTTATATCAACGTAGTAAATGAAAAAGGCGAAGACGAAAAAATGAGCAAATCCCTCGGAAACTTCTTCACAGTAAGGGATATTTCCGAACAGTTCGACCTTGAAGTCGTAAGAATGTTCATTCTCTCCGCACATTACCGCAGCCCCATCTCATTCTCAAAAGAACATCTTGAACAGACAAAGAACGGCATGGAAAGACTCTATAACGTCAAGTACAACCTTCAGTTCTTTATGGATAAGGCTCAGGACGGTGAAATTACGGAGGCTGAAAAAGAAACAATCGCAAAACTTGACGAACTTATGGCACAGTTCGAAGCGGAAATGGACGACGACCTCAATACAGCAAACGCACTCAGCTCCATTTTCGAAATGGCGAAGCTCATCAATGTTGAAGTAAGCGAAAACACCACAAAAGCAGCTTTACAGCTCATTTACGACAAATACATGGCACCCTGCAAGGTTCTCGGCATCGTAGGAAAAGAAAAAGAACTTCTTGATGAAGAAATCATTGAGCTTATCGAGCAGAGAACACAGGCAAGAAAGAACAAGGATTTTGCAAGAAGCGATGAGATCCGTGATCTTCTCAAGGACAGAGGAATCATTCTCGAAGATACGAGAGAAGGAGTTAAATGGAAAAGGATCTGAGAGTTGACTACACTCACCTGCAGATGATATCCACCGCGGATCTTGCATACCTGGGAGATGCGGTATACGAACTCAGTATCAGAAAAGGGCTTATTCTCAGAGGAACAAACGGTGCGGGAAACCTGTCAAACGAAGCGGCGAAATTCGTTACCGCACCGAATCAGTCGAAATTCCTTCATCTTCTGTGGGACCAACTTACGGAGGATGAGCTGTCCGTTGCAAAAAGGGCAAGAAACAAAAAGCCCAACAATATCCCGAAACATGCCACCCGTACGGAATATATTTACGCTACGGCGCTGGAAGCTGTTTTCGGATATCTGAGTTTAAAAGAAGATGAAAAACGAATCATTCAATTAGTCGAAATGATATTCGGAATCAATGACGAAACAACCAAAAGATAAAAGTTTTGTCAGAATACTTTGTTAATTTTTTTAAAGAAAACTATTGCAAAGGTTCTTTAAGTATGATATATTCGACTTACGAAATAATACGGAGGTAAATATCATGGCATATGTAATTACAGCAGATTGTGCAGCATGTGGTGCTTGCATGGAAGAATGCCCGAACGAAGCTATTAAAGAAGGCGACATTTTCGTAATCGATCAGGAACTTTGCGCTGAATGTGGTGCTTGCATGGACGCTTGCCCGAACGGTGCTATCGTTGAAGAATAATAGCTAATTAAATTACTTATACAAAAACAGCACACCATCGGTGTGCTGTTTTGTTATATACCGTAAAACAGAACATACGCTCCGCAGAGTATATGTCTTGACAAAAAATCGGTAAATATATATCATTAAAACAAATCAACGAAATTTAATAAATATTATCACTGCCAGAGCAGGAGGAAATATGAACTTTTATAAAAGAGCACTTGAACTTAATGATGAAACTGTAAATAACAGAAGATATCTGCATAAAAATGCCGAAGTTGGCCTTGAGCTTCCCATTGCCCGGAAATATGTAATGGATAAACTTACCGAGTACGGCTTAAAGCCCGAAAAATGCGGCCACGGAGTTGTGGCAACAGTCGGAGACAAAAGCCCCGTCATTCTCCTCAGGGCAGATATGGACGCACTCCCAATGATGGAAGAAAGCGGCGAAGAATTCGCAAGCACAAACGGAGCTACCCATTCCTGCGGACACGATATGCACACAGCCATGCTCCTTACAGCAGCAAAAATGCTCAAGGAAAATGAAAGTGAACTTAAAGGAACCGTAAAGTTTATGTTCCAGCCTGCGGAAGAAACATTCGAAGGCTGCATCGAAATGGTTGACTGCGGAATTTTAGAGAATCCGAAAGTTGATGCGGCGCTCGCTTTTCATGTAAACACCGGGAGGCTCCCTGTAACTACTTATCTGTATAACGAAGGCGGAGTTATGATGGCTTCCGTTGACGGATTCAGAATACACATACAGGGCAAAGGCGGACACGGCGCATATCCTCATCAGTCCATTGACCCCATACAGATAGGTGTTCACATCTATATGGCACTGCAGGGGCTTATCGCAAGGGAAGCAGACCCGGAAAAGACCATTGTCCTGACAGTAGGTAAATTCTGCGCAGGCACAGCATCGAATATCATTCCCGATACGGCGGTCCTTGAGGGTACCCTTCGCACAAACGACAGCACAAACAGAAACCGCCTCGTAAATAGAATAAGGGAAGTTGCCGAAGGTGTAGCGAAAACATACGGCGGAGAAGTAAGCATCACCGCTCTTTCCGCAGGACCACCGCTTCTTTCGGAAAAAGTTCTCACAAAGCAGCTTGTGTCATTCATGAATGAGCTTGATATCCCCGGTCTTTCGGGCATCGGAAATACATTCTCAAACGCATCGGAAGATTTTGCCGTCATTGCAGAGATGATCCCCACCTGCTATATGGATCTTTCAGCAGGATATGACGACGAAAGAGGAGATATCTCCCTTCATAACCCGAGAGTCCGTCTCAACGAAGATATCCTTCCCATAGGATCATCGGCTTATGCACACCTCGCAATGAGATGGCTCGAAGAAAACAGCAAATAATACTTAACAAAAAAACAACCGCTGTACACAGCGGTTGTTATAAATGACAAAGAGTTTGTCAAAAAATATCATAATAACCAAAGGCCCGGTTTTTAAAGGGCTTTTATTATTCCAGACAACACTCCCTCAGAAACTATTTTCATCTATGCGATAGATTCTTACCTTATCAGACGGATTGTAATAATACGCAAAGAAACTTTCTCCACCTACGGTAAGAATATGACCGTCTTCAAAATCTACAGGGTAACCTTTCACTCGCATTTTCGCTATTACTTTCAGCGTTTCATCCACTATTGCAATACCACCATGCTCATCAGACAATATTACCCTTCCTTTTCCATCGAACCTGAAAAAATAATAACCACGAGGTGTGACGAGGGTCTTGTTTTTAAAACCTTCAGGTGCTTTATCAGTAAAGTGAACTTTATATGACGGATAATATTCCTCGGTAAAACATCCGTCCTCCCTTACACTCCTCGGCGGAACCTTCGGCACAGCATCGAATTCTTCTTGGGTAATCGGAACCAATCTGCCGGGTTCGAAGCGAACGGTGCGTAATGCGCCTTCTTCAAAATTAGTCTCATATGTATCATACCCAAAATAATAGTGATGCGGTCTGCGATTTGTCATATCAGGGTCTCTGAATTTATGAGTGAATAATTTCCCTGTCTGCTCCGATATTAATGTAACCTTAAAGGGCGCCCTCTTTCCGGTCAGTTTCTTTTCCTCAGCCAGATACGCCTGATACAGCTCATCACTTCGGACACGTAATAAATCTTCCGGTGATTCCTCCAACATCTCCGGCATTGGTATCAGGCATACACCAAAATATTCTTCAAGAAGTTCCAGTTGATAATCAATATCCGAACAGGACAGAATTCTGGATAGCCGACGTTTTTGTCCGCTTTCATATCCAATCAGAGACGGTATACCATACATATTTTTATTTTCATTCGTATCCGTTCGCGAACATGCAGCCACCTTTTTTCCATTTTTATAAAACTCAAAAACAAATGTTTCACTATCAAAAATAAAAAACCATAAAACCGGATCATCTGTGCTTTTGGAAATTTTCTTAGCCAGCTTTTGCAAAACAAAAGGATCTTCCGGTTCCTCATCCGGAATATATGTCTGCCATCCCTCAGAAAATGAGTGAAAATTTGAAAAACCATGAACCTCATCTGAGGAATATATGTGTACGCTGCTGAATGTAGTCCCCATAGTGTTCCTCCTTGATCTAATCAGATGTATTTTGCAATTTTATTGTAAAACAATATCTTCCAACCGTCAAGAAAACACGGTTCGTTTTTCTGATCACAACACTCATTTTTCGAAATATAAAACAACTATGAAAATAAATAAAAGCTCCCATATGGGAGCAATATTCTAAAAGAACCGTTCAATTACTTCCTTCACACCATAGCTGTAGGAATTTTCGCAGATATAATCGGATACGGCTTTCAGTTCTTCCGTCGCGTTGGCCATGGCACAGCCCAGAGCCGCCCAACGGATCATATCCGCATCATTTCCGCTGTCGCCGCAGACGACAACCTCTTCACGTCTTATGCCGTATATTTCACACAGCTTTTTCAGCGCTTCCGACTTGCATACGCCTTTTTTCATCATCTCCACAAGATTCGGCGTGGAAGATGCGATGTAAAGCTTTCCGTCTGTTGCTCGCTCAAAAGCCCCTATTCTCACAGGAACTTCCGACGGATCACAAAATGACATCATCTTCGGCGAAGGCGACAAAACCGCTTCGGAGAGCTTTCCGAGAGCTACCGGAGGGAGCGTCTTTGCATCAGGATCCGCAAGGGTCTCATACGTTATTTCGGCAGCCGCCACACGGTCGTCCTGATAAAGCTGCAGATACCAGCCGTTTTCTTCACCGCAGGCAATTATCTTTTCCTGCAAAGACATATCAAGAGGCTCATACATTACCGGTTCATCATCATCCGCAGATCTTATGAGAGCGCCGTTATAGCACACAAGCGGATATGTTATTCCAAGCTCTTCAGCATATTTTTTTACAGTCGGATACATTCTTCCGGTGCATAAAGTTACGATTATTCCTTTTTCCTGCAATTCCGTAATACTCTTTTTCACATCTTCGGGAATTGTCTTATCAGGCATAAGAAGTGTCCCGTCAAGATCCAGCGCAAGCAGTTTATATTTCATATATTCCTCACATTACAGCATTCAGCATTGACAATATCCACCCGTATAAGAATTTCAACACTTCAATTACAAACGGAAGTATGGATTTTACAAATGCAAGCACCTCAATGGCAAATATCACACTCAAAAACATCATCAGAAGATCATATGTCTTTATATCCGCACGATTCACGTTTCCGTTATCATCTTTTTTAACGGGACGCATAATTTCACGGAATTTTTTCATATATTCTCCGGCACCGATATAATAATCCTGATCATCTATGCTATCCGGATAGTAATAATACTCGTCCTTTCCGACCTCACCGAAAGATATCCCGGTTATCTGCATATATTCGTCACGCAGTTTCTTTGCATTCTTCATATGTGATTTATATGCCCTGTTCCAGCGGTGAAAAAGATTCTTTACCACAGCATGAAGCATAATCATCAGAGCGCATACTATTATTCTCGGTATATCGACTCCGCTTGTATGAGTCAGCAGAATATCCCCGAGTACCAGTCCCACAGCCACAAGATACAGGCTGAAAAATGTGTGTCTTTCGTTTTCTATATGTCTTGCATGGGCGAGATTTTCCTTCATACAGTCAAGAAGGAATGTGCTTTTGCTTTCATTGTCGTTCATAGCCTGTCCTCAGGGATTATATACCGAATCTTCCGTCGAGGATATTGTCAATCTCAAGCACAAGCCACCAGCTCAGAAGCATAGCAAGCACAAGCAGGAAATCTATCATAACCGACGGGGTGAAACTGGTCACTATAAGCACCGTAAAAGATATGTAATACGCAATTACAGCCTTGAATATATTTATGAGCACTACTTTAAAGAAGAAGTACGAAATCGCCGCCGCAAGTGTTCCCACAAGCGCAGCAGATGCCCAGAGACCGCCTCCTGTGACGATGAGTATGAGGATAATCAGAAGTATGTTTTCTCCGAGAGGCGGAAGCTGTATTACTTCCTGCTGGAAAAACGCAAAGACTCTGTTCACAAGAAGCGTTGCGAAAAATGCCACGGTCATAAGAAACAATGCGTTGGCAAATTTGTTCCAGTAACCTTTGTTTACTTTAACTGTAAGCGTGTCCACAAGCTTGTCAAGAGGAGCAAAGACGATGGCTATCATCATAAGCTTCAGAAGTTCAAACAGAAAATAATGATCATTCTGATATTCGTGGGCAATATTTATATGTAATGCCTCAACTTCAAGACCGAGGGAATTGAGCATAGAAGATGTCATCGAGGATACTGTGTTGATAATATCGGAAAATATCCCTATGAACTTATTCGCAAAGGGAATAACTTCAAGCACAGCTCCCGCTATCTCCTGCGGCTCCGCCCCTACGGGGATCAGAAGCAGCATCGGGAAAATAAAGTAGCTTGCCAGTACAAACAATACCGCTGCGGCAACAGCACGCAGAAAACCTTTTTTGGGAAACAGAGCTAAAAATGTGTACATATTCTTCTTCCTGTCTTAGTTTATCCTTTTTATTTATTATTTAGTATATGTTATCCGCCGTATGACGGTTTTTTCCGGGCAGCCCCTCAGACTATTCCACACTCTTGAGGGATTCCGCCATAGGTATCTTCTTCAGCTGGAAATACATGATTATATTTACCGCCCATGCAAACACTATGCTCAGCATCGTCGCGGCAACAAAACTCATGAAATTAATATTCGGCGCAAACATTACCGCATCGACTTCCGCTGCGGAAACTATAAATTTCTCAAACGGAATACCTATCAGAAGACCGCAGATTATTCCGATAGCGGTAGAGATTACATTTTCCCTTGAGATATAATCCGAAACTTCATTTTCATAAAATCCGAGGACCTTTATGGTTGCGATTTCCCTGACTCTTTCCGCAATGTTTATGCTCGCAAGGTTGTAAAGCACCACTATTTCCAGAAGCCCCGAGCATACAATAAGAACCACGATAATAAGCGAGAGCTTTTCCGCAACACCGTCAAACGTGCCTTGTGCACTGGTTGCCATGTTCACTACAGTGAGAATGTGTTCGTTTTCCATAAGAGACCTGCTCGTATCTGAAACCATCTCAGTATCCGCGAGATTCCCGAGAAGCATATTGTATGAGATATCTTCTCCCGTCAGGGATTTGTATGTCTTTGGAGACATATACACATAGTTCAGTGCGTAGTTTTCCGTAATGGCACTTACCGCAACGGATATCTGTTTTCCCGAAGAAAGTCTTACGGAGATCTCATCACCGACATCAAGATCAAACAGCTTTGAAAGCTTTTCGTTGATTACCGCAGAACCTTCTTCAATAACTATTCCTTCACGGGATTTTCTTTCACGAAGGGAAATAAAAGGCTCTATCCTCTCAGGATACTGCGGAATAAACAGATATACTTCCTTATCCGAATATCCTTCCCTTGATGCGTTGAGAGTACTCTGATATACAAGCATACTGTCGGATATATTTTCTATACTGTCCGCATATGCATACAGTCCGTCAATATCATCATTGCCGAAATCATCCGCAAGGACACTTGAGATGTTATACTTGAAAATCTCACCGTACTGCAGGTCCGCTATTGCGGAAATGGAGTTCTGAAGCCCGAATGCGGCTACCAGCAGCGCCGTGCATCCCGCAATACCTATGACGGTCATTGCGATTCTTTTTTTGTATCTGAGCATATTTCTCACAGATACCTTCTGCATAAAGTTCAGCCTGTTCCACACAAACGGTATCCTCTCGAGAAATACCCTCTTTCCTATCTTCGGAGCTCTTGCTCTCATAAGGGATGCAGGCTTTTCTTTAAGCTCTTTGTTACACGAATATACTGCGGAAAGGGCTGTGCAGGCCACGGCGACTATCATGCACAGCGCGGCGGTATCCCAGTATATTACGGGAGTCAGATCAGGCATTGAATACATTGTCCTGTATGCATTGTATATGACAAGTGGCAATATATAAAATCCCAGGCCCATGCCCACAATACTTCCGATAACACTTGCACTTACGGCATATACGATATATTTTGCCATAATGCTCATGTTTGAATATCCGAGAGCCTTCAGCGTTCCGATCTGCGTACGCTGTTCTTCCACCATACGGCTCATGGTGGTAAGGGATACAAGCATGGCAACCGCCACAAAGAATACGGGGAATACCACCGCAACCCGGTCAACTCTCTGGGTGTTTTCAACATATCCCGCATATCCGGGGTTATTGTTGCGGTCATATATATACCACTCAGGCTCTTCAAGATCTTCAAGTTCCGCCTTTGCATCGTTTAACTCCGCCTGTGCGTCGTCGAGCTCTTTTTTCCCGTCGCTGAGTTCTTTCGAATAAGATGACTTTTCTCTGTCGAGCTGTCTCTGCCCTGAACGAAGCTGTGCTTTTGTATCCGAAATGGTCTCATCGGCATTATCGAGAACACTTTTCAGTTCATCGAGCTGCTTTTTGCCGTCATCAAGCTGTTTTTTTCCTTCTTCGAGAGCAACAAGACCGTCTTCATACTGTTTTATGGTTTCATCGATAAGTCTCTGAGCTTCGTTTATATACTCATCAAGATTTTCTGTAATACCGCTCACTATAGTAAGATCATTAATGATCTCATCGGCGGAAATATCCGGAAGGGTAATGCCCAGTTCTTCAAGTTCTCCGGCATATTTTTCTTTTACGGAATTTATCTCACCTACGATCCTTCTGATAAGCTCCTTCGTCGGTTCATCGGTAACGACAGGGCCGTTTTCCTCGATATATTCGTCAATGATCTTTGTCAGCTCGTCTGCCGCATCTCTTATCTGCGGGAAATGTTCCCTGACAGTACGGAGCATACTGATCATCTCTTCGTTTTCTTTCAGAGTATTCAGTCCGTCTTCATACTCTTTAAGGCCTTTTTCGTATTCGGCTATACCGTCGTCATACTGTTTCTGAAGTTCCGGGAGGCTGTCCTCAAATTCTTCTATCTGATCCCATCCTCTGTCGATTTCTCTTTGTGCGGATCTGATTTCTCTTTCGAAAGTGCTTTTTCCGGAATAGTATTCCGAGTATCCGTCGTCTATTTTTATCTGTGCATCATTGATCTCTTCATACGCTTCGTCAAGAATTGCTTTAAGGCGCATGGGATTTCTTTCGGATGCTATCCTTTCAAGCTCGTCTGTCTTTGCATCTATGTACTGCTCATATACGGGGTCATCAAAGTACATATTCGATGATGCCGTAAAGTTCATATAAAGATTTGTGTATACATCATAGTCAAAAGCTTCTTCATCAATATATATATAGCTTGAAACACTTCCCGAGCCGACTGTACTCTGCCCTCTTTCATGGGAGATATATACGGGAGTGGAGACTTTCCCCACAACGGTAAATTCATTTATTTTAAGGGCATCTTCCGAGTCATCCTCTTCTTTGATACCGTCTTCGCCGTACAGTACTATCTTATCCCCGACCTGAAAATCACTTACTCCCGAAAAACCTATGTCCACAACACATTCATCTGCCGCTTCGATCATTCTTCCTTCCGTCACATACGGAACGGAAATATAATTGGCATCGGTCTTCAGTGCGTGAGGGTCTATGCTGTATACTTTTATGACATAATCCCTGTCGGAGCCGATCCTCGATGCAAACATATCTGCCGTATATCCGCCCTTTAAAGCCTTTATGTCCGACAGGTTTTCCCTTATGTACAAAATGTCATCTTCATCAAATCCCATGGTTGATACTATTTCTATATCCATGAGATTTGTGTCTGTATAATACTCCTGCGCCATTTCTATCATATCCGGGCATACGGCCTTCAGTCCCGCATAAAAGCCCGTACCGAGAGCAACGATTATGAGAATGGATATAAACCTGTTCTTCGTTGCCTTTATCTGACGCAGCACATCTTTTATCAATGTCTTTTTCATAATTACCACTCGATGTCATCAATAGGTACTACCGTTTCGTTTACGGTAATACTTTCAACCTTGCTGCTCTTCATCCTGATTATTCTGTCTGCCATGGGAGTTATGGCAAGGTTGTGGGTGATGACTATTACTGTCATTCCCATTTTCTCGCTGAGTTCTTTAAGAAGTTTAAGAACGGATTTTGCTGTCTCATAGTCAAGCGCCCCCGTCGGCTCATCGCAAAGGAGCAGTTTCGGATTTTTCGCAAGAGCTCTTGCAATGGCGACCCTCTGCTGCTGTCCGCCGGAAAGCTGTGAAGGAAACATATCCGCATATGAGTCCATACCTACTTTTTCCAGCACATCTATGGGATTCACGCCGTTTTTTCGTATATGTGTGGAAAGCTCCACATTTTCCTTTACGGTAAGATTGTTCATAAGGTTATAAAACTGAAAAACAAACCCTACGTTATTTCTCCTGTATGTGATGAGTTTCTTTTCATCGTACTTTACGATATCCTCTCCGTCAACGATGATCTCACCTTCCGTAGCCCTGTCTATTCCGCCAAGCATATTGAGAACAGTTGTCTTGCCTGCACCACTTGTTCCGACAATAACAGCGAACTCACCTTCTTCTATTGCAAAGTTCACGCCGTCGGATGCGTTTATGACAACCTCTCCGTTTTTATAGCGTTTGTATACATTTTTAAACTCAATAAAACTCATTTCATACCTTCCGGAATACAGAAAATCTATTCAACATATTATTATATATTTTTTTCATAACTATAGCAATGAATTAACAATAAATATCTGATTTTGTCGTTTTTACGGATTTTTTGATAAAATGACTGTTTTGTATTTGATTTCTACGCAAAAACATAATATAGTATACATTAAGGTAAGGAGACAGTTTTTATGAAGAAAAAAAGCGTAAATATATTTCGGAAATTATTGTTGCTCATATTGATAGTCGGAATACTCGCAGGCTCGGGATATTTTTATGACATATATATGGCAGAAGATTTTGTGGGAAATGTCGTAAAAGGTGCTGAGGAGAATTATTCGGATATCCTTGACTGGCTTGATGGCAAGGACAGTGATATTACCGATGTTGACGGGTTCAGCTTCACTGCATCAAACAATACGGAGTATGCCGTATCCGGCGGAGTTGTCCGTTACGGCGTGGTTATCTACGGCAAAAACGAAAACGGAGAAGACAGATATTTTCTCTCCAACGACGTAACCGTAAAGAAAAACGATGATATTACTCTTATCAGGGATTATGTCATCGCAATCCCCGATGACGGAAGCGACAACAGAACCGTGTCTGTTGAAGTGGGTTTTCTTGGCAGAACACACACATTTACATACAATGTCCTTATGCAGGATATGTCAAATACGAATACCTCAATACTCGTCAATCCATATATAGGTGTGGGAAAAAATTACAAGCCCGTTGATACAAAGTACGTCGGCGGAAGGAACGTATCTACCCAGGCGGCGGCTGATCTGCAGGAATTGTTTGATGCTGCGGAAGATGACGGATA
This sequence comes from Anaerofustis stercorihominis, assembly GCA_015058295.1. GTDB lineage: Bacteria > Bacillota > Clostridia > Eubacteriales > Anaerofustaceae > SVCP01. The sequence continues at coordinate 15,678 of SVCP01000033.1, forward strand.
TGATATATGGGTGAATTCAGGCTACAGAAGCTATTCACTGCAGACAACACTTTACAACAGTGCCGTCTCCCGTCTCGGAAAAGACCAGAACGACACGGCAAAACCGGGCCACAGCGAACACCACACGGGATATGCTGTAGACCTTACCTGGACTATCCGTGAAGGATATATTTCAGACAGGCAGGCATATGACGACGAATATTTCTGGATGCTTGAAAACGGCTGGGAATACGGATTCATTCTCCGCTACGAAAAAGGTTCCGAAGATATTACAGGATATATGTTCGAACCGTGGCACTTCCGCTACATAGGAAAAGAACTTGCCACGCAGTACCACAATGAAGGCTGGCACACACTTGACGAATTCCTGTGCATACCCAGATGGGATATACAAAATCAGTAACAGAAATAATAAACTCCCCTTTCATAAAGGGGAGTTTTTGTTTCCTTCTCACAATATGCAGCGAAAGCAGTCAGAGAGTCGGGAAAATAGCTTTCTTTATGCCGTATTTTATTGTTAATTTCTTCTTGTGTCGGAGAAAGTACTGATTCCCACCCTCCCTCCCTTGCGTGTGAGCCAGCTCTGATTTACTCCGAAATCCCCTGAAGGGCATTTCTCCGCTTATATAGCTGTTTCTCCTTTGTCGCGGAAATGGGATTTCCGCGAGTATGGGAAAGTAATCGTCTTT
>SVCP01000034.1 GCA_015058295.1 Anaerofustis stercorihominis
TTCGTCATCAACAAGGGTTTCATAGAATCTTGATTTGTAAACATCACTTGCGGGGGACTCCCTCTCGCTCTGCAGTGAAAGCTTTGTTTCAAAAAACTCTGTCTTTGTCATTCCCAATGTGATGCTCTCGAAAAGATCTTCTCTCGGCTCAAGATGCTTTACTTCCTTTGAGCAGGAACATATGCCGAAAATCATCATAACAGTCAGCAGTATACTTATAACTTTTCTCACAATTTTCATTGCAGACTCACCTTTCAGGATATACTACGATTGTTTTCAGTTATATGTGCTGCATGTGGCATCGTAATATATTTTTGCAAATTCATCTTCGACAACACTGACGAAGAAATATATCTCCTCAGGACTGCTTTCTTTATACGAACCGCCAAACAAAGAAACAGTATATTCTCCCATATCCCATTTCTGAGAAACTGCAGGTTTACACGTAATGAGAACATTGATTTCATTCTGCTCTATTCCGTAAACGCAGGATATTTCATTGAAATATTCCTGAAGTTTTGCTCCGTCAATGTGAGGAACAACTTCCGCTTCACAGTCACTGACCGAATACATCCCATCGAGCTTTTCCGTAAACTTTTCTTTTGTAAGCTCAATACTCTCAGTTATTTTGTCTTCGGAAAGTGATTTATTGCCTTTTTTGAGTTTATAGTATCCGGAGATACCCACAAGATTGCCTTCAGGGTCGAACTGATAAACATTATCTATTTCCACAGTTTCATCGTCAACAAGTGTTTCATAATAGATCGTTTTATAAACATCTTTTGTCGGACATTCCATTACGGACTGAAGTGAAGATTTCGTTTTCTGAAATTCCGTCTCCGACATTCCCAATGTAATGCTCTCAAAAAGATCTTCTCTCGGCTCAAGATGCTTTACTTCCTTTGAGCAGGAACATATGCCGAAAATCAACATAACAATCAGCAGTAAGCTTAAAATTTTTCTTGCGTTTTTCATAGTCTGATCCCCTTTCGTAAATATATTTGCCGGTTTATATCCGCACATTTTCTGTGCAATATGATTATATCACAAAACAATAATTTACCTGAAAAATTAATCAAAATTTAATAATTCACCCTGAAATAAAACAATCCCCGCATTTTGCGGGGATAAGATTATCTGTTCAGAGATAAAAATACATCCGGAATCTCTTCGAGAATATTCTTTGCTGTTGTTGAGTATATGGAATATTTCTTCGCGGCGTTTTCTCCTGCAAGAGAATGGATATACACTCCGAGTATCGCGCTATGTATGGGAGAAATTCCCTGTACGGAAAGCCCTGCGATAAGCCCTGCGAGGACATCTCCGCTGCCGGCTGTGGCAAGAGCAGGATTTGCCTTGTCGAGGATATACAGTTCTCCGTTTTTGTCGGAAATGACTGTTTTATAGCTTTTCAGAACAGTGATGCACGAGTATGCAAGAGAGAATGTCTTTGCGCACTCCTCAAGATTTTCCGCAACAGCTTCAGTTGTCGTTCCTGTAAGTCGGGCAAGTTCGCCCACATGCGGTGTTACGATTGCTGTCGAGACCGTATTTTTAAGGATATCCGGCCCGATCTGCGCAATGAAATTCAGCGCATCTGCATCAAGGATAAGTGTTTTTTCGTACTTTTCAACGATCTCCTTAACAAGAATCTTTATATCGTTGTCGCCTCCTAAACCACAGCCTAAAAGCAGGGCCTTCGTATCCTTTGATGAATTGATAATCTTTTCCCAATTCCCCATGGCAATACATCCGCTCATATTCTTCTCAAGGGGCAGACACGTCATTGACGGATCGTAATTTATTGCGGCACTGACAGCTTCTTCAACAGAAGCAATACAAACCACTCCTGCACCTGATTTCAGAGCAGCCGAAGAAGATAACACCGATGCGCCACGGTAGAATGCACTTCCCGTAACACACATCAGCCTGCCGTATGTGCCTTTGTGGCTTATAAGAGATCTTTGCGGAAGAATTTCCGTAATATTCATTTGCAATATGTCAGTGTTCATCTTTGTTTCCTCTATAAAAGACTTACGGATTCTATTCCCTCAAGGAGGTCTTTAAGGGGCATATACTGTGCATTTTCGTTTTCTGTGAGAGATGCGATTATCCTGTCAGCCTGCTTTTCCAGAGTATAATCACGGTCTTCACAAGGCACAACAAATACTTTCTTCCCGCTGAGATCGATTTCTGTAAGAGCTTCGATATTTTTAAGGTTGCCTGCACCGATAGGCACATCGGTTACAATAATACAATCACAGCTTTCCATCATACGCACATTAAGCCTGTGTACTTCATCTGTAATGTTGCTGTACGGTGCCTCGGTTACTGTTTCAATATCAAGGAAACGGCAAAGATCATAGTCCGTATCCCCAAGATTGAGAACTCCGCAGCTGACGGAATATCCCGTTCTTTTCAGCTTTTCGAGTATCATGGCACCGCTACCTCCTCCTGCGATAACGTGTACTTTTTTGTCTACTCCGGCAACCTCGTCAGTATTCTTCCTGAGTGCCACCATTTCAAGAGACTGTGTGAGAGGATTGTTCTTCACGACCATATCTATCATATATACAGGCTTGAGTGTTTCTTCATTTACAATATCTTCCACACTTCCCGTTTTGATGTTTACTCCGTTTTTCATCAGGATAAGCCTGTCAGAAAAACGTGAAGCCATGTTTATGTCGTGAAGTACAGCAAAAACTGTAAGACCTTCCTCTACATTGAGCTTTTTCACAAGCTGCATGATTTCAAGTGTATGATGAATATCAAGATGGTTAGTCGGTTCGTCCAGTATAAGAAGCTTCGGCTTCTGCGCAAGTGCACCTGCAATAATTACACGCTGTCTTTCACCGCCGGAGAGAGATGTTATCTTTCTGTCCTTCAGATGCAGTGTGTTTGTGATGCGCATGGCTTCTTCAACAATTCTGACATCTTCCGCCGTTTCCGACTGCATTCTGCCCAGATACGGGTTTCTCCCCATCATTACCACATCCCATGCTTTGAAAGCAAAAGATGTTGAGAATACCTGCGGAACGACTGCCGCATACTGCGCTCTTTCTTTTGCTGAGTATTCCCTGTTATTTTTCCCGTTAAGGTAAATTTCACCGTTTTTTGTCTTGAGACTGCCGAGAATGGCATTTATCATGGTGGATTTTCCGCTGCCGTTGGGGCCGATGACGCTTACGAACTCGCCCTTATTGACATCGCAGGAAAAATCTCTCAGTACTTCCACTTCCCCGAAGGCAACAGTAACATTTCTGAAAGATAAAGCAGTATTATTTTCCATTACATTACCTCCGTTTTCTTTGCCCTGAGAAGATAGATAAAGAACGGTGCACCGATAATTGCCGTAACTATACCTACCGGGATCTCGCTGCCGAGGATACTTCTTGCTATTGTATCGCATACGGCCATGACCACTCCGCCGAAAAGGAATGAGAACGGCAGAAGAACTTTATGTTTCGGGCCTGAGAACAACCTTACGATATGCGGGCTGATAAGGCCTACAAAACCGATAATACCGCTTACGGATACACACGCACTCATTGTAAGAGCAGTAACAAGGAAAAGTGTCTTTTTCACTTTCTCCGTATTTACACCATAACGGATCGCCGTGTCATCACCGAGCATGATGATGTCAAGATCCCTGCTGAATGTGTAAATTATAATTGAGCCGATTATGATATACGGAAGCACTATGAGTATATGATCCCAGCTTTTGGCAGAGAATGAACCCAATGTCCATGAATATATCTTTTTCATATCCGTAGTGTATATGAGCATCATAAATGAGATTATAGCCGTGAGAAACTGACTCACCGCAGTCCCACTCAGAAGAAGGGATGTTATATGAGCACTTCTGCCTACTTTTGCGATGTTATATACGAAAAATACCGTTGCTGTAGCGAACGCAAACGCAAGGACAGATGTCATATTCATTCCGATGAAGTTTCCGGGAATGCTGAAAACCATTCCTATAGTCGCACCGAATGCTGCGCCGGAAGAAATACCAAGGATATACGGGTCTGCCATCGGGTTTTTGAATATAGCCTGATACACACCGCCGCAAAGGGAAAGTGTTCCGCCTACCAGAAATGCCAGAAGAGCCCTGGGGAAACGAAGAAGCCATACGATTGTGCTTTTCGACCCGTATGAAGCAACCTCATCGGCAAACAGCCCGAATAATTTATTTAATATAATCTTGCATGTCTGCATAAACGTAATATCCGCCGCTCCGAAGAACGTGCAGGCTATAAGCACAAATACGGATATTGCTACAGCTGCGGCAAGATATACTGTTGTTTTCTTTTTCATTGAACTTGTCCCCTTACAAACACATAACCGACGCACAGAATGTACGCCGGCATAAAATCTTTCAAATTACAACTCCAGTTCCGGGTGGATCATCTTTGCGATAGCTTTGAGTCCTTCAACGAATCTCGGGCCCTGGCGTGAAACCATATCACAAAGCGGATCGTAATAGTCTATGTAATGTACTTCACCGTTTTTGAACGCGGCGATTTCATCAAATCCTGCAGGTTTTTCAAAGAATTCCTCTGCAGATGTAACAATATACACATCCGGGTTCTTTTCGATAACTGTTTCTGCTGAAAGCTGCGGTGATGTATAGTCATAATCATATGCTATATTTTCCGCATTGAGCTCCTGAATAAGGTTTCCGAAGAAATCCATCTTGCTTGATGAAAAAAGTCCTCCCCAGTCAACAAATACGCTTCTTTTTTCTGTATCAGCGCATTTTGCTTTAAGCTCAGCAAGGTCGTTTTTCAGTTTTTCCGCAAGATTCTTTGCCTCGTCGTTCTTTGCCGTAAGAACACCGAGTTTTTCGATGGCTTCGTAAACATCATCAACAGTATCGAACTCAAAATTACATACAGGGATATTCGCCGCTGCAAGAGCTTCCGTTGCACCTGCCGCAGTGCTTCCGGAAATAATCACGATATCCGCCTGCATTTCGATGATTCTTTCGATATTGATACCTGTGTACTGATCACCGATAACTTCAACATCTGCAGCTTCTGCCGGATAGTTGCACCATGTTGATTTAGCCTTTACAGCATCACCGGCACCGATCTCATAGAGAATTTCAGTGATGTTCGGAGCTACGGATACGATAACATCAGCAGGCTCTTCGAGAGTGATTTGAGTACCGTGTGAATCTGTGACTGAGATGGCTCCGTCTTTTCCTCCGTCACCGGAAGTACAGGCAGCCATACCGAAAACCATAAGGATGCAAAGTGTCAGTGCGAGTAATTTTTTCATATTACCTCTCCTTAAATTATAATTTTTCGCTCCTTGTGAGTTTTCTTAAGAATGTTTGATTGCATTATATCACAAAAAAAAAATTATTTCAATATCAAGAAATACATATATAAAATTCGCTGACGAAATATCTTCTGAGATAAATATCATTAAATGACAAAATAGTAAATTAATCTCCTCTTCGGTTGATACTTTGAAGATATTATGTTAAAATTTAGTATTGTCGGAACAAAGGGGGACTTATGATGAAGAAGCAAAAAACAAGGCATTTAAGAATAAATAAATCGGCACTGTTTCTGGCAGTTTTCTCTGTATTTTTCTTAGGATATCAGATCATCAGGCTTATCCCCGACAAAACAGTGATTCTCAGAAGCGAAAATGTTATCATCAGCGAAGAAGCCGTCCTTTATACGTTCAAAGAAGAGGACTATACAAAAATAACTACGTCATCTCCCATCAACATTGTCGTCGAAGAAGGCACATGCCTTTCTGCGGCAGATGTTATATCGGACAATTACAGACTCCGTTCAAAGGATTTCATAAAAGAAAAGATAGAATCTGTCACATATATGATAGAAAATACTGATATCTCCACAAAATGGGAAGTATATGAACATATTATTCTTGTGCGTGATGAGATAAACCGTCTGAACGAGAAACTTCTTCTGGCACAGACCGAAAGTGAGAGCGAAAAAATAAACTCAGAAATAAAAGCGCTGAAAAAACAGGAGGACATCCTCCAGGGAGCTGTTCAGTACGTAATAACACCACTTTCTGAAATGTATAACATCAGATCAAAGTACAATTCTATACTTGACAGCGATACCCTGCCGCTCACACTCTATAACCTTAATTTTACGGTTTTCGGAAATATTTATTTTTCTACCGACGGATATGAAGACGCTATGTCGATCATATCATTGGAAAGCATGAGGGAAAATGTGTTTGAGTATGTTGATTCCTTTGTTCCGTCAGGGGCAGAAACAAAGGACAATACATATATTCTTAAATCATCATCTAAGGACAAGACCATAATCGCGGCCCTTGTTCCGTCGGATACTGTTATTCCGTCAGAAACGAAGGCGCTTGAACTGAAAAGCGATATCATAAACCGTTACAATACAGATCAGTCCGGCGGATACTACAGCTATCTGTATGACAGGGTAGATATGCTCACTGATTTTCCCGTCATTTCCGTAAAATCTGCAGACGGGGATATTATCGACGGACATATTGTTGATGTGCTGGATTGCGGAAACAAAAAAGCGGCTGTGCTGATACTCAGAAGCGATATCGAAAAAACAAGCAATATGCGAATCGAAAAGGGAGAACTTCAGACACAGGTTTTCAGGGCATATGTTATTAATTCCTCTGCTGTGGTTTCACATGATGGAAAAGATTACATTATAAAGCTTGATGGCGGAAGTGCTAAAGTTCCTGTTGAAGTAAAAGTGGACAGATATGTTGACGGTAATGCAATACTCCGGGCATCGGACAACCCGTCACTCACAAACAAGACAGAAATTCTTCTGAAGGGAGATTCTTATGATTTCCGATAATGTCAGAAACGTAAAAAAACGCATCACATCAGCCTGTGAAAGTGCCGGAAGAGACAATAATGTAAGGCTTGTTGCTGTAACAAAAACAAGAAGCATCGAGGAGATAAACCAGATAATATCTTCGGGGATTTATGATCTCGGAGAAAACAGGGTAAAGGAACTTACCGAAAAATATGAGCTTTTGCCTGACACGAATATCCGCTGGCATCTCATTGGCACACTTCAGACGAACAAAGTAAAATATATCATCGATAAAGTGTATCTGATTCATTCCGTGGACACACTGAGACTCATAGATGAGATAAACAGGCAAGCCGGTAAAAAAGGCATTAAAGCCAATATACTCCTTCAGATTAATATTGCAAAAGAAGAACAAAAACATGGTTTCGCTGAAGAAGAAGCAGAAGAAGCTCTCATGTACTGCACCAAAATGGAAAATATTATCGTAAAGGGAATCATGATGATGGCTCCTGCGGGAGAAAGCGAAGAAAGTCTGTGCAATTTATTTGAAAAAACGGAAAAAATATATAATAAACTGATGAAATTTTCCGCTGAATATGATAACATAGACATTGATACACTATCCATGGGCATGACAGACGATTTTGAGTACGCTGTGAAGTGCGGTTCGAATACTGTCAGGATAGGACGAGCCCTTTTCATTTAACGGAGGAACGCACCAATGAAAGAAGATAATAAGAACGAAGCAATGAATACAGAACAGGAAACAAACGAAACGAAGAAAAAATTCTTTGATAATATATTAGATATGATAGGCGTCGAAAGATACGAAGAAGAGTATGACGACGACGAAAAAGCGGAAACTGAAGAAGCAAAGCAGGAAGATGCAAAACCAGAAAAAAAAGAAACAGTAAAGAAACAACCGGCAAAACAGACTGTACAGCAGGCCAAACAGGAAACAAAGGCAACCCCTGCATCACAGCCTGCAGCAAAAACAGGAGGAACCATGACAAACAACTACGAAGCAACAGCAGCACAGATGAAAGTATTCACACCTGCAGCAGTAGGTGAAGTAAGAGAAGTATGCGACCAGCTCAGACTCGGTCATGCGGTAATAGTAAATACAGACAAACTCAACGATGCGGATTACTGCAGATTCTATGACTTTGTATACGGTGCGGCATACATGATCGACGGCAAAGTATCTCAGATCAGCGATACTGTACTCATTCTCACACCTGCATCAATCGACATCACAAATGCAGTAAAGGAAGAAGAACCTCAGACAGAAGAAGATATCGATGATTTCTTCGGTGATGATATTGATACGGATGATATCGACGATCTGGAAATATAATATTTAAACTGTACAATAGCTATACATAGGGGCTGCATTACGCAGCCTTTTATAATAAAACACAATAAGGATTTATATGAGCCAGAAAGATTTTTTATTTGCAAAGATAGAAGATGCCATAAATCTCAGCAGTGTAAGCGGACTGACTGCTTATCTTGATTTCTGCGAACCTTCCGTTCAGAACAAAACGGAAAGAGAGATCGCAAGATACCCTGAAAGTGACTGTGCGTTTTTCGGCGGCGGAGAATATGCTGAGAGAAAAATGATGGCGATTTTCCCCAAAGGAGAAGAGCCCGAAAAACATGAATATCCCATTGATATAGTCCATATCAGAGCTAAAACTCCCCTCGCCCATCGTGATGTACTCGGAGCACTCACTTCTTCGGGAATCGACCGCTCAAGGATCGGGGATATAAACACAACGGATTTCGGTGCGCAGGTGTTTGTCAGTAAGCCTCTCGGTGAATTCATCGAAAAGCACATCACCCAGATCGCATCGGTCATGGTAGATGCAAAAACCGTAAGCTTTGATGAAATGATCATAATCGAGCCTACGTTTACAGAAGTGAATGTCATTATTCCTTCCCTCAGAATCGATGTACTCGTTCACGCAGTATACAAACTATCAAGAAGCGAAGCAAGCGCTCTCGTGAAAGCGGAAAAAGTAAAAGTAAACGATAATCCGGTACTCAAGCCCGGATATGCGGTGAAGATCGGTGATGTTGTCTCCGTACGTTCAAAGGGAAAATTCATCGTCGGTGATATTTCGGGAATGACGAAAAAAGGCAACACACGCATCACACTGAAAAAATACAGCTGATATGGATAATATTTTAACACTCATCGTCAGTGAAGAGTATGACGGACTCAGAATCGATAAATTTCTGTCAGAAAATATAGAAGGGTTCTCCCGTGCGAAGCTGAAGGAACTTCTGGACAGCGGAGAAGTCACGATTGCAGATAAAAGCGTAAAAGCATCGAGAAAAGTTGCAAAAGGCGAAGAAATCCGGGTAAAAATGCCGGAAATAAAGGAGCTTGAAATAATCCCCGAGGACATTCCCCTTGACATAATTTATCAGGACAGGGATCTTGCAATAATCAACAAGCCTGCGGGAATGTGCGTTCATCCCGCAAACGGAAACGAATCCGGCACAATGGTAAATGCCCTTTTATATCACGTCAGGGACCTTTCTACCATAAACGGAGTGATCCGTCCGGGGATCGTTCACAGAATCGATATGGGCACATCGGGACTGCTGGTCGTTGCGAAAAATGACATCGCTCACAACGCCCTCGCAGAGCAGTTTGCGGTACACTCAATCACAAGAGAATATACATGTGTGGTTCACGGCACTTTCACAAAAGAAAAAGGCACCATCATCGCCCCCATCGGAAGGGATCCTCACGACAGAAAGAAAATGGCAATAAACCACAATAACGGCAAGCACGCAGTAACACACTATACGGTTTATAAACAGAACGAAAAGACTGCCGTGCTGAAAGTGAATCTTGAAACAGGCAGAACACATCAGATCCGTGTACACATGGCATCAACAGGCCACCCCATCGTCGGGGACCCTGTGTACGGAAGAAATACTCCCATCGACAAGCCATACAGTGATCAGCTCTTACACGCAGGAAAGCTTGGATTCATTCATCCGACGACGAAGGAATATATGGAGTTCGAAAGCGAAATGCCCGGATGGTTTTATGATTTTGCGGAATAACCGTGAGCAATAACTCTGTCTTTACACAACGTAAAAAATAATATATAATATCTGCAGAAATACTAAGGAGACAACAATGGATTATCAATACAAAACATCAGGCACATGCTCACAGATGATCGTTTTTTCGCTTGAAGAAGGCATCGTGAAAAATGTTCAGTTCATTGGCGGATGCAACGGCAACCTCAAAGGAATCGCAGCACTTGTTGAAGGAAAAGATGCAAAAGAGATCATTTCCCTCATCGAAGGCATCACATGCGGTTCAAAGAAAACATCCTGCCCGGATCAGCTTGCAAACGCCCTTAAACTTGCACTGGCACAGTAATAAAAAGCAACCCGTCAAAATTTTTGACGGGTTATTTTTTATCTTGTCAGCTCGGTGCTGCGGTATATCTTTCCGTAATATCCTGTCTGCGGATCATAACATATATCTGCCGTCATGCCGTAAGCAACATTCCCTTCAGAACGCCACATTGAATCAATCACAGGTGTATTTCCTTCTATTTCCATAAAAGGTTCGTTGACAATCTCATCTGTCAGATAGAACTCCTCAACAAAAGCGGCCTTATATTCTTCCGAAAGCTCCACGAACTTCTGCATTTCCTCATCGGACACTTCTTTTCCGTACTGTATCGTTACATCTTCCGTGACCATATCCAGTTTTTCGTCGGTTTCGGGGTATATTGAATTCAGCGGAAATGCATACATCCTGACATTTTCATAACCTTTATCATCTGCTGTTTTTTCCATGAAAAACGCAAGATCGGATATTTTTGTATGGACATCATTGATAAGCCCATAGGCTTCGCCGTCATTCGGCAGTCTTATGCAGTTTTCCGGCTTCACCTTCTCAAAGTCATCAATACTCATTCCGAGATAAATTTCATCATAAGGCATCAGCTTCTCCGGGGACGGCAATGAAGCGGATATGTTTTTGTCAAAACCGCATGCAACCGTTCCGCATATGAGCAGTACCGCAACCAACATAACAATAATGTGTTTTTTTTTCATCTTCTTTGCTCCTTTTCGTATTCTCTGATTTCATTATACATATAAAAAACGCATAGTCCATTAAAGGAAGATTAAATTCTATTGACTACGGCTGCATCCTTTTATACAATGTAAAAACAGAATAAAACAGGGACAAAACAAAGTAACCTATGAAGAAAAACGAAAAGGAAAATAACTGACCCCTTCACGAAGTTCGTGGAGGGGTTAATTTATTCATCCGCACATACGATAAAACCGGCTTCTTTGTCGGAAATGAATACCTTTCTGCCGCAATATATGTATATTCCTCCCATACCTCCAAGTTTTTTCCTGCAGAATATTATATTTCCTTCTCCGAGTAGCTCCGGAAACTTCTCCCCTGTGTCTTTATTCAGCCTGACTATCACGGCGCTGTTTCCTTCCCCGAGGCGCCTGAGCAAATAAAACTTTTTCATATGATATATTATGTATTATTTCAGAAAAATGACATAAAAAGACCGCCGGAATATATCGGCAGTCTGTAAAAAACTTTTATATAATTGTTAATTGTATGCAAGCATACGGGAATTCAGACGAGCTCAGTCTTGTAGATAGCGTTCATCTGGTTAAGGAAAATATCTCCGTTTGCTGTGAATGTTGCGCATTCGTCCTTTGCAACCACTGTGGGGAAACCTGCTTTGTATGCTCCGTATACTGTGTTGAACACGCATATATCCGTGCATACGCCTGCTACATAAACAGTTTCAACGCCTTTTTCGTTGAGAATGTCTTTAAGCGGTGTTTCATAGAACGCATCATATTCCCCTTTGGGAAGGAAGATCACGTTATCCTTATCTTTGTTTGCTTCATACCATTCACCGATCTTTCCGTAAAGAGCAGCACCCCATGTACCGATAACATTGTGAGGTGCCCAGAGTTTGAAATGATCGTCGTTTTCCTTGTGGGCGTCCATAGCGAATACGATAACATCACCGTTTTTGTCGAATTCTTCGATTCTTGCAAGGATATTGCCTTCGATTGCCTGAGCAGGTTTTCCTGCTGTAAGTCCGCCTTCATCATGAACAAAATCGTTGCTCATATCAACTACAACATATGCTTTTTTCATAAAATAACCTCCCGTTATATTCTGTATACCGAAATTATATTCTCAATAAGTTCAATCTTTGCCATAAGACGTTCAAGTTGTTCCGTATCACTTATGACAACATCTATATTCATATTTACGGTGGAATCCTTCATTATCCTTGAGGATATCCCGGATATACTTACACCCTCATTCGAGATAAGCGTCGCAACGTCACTGAGAAGCTTGTTGCGGTCAACGGCCCTTATCATAAGCTCGGACGCAAATTTATTTTTCGTACTCTGGCTCTGAGATTTGTTTATCCAGTCAACAGAAATAAATCTGTCTTTTTCCGTAGAGTGAAGCATATTCACACAGTCGGAGCGATGTACGGAAACGCCCCTTCCCCTTGTGATATACCCGATGATGGGATCTCCCGGCACGGGCATACAGCATTTTGCAAATTTAACCGCAAAATCGTTGTTCCCCTGAATGTGCACCATATGGGACTGGTCGTCCTTCGGGGCTTTTACTATAACAGGTTTTGCTTCTTCCTTCTCGAAATCATTGGGGAAACGCTCTATTATTCTGCCGAGGACATATCTTACCCTGAGACCGCCGTAACCGATAGATGAAAAAAGATCATCCCAGCCTGTGGCGTTGAATCTGTCGCTGATAAAATCAAGGTACTCCGGCTTCATGATGTCGTTAAGAGTAAGCTTGTGATTTTTAAGCTCTCTTTCCATCATAGCTTTTCCCTTGGCAACATTTTCTTCTTTCGCGGCTTTGCGGAAAAATGCCCTTATCTTTGCCCTTGCGTGGTTGGAAACTGCGAAATTCAGCCAGTCACGGTTCGGACCTTTGGAATCGGCTTTTGTAATTATTTCTACAAAGTCCGTTGTCTTTAGTTTATGGTTAAGAGGAACGATTTTTCCGTTTACCTTCGCACCGATACATTTGTTGCCGATGTCAGAGTGAATACGGTATGCAAAGTCGATAGGTGTGGAGTCTTTCGGAAGCTCGATAACCTTTCCTTTCGGTGTATAGACGAAAATCTCATCCATAGCAAGGTCATGCTTGATCTCTTCAAGGTCTTCCGATTCCATATCCTTGATATCCTGAAGCCATCTGAGCCATTCGCCCAGCTCATCGGCACCCTTGGTGCCTTCTTTATAGAGTGTATGCGCCGCGATACCGTATTCAGCAACACGGTGCATTTCATATGTTCGTATCTGGATTTCGAAAGGTTTGTTTCCGGGGCCGATAACCGTAGTGTGCAATGACTGGTATTTGTTTGATTTCGGCATTGCGATATAGTCCTTGATCCTGTTCGGCATAGGTTTCCACAGCGTATGTACCCAGCCGAGAACAGCATAGCAGTCATTTACGGATTCCACGAGAACACGGATGGCAAACAGGTCATAAATTTCCTCAAAGCTCTTTCCGCCTTCCATTTTCTTGTAGATAGAATAAAAATGTTTCGGACGGCCGTAAATATCATATGAGATATTTTCGTCATCAAGTTTATCTGCGAGAGTATCGATAAGTTTCTGTATAAACTCCTGCCTTTCGGAACGGCTCTGTGCAACTTTTTCAATAAGTTCTCTATACTTTTCCGGCTCAAGATATTTAAGGGAAAGATCCTCCAGCTCCATCTTGATTGTATAGATACCGAGACGGTGAGCGATGGGAGCATAAATATCGAGAGTTTCACGGGATTTTATCTTCTGTTTTGCGGGGCTCATTGCATCAAGAGTTCTCATATTGTGAAGTCTGTCCGCAAGTTTGATGAGAATTACCCTTATGTCCTTCGCCATTGCGACGAACATCTTACGATATGTTTCCACCTGCTGACGCTCCGCACTTGTGTAGTTGAGTTTTGTAATCTTCGTAACTCCGTCAACAAGATCCGCAACTGTCTCACCGAACTCTTCCGCAATGTCATCGTATACATGTTCCGTATCTTCTATAACATCGTGAAGAAGAGATGCTGCAATTGTTTCCGAGTCACATTCCAGCTCTGCAAGAATGTATGCAACTTCAATGGGGTGGATAATATACGGCTCGCCGCTTTTTCTGAGAACTCCATCGTGAGAACGTTCAGCATACTCATATGCCTTCTGTATCAGCTCACAGTCACAACCCTCGTCATATGTCTTCACAAGATCAATTACATCACTGATTGTTTTCATTCTCTCCACCTCCTGTTGATATTTATAAATAATAAATATTATATACAATTCTCAAAATATATTCAATGCCTGCAGGTGATTTTTTTTAAAAACGCTGCATTTTTCCTATTATTACGACAATTTTCGTCTATGACATATATAACTCCGTGTGTAAAAAAAACCGGAAAATCCGGTTTAAAATAAATTTATTTTGTTACTTTTTTATATTCCTTTACCACTGCCTTGCCGTCGGAATAATCAACTGTCATGCTGTATCCGTCGCCTCTTTGCGGCATAGCTTCGTACATATTAAGTGAGCTGTCCACATATTCCGTGAAAACTCTTGCAATAACACCTCCGTGGGAAACCATCATGGCACTTTCAACATCAAGAGATGCTATTTTCTCAAAAAGCTCAATTACCGCTTTGTCAACTCTTTCGTTGAACATTGCCGTGGATTCTCCGTCGGGAGGAATATATGTTCCCGTCTCGTCAGTGATCCATTCATTGTAGAATTTATTCTCAAGAAGCTCTTCGTGGGTATGACCTTCAAAAATCCCGAAGTTACATTCTTTGAATCCTTCCATAACTTCGTACTCAACATCTCCTGCAATGATCCCGAGAGTCATATCTGCTCTTTTCAGACCGCTTGTAAAATACACATCCGCAGTATTATATATTCCCAGAGAGACATTTTCCTTTATTTCTTCAATTCCAACATCATTAAGCGGAAGGTCCGTATGACCACAGTATGTATGATCATATGAAGCATCTGTATTTCCGTGACGGATAAGTTCAAATCTGAAAATCATTTGAGCTTTTCTCCGATTCCGCAGAATACTCTGTAGACCTGCTGTGCATCACGGGAAATTATCTGCATTATTTTTCCTACATTATCTCTGTAAAGACGCTGTTCTTTTGAGATGGGAACAACACCGCTGCCAACGTCTGTGATCACGATGATCTTGTCACGAAGTCTGAGTCTGTTGTTATTTACAAAGTTAACCGGATTTTCTCCTCTTTTGATAGCTCCGAGAACATATGATTCAAAATCAGTAATTACCGGCTTGTCAAGTTCAGGCTCACCTTTTTCACTGCACTGATGCATATCCGCAAGAGTGTATCCGAATGTTCTTGCAACATACTCTTTTTTTCCCTGATATGCTCCACCAAATACTAAAATCATTTCGACAAATACTCCTATCTATTTTATAAAACAGCAGGTAACAGCAAATAACATAAAGCTTCCGTTATTACTATAACTGCTCCGACAATATCTCCGTTTATTCCGCCAAGTTCTTTCTGTGCGTGCATTGCTATCATAAGCCCCACAAAAACACAGACAACTCCCACAACCGCAACACTGACAGATGAACAGATTATACTCATTGCCGAAATGAGTGATATGAGAGTCAGTATTGCAATTATGTTATGGATTTTCTTCTGACCTGTTTTAAAGTATTTCATTATTCCCGATGATGACAACGGTTCAAAGAAGAACAGGATAATATCGCCCACACTTCTTGACATGGCAGGAACGAACAACAGCGCAAGGAAATTAAATCCCTGCGTATCATATATGGCCGTAAATGCCGCAAAATCCACTATCAGAAGCGCAACGATGGCGATTACGGAAAACGCACCTACTGTTGAATCCTTGAGGATCCTCAGTTTCGTTTCCCTGTCACGGGCACTCAGAAGGCTGTCCGCCGTATCCATATATCCGTCAAAATGAACGAAGCCACACACCACAAAGCTTGCAAGAAGTGCCATTGCTCCGGCAACAAGGCTGTCCACCATATAATAGCGACATACCCACAGCACAGCAATTATGGGAAGTGCGCATATAATACCGCATACAGGCAAAAAGCACAGCGCTCCCGGCCCTTTGCCTTCGTCCCAGTCAACTATCGGAAGGGG
>SVCP01000035.1 GCA_015058295.1 Anaerofustis stercorihominis
CGATGTCGCCCATGAATGCGATCTGTCCGCCGTATTTCTTTACGAGTTCAGGTACGTTATTTGTTGTTACGCAACCCTGGAATACGTCGATGCCCATTTCGATCATGCTGGGAACGAGGTTTGCTGCATATGAATCTGAGTGGTGAACGATAAGTTCTACGCCGTTTTCTTTGTAGTAGCCGTAAACTTTCTTGTATGCCGGAGTAATGAATTCGTCGAACATTTCCGGTGAAAGGAATGAAGAATTGTGGCTGCCCCAGTCATCATGATGGAATACAGCATCCGGTTTTGCGTGTTTTACAAGCTGTTCAGCAAGTTTGAGCTCATATTCTGTGATGTAGTCAATGAGTTCGTGCATATATTCCGGCTCTTCGAAGAATGCAACGAGAGCTTCCTGGATTTCCATAAGGTAGTGTACCTGTTCAAAGATACCCGGTGCGATCATGAGTGAGAGGAACTGTTCGTTTCTGTCTACTGCCTGGCATCTTTCAACGAAGGGTGCCCATGCTTCTTCCGGGAAGTCTGTGTTCGGCATTTTTACAACATCTCTCCATTTTGTGATGTCTTTGATTACTCTGTGTTCGTAATCATGTACAGGGAAGGCGCCCGGAACATGTGCCGGGAATGCTTTTGTAACGCCCCATGCGTCAACTACCGGTTCGCCGCCTTTTACAGGTCTTTTTGACTGTCCTGTAATCGGGTCTCCGCCTACCATAGCAAGATATTCGTACTGGTTTACGAATCTGTCCGGGTTGCCGCCCTTAATTGTTTCAAGGAAGTTCTGTCTTTTTGTTAACATTATGTATTTCTCCTTTTGTTTTATCTTTACATTGTCAGAATATCACTTTTTATTTATTTAGTCAATAAATTTTCTGAGTATACAGCATAACAAAAAAATTAATTTTTTTTGTAAAAAGTACTTGCATTTTCTTCTGATATGCTTTATAATAGCGATTGTTGCGAGAGTGCTGGAATTGGCAGACAGGCACGTTTGAGGGGCGTGTGTCGAATGGCGTACGGGTTCAAGTCCCGTCTCTCGCACCATTTTTTTATAGGTGCGAAAATGAGGTTGCGACCTCTTATTTTTTTATCTTACAGGTCAATCTGAAGCGGTGACAAACCTGGCTGAATTATGCTATTTACAGACAGCATTGAAAAAATATTTTCGATATTGTATAATATCTTTGGAAGGTGAGTATATGAAAATAAGAAAAAATATATTGTTTGTGATCCTGATGGTTTTAGTCATAATAATCTATCCGGCATTTATAAATATCGGACATATGTCCGGTGCAGAAAATGAGAAAGTGGTAATTTACAACGATGACGGAAGCGAAAGTGTCTACGAATTATGCGACTGCGACCACTCTGCATTCGACAGAGGCAGAATTATAGGTAAGGTTGACGGAAGTCATAATACATCCTACTATGTATTTAAAGCGGACAGCGACTATGAAGGCGGATGTATCTATGTTGCGAATATGGGCAGGGGAGATTATTATACACTCAGTTCGAATATGACCGAATAAGTTGTGCGAATTGTGTGAAAATTTTATAAATTTCCGCAGAAAATGCTTGACAAACGAAGCTGTTTGTGTTTTAATACCAACATATTATTTGCAAAATACATTGACGGAATTATGTCCCTATGGCAGGGTTTCAGAGAGCCGGCGTATGGTGAAAGCCGGTACAAAGCACAGGAGACAGTCTCATTTCCGAGTAGACCTTGTGAAAGGAAACGATTAGCGAGGTACGGCCGCCCCGTTACAGGCTGTGGACTTGTTGGAGTCCGAGAGTGATTTTCCGCTGTGAAGCGAGAATAATCAGGGTGGTACCGCGATGTGAAAGTCGTCCCTGAGGTAGTATGACTTCAGGTTTTTTTATTTTTATAAAGGAGACAAAATAATGAGAGAAATTGCTATCAGTGATGTAACAATGAAACAAATCGGGAAGGCATCGGGTCTTAGTCTCAGTTTCAGAGAAAAGATCGAAATTGCCAAACTTCTTGATAAACTCGGAGTTTCAGTTATCGAGCTAAGTGAAATAGTAAATCCTAAAGTTGACAGTCTGCTTATCAAATCTATCTCAAGTGCTGTCAGTGACAGTATTATTGCTGTTCCCGTTGCCATCGACGGGGATAATATAAAAGAAACATGGAATGCTCTTAAAGAAGCAAAACATCCGAGACTTCAGCTCTGTGCTCCCGTAAGTGCTGTGCAGATGGAATATTTATCTCATAAAAAGCCGGATGCAATGCTTGTCTCAATAAAAAATACGATTACTTTGTGTAAGGAGTATTGTGGTGAAGTCGAATTTATTGCTGATGATGCAACAAGAAGTGATGATGCATTCCTTTATGAAGCTATAAAAACGGCAGTTGAATCAGGTGCAAATACTATTACAATATGTGATACAGCAGGTAAGATGCTTGCAGACGAATTTGCGGATTTTATTGCGTCTATTTATGAAAATGTGCCGTCGTTGAAAGACGTTCGCCTCGGTGTATCATGCAGTAATGCTCTTGCAATGGCAGATGCCTGTGCCGTTACAGCAATAAGATCCGGTGCTGTGGAAGTAATGACGACAGCATGTGATTCGGGTATTGTGTCACTGGGCAATATTGCAAACATAATCAGTGCAAAAGGTGATGGCTTTGATGCAAAGACAACTGTAAAAATGACACAGCTCAACAGAATACTCAATCAGATCATCCGTATGTGTGAATCATCAAGAAGTGAAACTTCTCCATATGACAACAGCGTAAGGAATTCCGAAGGTGAATTTATGATCTCTGCATATGAGGACAGAGCAGCTGTTATGAAAGTTGTTGAAAGACTCGGTTATGATCTTTCCGAAGAAGATGCGGCGAATGTATATGATGAATTCAAAAAAATAGCTGCCAAAAAAGAATCGGTAACATCTGCGGAACTTGATGCAATCGTTGCATCAACAGCTTTGCAGGTACCGCCCACATATAAGCTTGAAACATATGTTGTAAACACAGGAAACAATATTTCGGCAATGGCACATCTGAAGATCTCCAGAAGGGGAGAAATGATGGAAGGAATCGCCATTGGTGACGGACCTATCGATGCGGCATTCCTTGCAGTAGCACAGGTTGTCGGCGCGAGATATGAGCTTGATGAATTCCAGATCCGTGCGGTAACGGAAGGACATGAAGCAATGGGTGAAACTATCGTAAAACTCCGTGCAAACGGAAAAATATATTCAGGAAGGGGTATCTCAACAGATATCGTCGGCTCAGGAATTCTTGCATACATTAATGCACTGAATAAGATCGTGTATGAGGAGGAAACAGTATGAATTTATCCTTTTCCAACAGAGGCTGGGATAACTTTTCGTGGGAAGAGATGATCGAAACCGCAAAAGATACCCGTTTCAATGGCATAGAATTATACAATATCCATAAAGATGCATCTCTCACAGATAAAGGAGGTCCTTTTCATAAATATAACACTGCGGCAACGGTCCGTCGTCTGAAAGATGAAAAAATTAAAATTCCTTGTCTTGATACTTCTCTCGATCTGTCTGAAGGAAAGGATTGTGCCGATCCGGTAAAGGAAATCATTTCCACCGCAGCAAATATGAGAATCGAATATGTTGCCGTATGTGCAAATAACGATGATGAACAGGCTGTAAGAGAGGCTATTGATGAAATAATTGATTATGCGGAACAGAAATCCGTTACTGTTCTCATTAAAACAAAAGGAATATATTCCGATACGGCAAAACTCAGAGCTCTTATGGATTCATACGCAAGTGATCATATAGCGGCTCTCTGGGATATACATCATCCGTATCGCGACAACGGCGAAAGTGCAAATACTACCATCACGAACCTCGGTGCATATGTAAAACACGTGCACCTTCGTGATTCCGATGATAAAGATACGTTCAACCTTATCGGTGAAGGAAATCTTCCCATAAAGGAAATGATGGGAGCACTTTCTTCCATTAACTACGACGGATTCATCTCTCTTGAATGGAAAGCAGAATGGATGGAAGATCTTCAGGACAGAGAAATTATCTTTCCGCATTTTGTGAACTATATGAACCGTTTTGACAATCTGAGGGGACAGAAAAAATCCCTCTATTTCAATCATGACAATACGGGACAGTATGTGTGGAAAAAAGATGAACTTATTGACCTCACATTCTCCCAGGTTCTTGATAAGATGGTTGAAGAGTTTCCCGATCAGTATGCTTTCAAGTATACGACACTTGACTATACCCGTACATATGAGGAATTCCGTGAAGATGTGGATACATTTGCCCGTGCGCTCATATCTATGGGGGTAAAAGCAGGCACTAAAGTTGCTATCTGGGCGACGAATGTTCCTGCGTGGTATATCACATTCTGGGCGGCAACAAAAATAGGGGCTGTCCTTGTAACTGTAAACACTGCGTATAAGATCCACGAAGCGGAATATCTTTTCAGGCAGTCGGACACACATACTCTCGTAATGGTTGAGTCAAATCTTGATTCCAATTATGCGCAGATAATTGACGAATTATGTCCAGAACTCAGAAATACAAAGCCGGGAAAACCGCTTCACAGTAAGAAGCTGCCGTTTCTCCGTAACGTAATTACTGTGGGATATCGTCAGACTGGTTGCCTTACATTTGAAGAAGCTATGGAACGTTCATCCCTTGTTCCTGTTGAAGAAGTATACAGAATGGCGGCAAATGTAAGGGTTGATGATGTGTGCAATATGCAGTACACGTCAGGGACCACAGGATTCCCCAAAGGCGTTATGCTCACGCACTATAACGTAGTAAACGATGGGAAATGTATCGGTGACAGAATGGGGCTTTCCACAGCTGACAGACTTATGATACAGGTACCGATGTTCCACTGTTTCGGTATGGTTCTTGCTATGACAGCATCGATGACTCATGGAACTACGATCTGTCCGCTTCCGTATTTCTCTGCTAAATCATCGCTTGCCTGCATAAATCAGGAAAAGATCACTGCTTTCCACGGTGTTCCCACGATGTTTATCGCAATGTTTAATCATCCGGATTACAGAAAGACGGATTTCTCTCATATGCGTACAGGTATTATGGCCGGCGCAGGCTGCCCGCCTGAACTTATGAAGAGAGCGGCTGATCCGAATGAAATGAATATGAGAGGTATCGTCAGCGTATACGGTCAGACGGAATCCTCTCCCGGAAGCACTATGTCATCATGGGAAGATCCTTTGTGGCTGAGAACAGAGACTGTAGGATATGCTTTCCCGCATATCCAGTGCAAGATAGTCGATCCGGATACAGGCGAAGAGCTTCCTGCAGGACAAAACGGTGAATTCTGTTCAAAAGGCTATAACACCATGAAGGGTTATTATAAAATGCCGGAAGCGACAGCATCGGCTATCGACGAAGACGGCTGGCTCCATTCGGGGGATCTTGCCTGTAAGGATGAACACGGAAACTATATCATTACAGGCCGTCTGAAAGACATGATCATCCGTGGCGGTGAAAATATTTATCCGAAGGAAATCGAGGAGTTCATTTATACGCACGATGCTGTAAGTGACGTACAGGTAATCGGTGTTCCGGACAAGAAATACGGCGAAGAGATCATGGCGTGCATAATTCTCAAAGAAGATAAAGAATGCACCGTCGAAGAAATGACCGAATACATCAGAAGCCATATGGCAAGACATAAAGTTCCTAAGTATATCGAATTTGTGGATTCGTTCCCCATGAATGCCGCAGGAAAGATACAGAAATATAAAATGCGCGAAGAGGCCGCAGCCCGCCTCGGTCTCACAGGCGATGGCAGCGATACAGCAAAGAGCGCAGAACAGCAGTAAAAAAAAATAAAACAGGGAAGGCAACTTCTCTGTTTTTTATGTATATAAAATATTGCGTATACTCCATTTTGTATTAAAAGTACGAATAATGAATTTATTTCTCGCAGTTATTGACTTAGCCATAAATTATCTGTATACTTATGATGTACTTACTTGATGTGAGAAACGAGTGAGATTCTCGTGCGAACCCATCACCGTGAATGCTGAGGAAGCTGAGTTACCACCTCGGAAGAGGGAAGGTCAGCGGACGTAGACGCAAGCCGGGAGACCACATAAGTATATGAAAAAAACAAAGCAAAGGTAACGCTTGTGGATTATTCCGCAGGCGTTTGTTTTTTAAGAAAGGGGTAAAACAATGACAACTTACGAAGAAATTTTAAGCTACATCAACGGAATTGAAGGTGTTAATGCAGAAGCAATTAAATCAGCAACGGAAAGAAACGCAGAGCTCCTTAAAATTCCCGGAAGTCTCGGAAGAATTGAGGATATTGCAATAAAACTTGCAGGTATTACCGGAAATACAGTAAATGACCTTTCCGAAAAGTGCATTATCATCATGAGTGCAGACAA
The DNA here is from genome assembly GCA_015058295.1 of Anaerofustis stercorihominis. Taxonomy (GTDB): domain Bacteria; phylum Bacillota; class Clostridia; order Eubacteriales; family Anaerofustaceae; genus SVCP01. The sequence goes on from SVCP01000035.1 coordinate 6,408, forward strand.
CGGCGTTGTTGCAAAAGGCGTATCATCAGCACCGAAAAGTGTTACAGTAACTATGACAGAATGCTTCACAAAGGAAGTTACGGGAGTAGGCGTTATCGCAAAAGTTGCAAACGCAGATCTGTTCGTATATGATATCGGAATTGACGGAGATATAAAAGACCCGCATGTAATAAACAAAAAGATCAGAAGAGGTACGGCAGACTTTTCCGAAGGACCAGCAATGACAAAACAGGAATGCCTCGATGCTATTATGGTAGGTATCGAAGCTGTCAAATATGCCGTTGACAGAGGATATAAAGTAATCGGTACAGGAGAAATGGGCATCGGTAATACTTCTTCCACGACTCTCGTTGTATGTGCTCTCACAGGTGCTAAAATAGATGACTGCGTAGGTAAGGGAACCGGCATGGTTGACGATGCTAGCTACATAAACAAAGTAAACGTTCTCAAGCAGGCTATGGAAGTAAACAAGCCTGACTGCAGTGATGTTATCGATGTTGTAAGCAAAGTAGGCGGACTAGATATCGCAGGACTTATCGGCGTATATATCGGTGCAGCTTATTATAAAGTTCCTGTCGTAATCGACGGATACATTTCAAGCGTTGCAGCCCTCTGCGCATATAAACTCAACAACAAAACATTTGATTATATGTTTGAGTCTCATGTTACGGAGGAAGTCGGATACAATGCCATTCTTGAAGCTATGCCCATAAGACCTATGTTCAACATGAATATGCGACTCGGTGAAGGAAGCGGATGTCCGTTCACATTCTTTGCTATGGATGCGGCAAACTCTATGATGAAAAATATGTATACATTTGCTGAGTCCGCAATCAGTAGCGAATATACAGATAAACTTGATGATCTTCAGTTCTGATCATCTTAATTTCGGAGAATAAAATGAGTTATTATATGAAAGCCTTCATGAATCGTGGAGGCTTTCATATTTTGTTGTGAAAACAGGCTTTTTTCGTTGACATAAAAAATAAATTATGATAAAATTTCTGTCAAATGGCGTAGATAAAGACAGTAGTAACTATGATTCGTTCAGAGAACCCCGGTCGGTGTGAAGGGGGACGATAATATTTATGAAGATCACTTTTGAGCCGATCGGGTGAATAGTCAGCCCGGTTCGTCTGAGGTGCGTTAAACCTTTTGAGTGGACAATGATGTCAATTCAGGTGGTACCACGGAAAATTCCGTCCTGTTGAGGGACGCTTTTTTATTTTTGAGGAAAAATTTTGGAGGAAATAATGGCTTTTAGTACGTTATCAAAACTCAGTGTTTCAGAGAATGAAAACAGTATCGCAAAGTACTGGGATACAATCGATATTCTCAAACGCAGTATTGAAACACGCAAAGACAGCGAAAATTATGTATTTTATGAAGGCCCGCCGACAGCAAACGGCCGTCCGGGTATCCATCACGTAATCGCCCGTACACTCAAGGACAGTGTAAACAAATATCACAGCATGAAGGGCAAAAGAATTATCCGTAAAGCCGGCTGGGACACACACGGCCTTCCTGTTGAAATCGAAGTTGAAAAAACTCTCGGTATGTCAGGAAAGAAAGATATTGAAAAATACGGTATCAAGGAATTCAATGAAAAATGCCGTGAATCAGTATTCTCTTACGAAGCTCTCTGGAGACAGATGACTTCACAGATGGGTTATTTCATCGATCTTGAAAACCCGTATATCACACTCGACAACGATTATATCGAGACAGAATGGTGGATCCTTAACAAATACTTCAAAGAAGGCCTCATTTATGAAGGTCACAAGATCCTTCCGTACTGCCCGAGATGCGGTACCGGCCTTGCTTCTCACGAAGTTGCACAGGGTTATCAGAATATCACAACAGAAACCGTAATCGCAAAATTCAAGAGAGTTGATGCTGACGAATATTTCCTTGCGTGGACAACAACACCCTGGACACTTGCATCAAACACTGCTCTTTGCGTAAATCCGGAACTTGAGTATGTAAAAGCAAAGCTTGACGGCACAGTTTATATTCTCGCAAAAGCTCTCGTCGGCTCTGTTCTCGGTGAAGAAGCTGAAATCATCGAAGAAATGAAGGGGAAAGACCTTGAACACATCCGTTATGAAAGACTTATGTCATTCGTTGAAATGGATGAATCAAAAGCTTGTTTCTTGACATGTGCTGATTATGTAGGTGCTGAAGACGGTACGGGTATCGTTCATATTGCTCCCGCTTTCGGTGAAGATGACTACAATGTAGGTAAACAGTACGACCTTCCGGTTGTTAATCCTGTAAGTGAACAGGGAACATATACAACAACTCCGTGGGAAGGAATGTTCGTAATGGATGCGGATAAGGATATCATCATCTGGCTCAAAGAAAACGGCAAACTTTTCCGTAAACAGAGAATGGAACACAACTATCCGCACTGCTGGAGATGTAAAACACCGCTTCTTTACTACGCAAAACCCAGCTGGTATGTAGAAGTTACAAAATATAAAGATCAGCTTATCGCTGCAAACAACGAAGTTGAATGGTATCCGGATTTTGTAGGTGAAAAGCGTTTCGGAAACTGGCTTGAAACACTCAAAGACTGGGCGATCTCCCGTAACAGATACTGGGGTACACCACTCAATATCTGGAGATGTGAATGCGGCCATGTAGAAAGCGTTGGTTCAAGAAAGGAACTTTGCGAAAAAGCGATCGAAGATATCGATGAAACCATCGAACTTCACAGACCGTATGTGGATGAAATCCACTTCACATGTCCGAAATGCGGCGGTACAATGAGCAGAGTGAGCGATGTTATCGACTGCTGGTTTGACAGTGGCTCAATGCCGTTTGCACAGTATCACTATCCGTTTGAAAATATGGATATTTTCGAAGATCAGTTCCCGGCTGACTTCATCTGCGAAGGTATCGACCAGACAAGAGGATGGTTCTACTCACTCCTCGCTATTGGCGTATTCCTCAAAGGAAGAGCTCCTTATAAGAGAGTTCTTGTAAATGACCTCATTCTGGATAAAAACGGCCAGAAGATGAGTAAATCAAGAGGAAATACAGTTGACCCATTCCTTATGTTCGAAAAATACGGTGCTGATGCTCTCAGATGGTATCTCCTTTATGTATCACCTGCATGGACACCGACAAAATTCGACGAAGAAGGTCTTAAAGAAGTAATCAGCAAATACTTCAACACTCTCAAGAACGTATACAGTTTCTTTGTAATGTATGCAAATGCCGACAATATTGACCCGAGAGAATTTGACGTTGCAGTAAAAGACCGTGACGAAATCGACAGATGGATCGTTTCAAGATTCAATTCGCTCGTTAAAGACGTTACTGCAAATATGGATATATTCGACCATACAAAAGCAGTAAGGGCTATCCAGAACTTTGTGAACGAAGATCTTTCAAACTGGTATATCAGAAGAAACAGAAGACGTTTCTGGGAAAGTGAACTCACACAGGACAAGATGTCTGTATACAAGACAACATACGAAATCCTTCTCGGAATCGTAAAACTTTCTGCTCCGTTTGCTCCGTATATTACGGAAGAAATCTATCGCAACCTTACAGGTAACGAATCTGTACACCTTGATTACTTCCCGGTATGCGACGAATCGCTCATCGATGAAAAGCTTGAAGAAAAGATGGAACTTATCAGAACATTTGTATATCTCGGCAGAAGTGCAAGAGAAGAAGCGAATATGAAGGTTCGTCAGCCTCTCAGCGAAGTAATCATTGATGCAGCTTATAAAGATGTTATCGGAGATCTTACAGAACTCATCAAAGAAGAACTTAATGTTAAGGGCGTTCATTATGAAGCTGACCTGACAACATTTATTGATTTCACTCTTAAACCGGACTTCAAGGTCTGCGGTAAGCTTTTCGGCAAGAATGTAAAAGCACTCGCAACATATCTTGCAGAATGTGACGCTGTACAGATGTTCAAAGATCTTGAAAACGGAAGTGTTGATGTTGTTGTAAACGGAGAAACGCTTACAATCGATAAGAGTATGCTCGATATCAGAGTAAGCGCAAAAGACGGTTTCAATGTACAGACAGAAAACAGCCTCTTCATTCTCATTAATACAGAACTTAATGACGAGCTCAAGGCTGAAGGTCTTGCAAGAGAAATCGTATCCAAAGTTCAGCAGCTCAGAAAGAACTCAGGATTCGAAGTTACTGACAGAATTACTATCACTATCGATTCTGATGAAGAAGTGCAGAAAGCTGCGGCAGAATTTGATGCTTACATCAAAGACGAAACACTTGCCGATGCAGTTGTGTTTGCAGCAAATGCTGGTGCAGACAGCTCCCTCAACGGTCATAAAGCTACTATTGAAGTTGCAAGAGTATAAAAACAGAAGGCAGAATTTATCTGCCTTCTTTATTTTCGTGTATAAGTCACATATGTGTAAGGGATTTCTTCATCAATATGTTCGACGATCTCTTTTGTGAAAAGGGATTCGTCAAATTCAGGGAAGTATACATCGCCCTCAAATTCTCCTTCTATTTCCGTAATATACATTACATCTACGATATCCATAACTTTCTCATAGATTGTACTTCCGCCAGAAATGAAAATCTCTTTTCCCGTTTTTTCGGCAGCTTCGATTGCCTCTTCAATGGATCCGACTGAAAAACAATTTTCATCATTCAGTCTTAGTGATGATGAAACTATAATATTGATCCTGTCCGGAAGAGGTTTGCTTCCGATAGATTCATAAGTTTTTCTTCCCATTATCACAACATTGCCCGTAGTGAGTTCACGGAATCGTCTCAGTTCGCTTTTTATGTCCCATGGCATTTTGCCACCACCACCAATAAGCTTGTTTTTGTCGTATGCAACAATTAAAGATATCATATTATTCTCCTTTGTTTCGTGTATTTTTATATTTTTCAGTTTAGATGAACAAAATCATATGATTTATGTTATCATATTAGCGGAAGGTATCTATATGAAGTATTATAACACAAAAGAAGCTGTTTTTCTTGAAAGACCCAATCGTTTTATTGCAATGTGTGAAATTGACGGCAAAATCGAGAAATGCCATGTGATAAATACGGGAAGAATGAACGAACTGACGGTAAAAGGCGCCCGGGGGATAGTGTGTGAAAAAGACGGAGCTGGCAGAAAAACAAAGTATGATCTTATCAGCCTTGAAAAAGACGGGCAGCTTATAAATATTGACAGTCAGGCACCAAACAAACTTGCGCTTGAAATGCTTGACAGGATATTTGATGATATAATCACTGTAAAGCCGGAGTGTAAGTATAAAAACTCACGATTTGATATTTTCGTTGAAACCAAAACTGAAAAAGCATTCGTTGAAGTGAAAGGTGTAACCCTGAAAGATGGAAATATTGCAAGATTCCCCGATGCTCCTACGGAAAGGGGATTAAAGCACGTAAACGAACTTATTGAAAGTATGAGTGATGGCTACAACGCATATATACTTCTCATTATCAAAATGAAGGGAATAGACAGATTTTCTCCGAACAGAGCCACCCATCCTGAATTTGCGGATGCGTTGAAAAAGGCTTACGATGCCGGAGTGAAAATTATTGCGTTGGATTGTATTGTGAGTGAAGATGAGATAATCTGTGATAAGTTTATAGATATAGATCTGGAAGGTTGAATATGAAAAATTTGATGAGTAAACTCAGGGCACATGGTTTCGACGTAACATTTGATGGTGATAAATGTGTTCTCAGACGATATACGGGTAGTGACGAAAATGTAACAATCCCCGAAGAAGTGGATATTATCGGCAACAATGCATTTTACGGGAAAAATGTACGCAGTGTGAAATTCGGAAGCAACATAACGCATATACAGTCAAGTGCGTTTGAAAGATGCGCAAATCTGACTGAAATAAGTCCGCTTGCAAGTGTGGAAGTTATAGAATCATATGCTTTTGCATATGCCATAAAACTGACGGCAGTTGAGCTGTCCGATAAGCTTACATATATCGGTGAATGTGCTTTTAACGGGAGCGGACTTGAAAAAATCACAATCCCCGGATCAGTAAAAAATGTTGATTATAAGGCATTTTTTGCATGTCACGGACTGAAAGAAGCATATATTGACGGTGACGATGCAATTTATGGGGAAAGTTGTTTTGCAAATTGCAGAAAACTCGGATATCTCAGTGTTGGTAAAGGAGTTTCATCTTTGGAAAGAAGGGCTTTTTCTTACTGTAAAAACCTGAAGCATGTTAAACTGCATAAAAATACAGGCATTGGAGAAGATGCTTTCGAAGCAGTAAACAGTGAAGCTATTATGTTTGAAGATTAACAAAATATGTTGATTTTGCATAATATATCCCGAAATAAAGGAGGTATATTATGTACATAAATGATATATTCGCTTCATACGATTATGCTTTATTCGGCGAAAACAAAAATATTCAGATGCTGGCAATTCATTCCGCATATACAGGGAAGGATTGCCTGTTTTTTGCTCATGACGGAGAGAAGACCAAGGGCACAGATCATGTTTTTGAAGCCGTAAGCAGGGGAGCTGTTGCCGTATGTACGGACGATGAAAAACTTATACGAAAGCTTGGTGGAATTATCAGTATCGTTTTGGTTAATGATACGAGGGATGCGGAGTGTTATGCCGCATCAAGATTTTATCACGGGGGCATATATCCCAAACTTATCGGTGTTACGGGAACTAACGGAAAAACATCTGTCTGCCACATTGCTAAGAAAATATTTGAAAAAATCGGATTAAGCTGTTCGTATGTAGGAACCCTTGGTACAGATATTACAGATGAAAAATTACCGTTTTCCAATACAACACTTCCTCCTGTAATATTTCACAGACTGTTGAGTATTGCTTCTGAAAATGGGTGTGAATATGTATTTACGGAACTGAGTAGTCAGGGAATTCTCGCAAAACGCTGTAATTATACGGATTATCACGCGCTGATATTTACAAATCTCACAAGAGACCATCTTGATACGCATAAGAATATGGAGAATTACTACGATGCCAAATCGAGTATATTCAGAAATAATAAATCATTTTATATAATAAACACCGATGACAGCTATGGTGAAAGACTTTATGATGAGCTTGAAGGAGTGAAATTCTCCGTGGGAAAAGAATATTTCTGCGATATGATAATATCCGGATTTATCCAGTCATCAAAAGGAATAAATTTTTATCTGACATTATCTTCTGAACCGCCCGTAAATATCAATGCAGCAATGTACGGGCTTTTTAATGCGTATAATATTGCCCTTGTGTGCAGTATTTTGTATATAGAAGGTTTTTCCGCAGAAAAAATAGCCTGTGCAGTGAATAATGCTCTCAGAGAACCTGTAAAGGGAAGAATGGAGCGTTTTCATTTCTGTGGGGTTGATGTATACGTTGATTATGCACACACTCCGGATGCCGTTAAAAACGCTCTTGAAGCGGCAAATGAAATATGTAGCGGAAATATTATAACCGTATTTGGTTGTGGCGGTGACAGGGATAAAGAGAAGAGGGCTGATATGGGAAGGCTTGCCTGTCAATTAAGCAGTAAAGTGATAATTACGGAGGATAATTGCAGAAGCGAAGCTTTCAGTGGGATTTCCGAAGATATACTTTCCGGATGCGGTGAATATCCCGTCCATGTTATACCCGAGAGAAAGAAGGCTATAATATATGCCCTGAGCCTTGCCGATAAAGGGGACTGTGTAATGATTCTCGGAAGGGGAGCAGAAGAAATTCTTGATAATGGAGAAGAAAAACTGAGTTTTTCCGACCGTGAATTTATAAAGCGACTGTGTGAATAAAAATGATGTAACTCAGCGAATTTTTGTTTGGATTACTTGACTTTTTTATCCTTAAGGAATATCATACATTGAGTTAAAAAAGAGGTGTTATCATGCAAGATAAAAAATATACTATATATGATTCTCATGCACATATATTTCCTGATAAGATAGCCCGCAAGGCCACGGATAATATCGGCCACTTTTATGATATTCCCATGACTCATTGTGCAACAAGCGAACAGCTCGTTGAATTCGGAAGCGAGGCAGGTATCACAAAGATGCTTGTGTGCTCTACAGCAACGACGCCTCGTCAGGTAACATCAATAAATGATTTTATTTATAGTGAGTGCCTTAAACATCCGGAATTTTTCGGATTCGGAACGCTTCACCCGTTTATGGATGATTATGAAAGTGAAATCATCCGTATTTCGGAAATGGGACTTCACGGTATAAAACTTCATCCGGATTTCCAGCTTTTTGATATTGATGATGAAAAGGCTATAGATATGTATAAACTTGTTGCAAAATATGATCTTCCCATACTTTTTCATATTGGGGATGACAGATATACATATTCCGAACCGCAGAGACTCATAACTGCTATGAATGAAGTAGAAGATCTTGTATGTATTGCGGCGCACTTTGGCGGATACAGACACTGGCATACGATCAATAACTATGACATCAGTGACAGATTGTATTTTGATACATCCAGCAGTCTTTTTATGCTGGATCATAATATCGCAGTCGATGCAATAAGGCATTTCGGTGCGGACAGGTTTATGTTCGGCACTGATTTTCCTATGTGGAATCCGAAAAAAGAAGTTGAAGATTTCCTTTCGCTTCCACTGACAGAAGAAGAACGTAAACAGATATTTTCAAAAACGTTTGATTCGCTTTTTATGTAATTACCCCATAACCAATAATGTTTTAAAGCCGTCACAAACGGCTTTTTTGATATAATATATTTGCAGGAGACGAATTTATGGATATACAGGAGCTTTTGTTTGGACTTGGGGAGGAAAAATACGGGGATTTTCAGTCGAAACTTATTCCTTCCGTGGATAGAGAAAAGATTATTGGCGTCAGAATGCCAAAGATACGGGAAATTGCAAATATGATGGTTTCTTCGGGATGTTCAGAGCATTTTCTTGATAGCCTTCCTCACAGATACTACGACGAAGATCAGCTACACGCAGTACTCATCAGCAATATGAGTGATTATGACCAATGCCTCAGAAGAACAGAGGATTTTCTCGGGTTCATTGATAACTGGTGTACGTGTGATACGCTTTCTCCGAAGATATTTGCAGCAAACAGAGAAGACCTTCTTGAGCATATCAGAATATGGATAAATTCATCTCACACATATACGGTCCGTTTTGCTATAAAGATGCTGATGGATCATTTTCTCGGAGATAATTACAAGAAAGAATATTCGGATATGGTGGCAGGAGTGGTATCAGATGAATATTATGTAAACATGATGATAGCATGGTATTTTGCAACTGCTCTTGCAAAAAATTACGGACAGGCAATTTTGTATCTGGAAAACAGGACTCTGGACACATGGATACACAACAAAACAATTCAGAAAGCCCGGGAGAGC
>SVCP01000036.1 GCA_015058295.1 Anaerofustis stercorihominis
TTATAACGAAGCTGTAGAATATATTCATTCCACATATAAATTCGGCACTAAATTAGAGCTTGTAAACATTAAAGAACTTCTCAGAAGACTGGGAAGTCCCCACGAAAAACTTAAATTCGTTCATGTTGCAGGTTCAAACGGCAAAGGTTCCACAAGTACGATGATCTCATATGTACTCAAAGAAGCGGGATACAACACAGGACTTTATATTTCTCCGTACCTTGAAAGATTCAACGAAAGAATGCAGATGAACAATGTTCCTATTGCCGATGATCTTCTTGTGGAGATCGTAATGCAGGTAAGGGATGCTGTAAATGCAATGGTTGCTGACGGATTCAACCACCCGACGGAATTTGAAGTTGTTACGGCAACAGGTATGAAGTTCTTCGAAGTTTCCAAAGCGGATATCGTTGTTCTTGAAGTTGGTATGGGCGGCAAATTTGACGCAACAAACTCAATTCCTTCTGCGGAAGCTGCTGTTATCACCACAATCAGCTTTGATCATATGATGTATCTGGGAGATACTCTCGAAGCTATCGCCGGAGAAAAAGCAGGCATTATCAAGGAAGGCTATGACGTAAGCTTGTATGCTCTCAACGGAGATAATATATACGATGTCGTGAAGGCGAAAGCGGACAGCGTGAATGCGACAGTTCATCGTTGTGACCCGAATGATATCGAGCCTGTAAGCGAATCCATCGACGGGCAGGTCGTAAGATATAAAAAGGCAGACAGCGTGCTCGGAGTATGCGAACTTGAGCTTGCACTTCTGGGAGTACATCAGATGTATAATGCTCTTAATGTTCTCAACACTCTCGAGATCCTCAAAAAACGCGGCTGGAACATTACTCCGGAAGCTGTAAAGAACGGTCTTAAAAACGTAAGATTCACAGGCAGATTCGAAATGCTCTGCAAAGAGCCGGTCATCTTTATTGACGGCGGACATAATATCGAGGGAATCACAGCATTCACAAACAATGTAAAGAAATATTTCCCCGGAAAGAAAATAAATCTCTTCTACGGTATGCTCAAAGACAAGCAGATCGGAGAATCCCTTGATCTTCTTACAAGCATTTCCAAGAGAGTATACACCCTCACTCCCGATGAAGCAGACAGGGCAGTTACAGCGGAAGAAATGAAAGCATTCATCGACGAACATTATCCGGATGTTCAGGCTGTTGCGCTGAGCGATTTTGACAAAGTGAGAGAATGTATTGATTTTGATGCAAAAGATGAGATCTATGCGTTTACAGGTTCGCTTTATATGATCGGCGAAGCGAGGACGTTGCTTAACAAACTTATCGAAGAACAGAAGTAATGCTCGTCTGAATTTCCGTATACGTCGTTGTTTGCTCACGCGCCGTCGGTTACGTACTCTTGGGTACGCGCCCTCCGTCGTCTCGCAAGCCGCCTAGTCTACGAAAATTGATACTTCGCATTAAACGGAACTGTATAAAATCATTGAAAGGCAATGTGTTGCATCTCTGATGCTCGTCTGAATCATTTTATGCAGTTTTGTAAAGCGAGGGAGTATTGAAAAAACTCAGAAATATAAACATAATTACGGAGGTAAAAATGCAAAACGGAATTTCTTTTGTTGATATCCTTACATCTGAAATTACGATGATTGTCGGTGCGGTTCTGCTGTTGTTCTCTGCCTTTATGCTTGTATTCAAAAGAAAAAGCATCAGTGCAAGACACAGGCTTGCCCTTGTGGCAGTTTTGGCGGTTTCAGCTGTGTATGAAGCGTTTATTGTGTGGCTTGTTATAATGTTTTCGTGAAATCTGCACGGGGTACATATGGTATTCCGTGCTTTTTTATACAGCGGAAATTAAAAAAGGAGAATGAAATGAGAAGAAAATCAATAAGTATGGTGCTCGCTGCATTCATGTTGTTCACACTTTTCGGCTGCGCAGATCATTCCGTTACTCAAAGCTCGGAAGAACTTTCCGTATATGCATCAACCGGGACTCTCGAAGCATATCTCGATGACGGAAGTGTGATTTACAACAAAGTAGATCTGTGGAACACAGAATTTTCTCTTGTCAGGTATTATCCCGGGAAAGATGAATCCGTGGAGTTATGTAGAATGTATTACGGCAAAAATGTAAAGGTCAGAAGTGGACTGTTCCTGTACGGTGAAACTATATATTTCTTCATGAAGGATATTGCAGGCGGCACGGAAAACAGTATTCTTTACGGAATAAATCTCGCTGACAACAGTGTTGAAAAATGTTTTTACAATGAAGGTGAGTTTGATTATCCATATTACATTGAATATGTGTACAACGGGAGTCTGTGTACGAGAGTGGTAAAACGGGATGAACACTTCGCGGAAACAGGTATTGCGTGTTTTGACCTCAATACACATAAGTCTTACAGTATTTGCGAATACAGTATGGACAGAACAGCTCTTACAGGCAAATATATTGCAAATTCGTATTCCGACGGGAAAACGCTGAGCCTGATCGTATATAAATATAACAACGGGGAACTGCAAAGATATTTTGAACAGTATGATGAAAACGGAAATCTGATTAAAGATATTCCGTTTGAAGAGGATTTTCTTAAAGTTTCAAATCTTGAAGATGACCGTTCCTATGACCTGGAAGTGTATGGGGATTATATATATCTTTATTATTATGATATGAATGATGACGATACCGTACTTTATAAATACATATTCAGCATTGCGGGAGATGAAGTGACGGAAACTTACAATGGAAAAAACTTGGAAATATCTTTTGTAAGATGCAGTGCGGGTGCTGAAGAACCTGTATTTTTCATCGGTTACTCTTCCGGAGATAATGACACGGACAATGTGTTTATTCTGAATCCCATGAGCGGAGAAATTGACGGGATGTGTATTGATACTTATGAAGGTGCACAAATTCAGAATATTTATCAGAACAAGGATTCTCTGATAATATTGCTCAGCAAAGAAATTACAGACGAGGATTATCCCGATTACGATCCGAAGAATGCAATGATTATAGTTCCTGTGGAGGAGCTTAAAAACATTTCTTCTCTTGGTGATGAGACTACGGAATTTTATGTTCCGTATGATGTTCAGCAGGTCAAAGAAGGTGCTCCGACATTTCCCATACAGAATCCTTTATATAAAGGAGAATAACAAAATCCCGTCAGAGTTTTGACGGGATTATTTATTATCTGTATTTCCAGCTGTTTATGTCGAAGTAGTCTTTTATTCTGAATCTGAGAAGCTGTGGCTCAGTCAGCTCCGCAATATGGGCATTTGCTATTGCCCAGCGGTACATTCTTTCTTCGTTTGTGATTACTTCGATGATGAGTTTGTCGTCTTCGATGTCGATAATGCGTATGCTGTCACCGAATGCTTCGATGATGTCTTCGATATTTTCCTTGTTCACACGCAGGTGGCAGGTGAGCTTTTCTCCCATAAACGGCGGGATAAAGTCATTTGCGAACACATCAACATCAAATCCCTTTGTGTGTCCGGGAATGTTTTTTATGTCATCGCACATAACGGAAGTTGTTTCTATATTGGAAATGAGCCTTACCTTAAAACAGCTCATACCTCCTTTTTTCTTTCCGTCCTCCTTTGCTGCAAGGTAGTATTCGTTGTCGATATTGACTACCGCATATGGGCTCACAACCCTTTTTCCGCCTGTGGGGACGATCATTTTGTCAGTATTGTATTCATTGTATATAAATGATACTTTCTTGTTTGCTGCCATTTCCGTAAGGAGGATCATAATATTGTGGTATATGAAGCTTTCCGGATATGTGTATCGGCTGATTATTCCCCCATAGAATGAAGAGCCGAAACGGTATTCTATGCCGCAGTAGTTGGAAAGCTTGTCTACAAGGGAAGAAATTTCCTCTTTTGAGATATACTTTGAGCTCATAAGCCCTTCCCAGAGCATAAACGCATCTTCGGGAGTAAATTCTTTCTGTCCGATGTAGTATCCTTCGCCGTTTTCTTCGTAGGTGCTGATCTTGTAACCGTGGTCGATGAGAGAACGGATATGACGTGAGATGGCTTTTCTTTCGCAGTCCATATCGTAATCTCTCTTGATAAGAGAGATTATCTGTGCCTGGGTAAGCTTGTGGTGTCTGTCAGAATATTTCTGAAGAACCTCAAGTACATAAAGTATAAGAAGCTTCTTTGCCGCTGTAGTCTTCTTTTTTTCCGCAGCAGCATCTTCCGTAGCTTCAGCTGCAGTTGTTTCTTCGATTATATCATTAACGGGAATATCTTGTGTTTCGCTTTTTTTCATATTTCACCTCGTGAGGTTTTGTGTCTTTGTATAGTATAACATGAGGGGGCTGTAAAAGCATACACTTCCGCAAGAAAAAAAATGAAATTTTTTTAAAAAAGTGCTTGCATATTTTTATGACTTGATATATAATATCCCTTGTCAGCGGCGGTCGCATAGCTCAGCTGGGAGAGCACCTGCCTTACAAGCAGGGGGTCATAGGTTCGAGCCCTATTGCGACCACCATTCTTTTGGCCCGGTAGTTCAGTTGGTTAGAATGCCAGCCTGTCACGCTGGAGGTCGAGGGTTCGAGCCCCTTCCGGGTCGCCAATTAGTCGCCTAGATAGCTCAGTAGGTAGAGCAGTAGACTGAAAATCTACGTGTCGGTGGTTCGATTCCGCCTCTAGGCACCATTCAGATAAAGTTTATAATCAGGTGCGAAAGTGGCTCAGCGGTAGAGCATCGCCTTGCCAAGGCGAGGGTCGCGGGTTCGATTCCCGTCTTTCGCTCCATTTTTTATTTTTTGAAAAAGCAAAACATATGATTGTTGTAAAATAAATATATATCACAAAGGGAATCGAACCCCGAGGGGTGAGGGGCGTGAAGAAAATACCTCTGCGAGGTATTTTTAGTCCCGATATGCGACAGAGTGTAAACAAAGTGTCGAAGGAGCATCTTCAAATCGGACTGTGTGAAAAATGCAGTGATGTAAATATGATTGCATTTCTAAAAATGTAGAGAAGTGCAAGATTTGCGAGGCGTAAAGAAAACGATTGATAATCGTTTTTAGCCGAGTGTGTGAGGAGTGTAAGCGAAGCGTCGACGAGCACGGCAGACCGAGACCGTGAAGCGGGCGAAGGGGTGCTTCCCGTCTTTCGCTCCATTTTTTTATGCTTGTCTAAATGAACGAATACTGTGTTGTTTTAAATTTTTGCTTGCTCATGTACTCTTGGGTACACCACGCTGCGCAAAAATTTAAAGCCGCCTTGTCTTCGTCCATTTATCCCGTGCATAATACATGATACTTATGAAAAGAGTGACTGCAGAGATGCAGTTTTTTTTAGTGAAAAAAGCGGACAGACATTTGATATGTCCGTCGGATCGGGGCCTGATTATCGCAGACTGCAAAGCATAATATATTCTTCTTCATTCTCATCAATGACAGTAAATCCTGTATTAAGGTACATCTTCACCGCATAATTTGCCTTTTGCACGGACAACGATGCTTTTTCATATCCTCTTTCTTTAAGTTCGGAGAGCATTCTTCTCATCAACGCAGTACCTATTCCGTGGCCTCTGTATTCTTTATACAAAGAGATGGCGAAAGACGGCACACCATCTTCCACATGCCCGTAATCGTCCATTACCCGTACCCAGACTGCACCGATTACTTTGTTGTCAACTTCTGCTATAAAGCAAATATCATCCTTCTGTTTTCCAAAACCGGCAACATATACCTGAAGCTCCGGTAAATTGATTATATTTCTTTCCGGTGGCTGCACTCCATCAGGTATAAAAATAGCCTCATAGAGAAAATCGTCCAGTAAGGGATATTCTGTTTTTTCTATTTCACGAATAATATATTCTATTCCCATTTTCTTTTTTTATCTGAGTTTGAGCCGGTAAAAACTCACAATGCCTTCCTGCTGATATGTTTCTTCTTCTGCGAACATTTCCCATCCGAAACGCTCGTACAGATTTTTATGATTTGTGAAAAGGTATAATTCATCGGAATCAAGCTCCGAAACAGCATTTTCTTTTACGCTTTCCAGTAATATCTTTCCGAAGCCTGCGTTTCTGTAATTCTTGTCTATATATACATTTGCAAGCCACGGATAAATGTCGGGGCGGACAAACAGATCATGGTTTGTGAACTGATATATCCCGATGAGGATTCCGTCTTTATACAACCCGAAGGTTTTCGGAAGGCGGGTATCGTTCATGCTGTTTTTCATATATCTCTTCACGGCATCAAAACAGTATCCTTCTCTCTCGCCCCACCATTCGTACATCCATAAGCTCATTGTATTCAGTTCTTCTTCTGTCGGTGAGACTATTTTTCTGATTTCTGCTGACATATCCGTATATTTCCTTTTCTGTCTGTAACAATACGTTCATTTGTTGTGTATATATCTGTGCTTATCAGTATATCGCCATCCGTATTTACCGTTACCTGAAACAATGTTCTTTCGGGAGCTGTTTCGTTCTGAAATATTGATTTCTCCCAATTGTTATCCGGCGATTCGTGAGAGAGTATTTTTTTCAGTGAATCACCTGTTCTTTCTGCAGTTTTTAAAAGCTCCGTAGCTTTATGCAGTCTGAAAATACTGTTTCCCGACGGGGAGGCTTTCGGATTTATGGCGTGTTTTCCGTGGATGAAGTGGTTTGTATGAATATAAACATCATTTATGTACTCAACATCTATTCCATCACTGTATACTTCCACGGATACGGCAATATTTTTGTTTATGTCGATAGCTATGGCATGAAATCCTGAGGCTGTATCTATCTGTGTACATCTGCTGATAAAATCACTGATATTTTCCGCTTCCGAAATATGTCTTTGCGCAAAATATCTCGGAAGATTATCTGTATTTATATTTTCGTCGTAACAAAAATTGATGGATTTGAAAATACCATGACTGTTCAGACTGACTCCGTTGCCGAAAGGCATATTATACATATCGTTTGTGATGAAACAACTTTCATTTCCGTAAGAAATTTTCGAAAAGCACAGATTGCCTTTTATATAAACATCGTCTTCGTTGTGGCATAAAACAAAATTGCCGTTTTCTTTTCTTGTGATAATGCTCGTACAGCTGTCCTGATATGTACCCATAAGCTCCGGGCAGAGTGATGAGAAATAATTAATAAGCTCAAGTCCCAGACCGTCAGCTTTACCTTTTGTTTCTTCGTAGTATACAGGGAATTCATCACGCAGCCTTCCGAGGAGAAACGAACATTTTTCCATGAGGGATTTATCGTGATTTATTATTTCTGTCTTTTTTATGAATGCCGGATCGAGTACAGCTTTAAAATTCTCACCTGAAGCTTTTCCGTTTTCATAGGGTGATTTATTCAGATTGAGTATATGTGTTTTCATTTGTTTCTTTCTTTATGGTGTATTTGTTATATTATAACATAATTTACAGCCTGCATATATGTATAATAAGAACACATTTCCATGAAAAAATAAAATTTATAAAAAAGAGAAAATAATGCTTGACAAAGAGTGAACCCGGAGATATAATATCACTTGTCAGCGGCGGTCGCATAGCTCAGCTGGGAGAGCACCTGCCTTACAAGCAGGGGGTCATAGGTTCGAGCCCTATTGCGACCACCATTTTTGGCCCGGTAGTTCAGTTGGTTAGAATGCCAGCCTGTCACGCTGGAGGTCGAGGGTTCGAGCCCCTTCCGGGTCGCCAATTCAAGTCGCCTAGATAGCTCAGTAGGTAGAGCAGTAGACTGAAAATCTACGTGTCGGTGGTTCGATTCCGCCTCTAGGCACCATTCATAGTTTTTAAGGTGCGAAAGTGGCTCAGCGGTAGAGCATCGCCTTGCCAAGGCGAGGGTCGCGGGTTCGATTCCCGTCTTTCGCTCCATTTTTTAGCGATCGATCCCGTAAGGGGTTAAAATAAAGAGGCGACATGGCCAAGCGGTAAGGCAAAGGTCTGCAACACCTATACCACCGGTTCGATTCCGGTTGTCGCCTCCATTTTTTATTTTAAGTTGCCGGTGTGGCGGAATAGGCAGACGCACAGGACTTAAAATCCTGCGATCCATAAAATCGTACCGGTTCGACCCCGGTCACCGGCACCACTTTGAGTTACCCGCATTGGCGGATTTTTTTATTTTTTGGAGATTATTTTCTGTGTAATTTTGGTAAGAGTTTTTTCCTGTGTTATAATTAAAATGTAATACTTAAAAGAAAGTGGACAAACTATGAATAAGAGCAATTATTCACCTGATTCAATGAAAGAATTCCTTGAAGAGCCGTTTAAAAAAGGCAGTGTGATGAAATTTCTTATGATGCTTGGTGTAAGTATATTGGCAGATGCTGTGATATTTGCTTTTATGTTTGTTATTTCATTCATAATCGGTAATATCTTTGATTTTTCCGGGAATTTTCCGGGGTTGGCATCTGTGCTGACGGCGTTATGTACCCTTGGGGGATATTGTCTGCTGAAATTGTTGATTTTTGCGGACAGGAAACTGTTCGGAGCTACGGATAGCGGAACGAAGTCAGCAGATGCAAATGTGAATATATTTGATATATTAATGTTTTTCAGATATGTGATTGTGTATCTGATTGTTGCGGGAGTTCATTTTCTCATATTCGGTGTTATGGATAGTACTATATACAGAGGCACTATCCTTCTAAACGGCTTTATCCTTGAAAACCCGAGCTTGCTTGCGGCGCTGTTTATGCTAAGGCCCGTAACAAGAGGGAATGAGCTTTTGCGGAAAAGAATAAAAACCGTACTGATGTTCCTTTTTTGGATAGTTACGGTTATTGCGTGGGGGCCGATTCTTCCGATTCTTATATAAAATGAGCGAAAAATACTACGGAGGGCAATTATGACCGGAAATAATAATCAGAATAATGCAAACAATAATGAAAAGCCGAAGAAAAGCATTGTATCTGTTATTTCGTTGATACTTATTATCGGCGGCGGTGTGATGTTTATGGTGCCGGCTATGAGCTATCTTGTACTGATGGCGGTATTTTTCATTCCGTCGAGGACATATTATTACATAATAGCCATTGCGTTGATCCTGCTTCTGGCATTGTTCATCTCAAAATTTGTGCTGAGAAAGAAGCCGGAAACAAAAAAGACAGTAAAAAAATATATAATGATATGCTTTGCGGCACTTACGGTATTTACAATCGGGCAGATCGGATATGATATATGGGAAAGCAGTATCTATGTTGCTCCCAATGATGTGAACATGTGGGATTATGACCCGACGAATGTCAATAATCTTCTTGTTGAGCCTGAAGAAGATCCTGCTCTGATGATCACGGAAAATTATCCGAAGATAAACGGGGCTACAGCCCTTTATCCCATATATGCGGCGTATGTTGATGCGGTATACGACATTGATTTTTCTGACGATTATGTATGGGACAAATACAGATATTTCTGCGAGTCCGATCAGTCAACGAATTTTATTGTCGATTATACAACATCCACAAGAGCATATGATCTTCTTATAAATGATGATGTGGACATTCTGTTTGTTGCGAAACCATCCGAGCAACAGATCCGTGATGCGAAAGAAGCGGGAGTTGAGCTTGATATGTACCCGATAGGCAGGGAAGCGTTTGTGTTCTTTGTAAATTCCGAAAATCCTGTAGATAACCTTACCGTGGACGAAATAAGGGGAATATACGGCGGTGATATCAAAAACTGGAAAGAACTTGGCGGAGATTATAAGCGCATAAGAGCTTTTCAGCGCCCGGAAGGAAGCGGAAGCCAGACGGCACTGCAGAATGTGATGGGAGATACGCCTCTGATGCCTGCGATGGTTGAAGATTATCGTGCCGGAATGGGCGGGATAATTACGCAGACGGCAAAATACACAAACTATGAAAGTGCCATCGGCTTTTCGTTCAGATTCTTCGCAACGGAAATATATCCCAATGATCAGATAAAGATGCTCAGCCTTGACGGAATCGCTCCGACGGAAGAAAACATCAGAAACGGCACATATCCGTTTATATCCGACATATATATGGTGAAGCTTAAAAGTAACAACGATGAAAATGTGCTGAAATTCATCGAATGGGTACAAAGTGAGCAGGGAATACATATTCTCGAAGAAACGGGATATGTGAGCAGTCTGAGGTAGTTTGCCTTAAGTTGAACAAGTAATAAATTGTCAGATTATATTTATATTTGTCGCAGATAATATACTCAGGCAGCGATGCCGATTAAGTTACAAGGAGAAATATAAAAATGACAAATAACAACAGAAATTCATCAAGAATCGAAGTGCCGGAAGCTAAGGCAAATATGGATGCTTTCAAGCAGCAGATCGCAAGCGAACTCGGTATCAACCTTAAAAAAGGCTACAACGGTGACCTTACTTCAAGAGAAGCAGGTTATATCGGCGGAACAATGGTAAAAAGAATGATCCAGGCTCAGGAACAGCAGATGGCAAACAGCGGTTCAACAATGCCGATGGGTTCAGGTATGGGTTCAACAAATCAGAATTCAAACTACTAATATAATATTATATGCAAAAGGGGCGGTTTTACTGCTTCTTTTGTTTTTATAAAATATTTTGGATTAATTGAAAATATTTCTTGACAAAAACATATCCCGGAGATATAATATCATTCGTGGCGTGGGTAGATGCCCGAGTGGCTAAAGGGGGCGGACTGTAAATCCGTTGGCGACGCCTACGATGGTTCGAATCCATCTCTGCCCACCAACTTTGTAAGAAATGCACTTGAAAGGGTGCTTTTTTTATGCTTTCAGAAAAGTTCTGTCGGGTCGAAGAAAAAGCTTGACAAACATCCCCGATATGGTTATAATATTTTTATCGCGTGGGTAGATGCCCGAGTGGCTAAAGGGGGCGGACTGTAAATCCGTTGGCGACGCCTACGATGGTTCGAATCCATCTCTGCCCACCAATTTGTAAGAAATGCACTTGGAAAAAGTGCTTTTTTTATTTCTGTCTGAGAGAAATGTGAGAGCTCATAAAACGAAATAACAAGAGATTTTCACTGTCGCAAAACAAAAAACATCGGATTAGGCGGGTGCTCATAAAACAGTAAATCCTCCCTATGAGATTTTCACAAGGAGGATTTTTTCGTAATTGTGTCGCGGCATCATATGCACTACACAAAAAGGTGTATAGAAGTGCGCCCTTAAACTATTTGACAAATTGGAATTTGTATTACTTTATTGGGATTAGAATTATATGTTTTTCTCCTTTGAAATCGCCAATGATTTTTCCGCCATTTTTCATCATAATCTTTATGGTTGCTATATTGGTTTTAAAAGGAAAACATTTTATTTCATTATATCCAAGCTCTTTACACTTCTTTAGCAATTCTTGAAATAAAATATTTCCATAACCTTTTCCACGATATTCTTTTGAAATTCCATATCCCAAATTTCCTGCTCCAACAACGGTTTCTAAATATATATCTGACGAGTGTCTTACTCTTCCATATCCAACAGGAATGTCATCAATGTATAAAATGTATGTTGTATATCCTATCCAGCCATCAGGCAAGCCGATGCCCTTAGAATGATTCTCTACTTCTTGCAGCCAGTTTTTATATTCTGTATAGGTTAAATCATATGCAGGATTCGTAAATCCATTATCTACTTTAAGGATACCTTGCAACATTTCATATTCTTGTAGTCCCATATCAATATTAATTTGTTTTAATGCAATTTTCATTATTACCACCTCGCCAACAAATTCACGTTTGTCTAACTGTCTTGTTTATTCTAACGCATAACTGTAGCGTATACAAGAAACAGTCCCGGCAGAGCATGCTGCTGGGACTGCAAATGTTTTACGAGCACCCGCCTTTTCCGGGCAGCGCGGCGTTGAAACGATCAGACGATACCGAATGCAAATTCGGCGTAGTGATCCCAGACATCGCCTGCTTTGAGGACGATGGAGGGAAAGTTCGGATGATGCACGGCGTCGGGGAAGTACTGCGTTTCCAGGCAGAAGCCTGCAAAGCGGGAGGGAATGCGGCCGGCTTCGTCGGGCTGATGGCCGATGGAATTGCTGGTGTAGAGCTGCATACAGGGCATATCCGTGGACAGGGTCAGGCTGATGCCGGTGTCGGGAGAGTAAGCCTTTACGCAGTCCTTCTCGGCAGACAGCACGTAATTGTGATCGTAGCCCTTGCCGACGAGCAGCTGCGGATGATCCCCGCCGATATCGGCGCCGATGGCCTTGGGCTTGCGGAAATCAAAGGGCGTGCCGGTGACGGAGGCGTTCTCGCCGGTGGGAATGAGCGTTTCACCGGAAAGAGAATAGGCGTCGGCGGCGATTTGGAGGATGTGATTGCGGACATAACCTTCGCCGTTGAGGTTAAAGTAGGCGTGGTTTGTCAGGTTGACAATCGTATCGGCGTCGCCGCAGGCCTTGTAGTCGATGCGGAGCCTGCAGTCGTCGGAGAAAGAATAGGTAACCTGCACGTCGAGATTGCCGGGGAAGCCTTCCTCGCCGTCGGGGGAATGGAGGGTGAGAACGAGGGCGTTATTCTCAATTCTGTGCTCCCAGATGCGGTGGGTGTAGCCGACAACGCCGCCGTGGATGGAGTTGGGCGGGCTGTTGGCGGCGAGCTGATAGAGCTTGCCGTTCAGCTCAAAGCTTGCATCGGCGATGCGGTTTGCCACACGGCCGACCAGGGCGCCGAGGTAGGCGCGGTCGTTGTCATACTCAGCCATGGTGTCAAAACCCAGCACAACATTGGTCAGCTTTCCGGTTTTGTCCGGTACGCAGATGCTCTGGATGATGCCGCCGCGGTTGAGAATGCGCACATAGGCACCTTTGGCGTTTTCAAGGCGAAAGGCCAGTACGTCAAGATTATTCCTGTCTTTTCCGAAATATTCACAGCGAATTGACATGATGATATCCTCCGGATTCCGGTGTTTCTTGATAGAGGTTTGATGCTCTCTGGTTTTCAGTATACTCTGACGGTCATTTCTTGTCAAGCACAGAAGCCGGGGAACGCAGGTTAAATCCGGGCACAGGGGATTTGCAGCCGGGAAGCTTTGATGCAGGGTTTTCTGCGGTTTCTCTTGCAATTGGAGGTTTGGTTTGCTATACTGCAGGTATGATCTTTGCGCAATCTCATTGACAGATGGAAATGATCACACCGAAAGGGGTAACAGACATGTATCAGATTCATAAGATAACCCTCGGCAGTCCCGTTGACTACGCAGCCGAAGAACTCAAGAAATATCTGCGCATGATGATGCCGGAATGTTCGGAAATCAGCATCGATTATGCGCCCGACGCGGTTGATGGCTTCAGACTGGGCCTGATGCAGGATTTCGGCCTTGATGTCTCCGACGCGGAGGATCCTGTGCTTGACGATATCCTCTATGTGGATGCCGACGCCTGCGGCGGCATCATCGCCGGTGACAATCCCCGCAGCGTGCTGCTGGCAGTGTATGAATATCTGCGCCGTCAGGGCTGCCGCTGGCTCTTCCCGGGCGTGGACGGTGAGTTTATCCCCGTCATCGATGCAATCGCGCCTGTTTCTTTCCGCCATAAGCCCTCCTGCCGCTATCGCGGTCAGTGCAATGAAGGCTCTGAGTACCAGAGCAATATGCTGGAAGCCATCGAGTTTACGCCAAAGGTCGGCATGAACGTGTTCATGATGGAGTTCCGCATCCCCACCAGCTATTACCGCCGCTATTATACCCATATGCACAATGAGGAAAACCGCCCGCCGGAGCCTGTTTCCAATCAGACGATCCTGCAGTGGAAGCGTCAGTGCGAGGCTGAGCTTTCCCGCCGCGGCCTGCAGTTCCACGACATGGGCCACGGCTGGTCCGCCGATCCCTTCGGCATCGACTCCTCCCTGCGCGCCTCCGACGGTGACAACGACGCCGCGCTCAGCGACGAGTCCCGGCAGTTCCTGGCGCTGGTGGACGGCAAGCGTGCGCTGATCCATAACACGCCCAACTATACCCAGTTCTGTATGTCCAACCCCGTCGCCCGTGAAAAGCTGGTCAAATACGCCGCTGATTATGCCCAGACCCACAACAACGTGGACTATCTCCATCTCTGGCTGGGCGACGCGCTCAACAAACAGTGCGAATGCGAGCACTGCCGGGAAAAGACGCCCTCCGACTGGTATATGATCCTGCTCAATGAGCTGGATGACGAGCTGACCCGCCGCAAGCTCGATACCCGCATCGTGTTCATCGTCTACGTGGACACCGTCTGGCCGCCGGAAACCGAGAAAATCATCAATCCCGCCCGTTTCACCCTGCTGCTGGCCCCCATTTCCCGCAGATATACCGAATCCGTGCCGGAAGTCAGCCGTAAGCTGGAAACGCAGCCCTATGTGCGCAACAAGCTGGTGCTTCCCAAGTCTTTGGAAGAGAATTTTGCCTACTTTGAGAAGTGGAAGGAAAACTGGAAGGGCGCAAACGTTGCCTATGAGTACCATTTCTGGCGTCACCAGTATTACGACATCGCGGGACTGGATCTGGCGGACGTGGTCAACCGTGACGTCAAGGCCTATAAAAAATACGACGTCAACGGCATCATTCAGGACGGTTCCCAGCGCTCCTTCTTCCCGACGGGCCTGGTGTTCTACGTCTATGCCCGCACGCTGTATGATAACGACCTGAATACGGAAGAACTGATCGAAGAATACTTCTCCTGCGCCTTCGGCGAGGACTGGAAGGCTTTCCGGGATTATCTGCGTGAGCTGGGCGACGCCGTTGACTTCCGCTATCTGGAAGGCCAGCTCTCCGCCGATCCTGCCCGTTCCAGAATCTACAACCCCGCCCACGCCGAAAGCCTGGCACGTGTCGAGGGGATCGTCGAGCGTGGTCTGGCACTGATTCACGAGCACTACAATATGCCCTACCGTGTGCAGACGGCCTCCGTTCGTCTGCTGGAGATGCACGCAAACTTTGCCCGGATGCTGGCAGCGGCGCTCATCCCCAAGTCAAAGGGCGACGACGACACCGCAGACCGGCTCTTTGCCGAACTGGTTCGGGAGGCCGGTAAGATGGAAGTCTACTTCCAGACCTGCTACGACCATGGTCTTGCCATCTACTCCCTCAAGCCGCTGTTTGACATGCGCACACAGGATCCCGCGCCCCAGATCTATTGATCCGGCGTCCGTTCCCATAAGCCCAACAGAAAAGAGGCACAGCTATGTCTGTTAAAGAACGATTCCTTCGCTATATTGCCATCCATACCGCCAGTGACGCTGCGTCCAAAACCGTCCCATCCGCCATGCGGGAAAAAGATCTGGGCGTCATTCTGGCCGAAGAGCTGCGTCAGCTTGGCCTGACCGATGCCCGCATGGATGAAAAGGGCTATGTGTACGCCCATCTTCCTGCCAGAAACTGCGATAACGGCGTACGGCTCGGCCTGATCGCCCACATGGACACCGTACCGGATTTCTGCGGTGAAAACGTCCGCCCCCAGATCATTGAAAACTACGACGGCAGCGACGTTGCCCTGGGTACCTCCGGTAAAATACTCGGCAAAGAGATGTTTCCTCATCTGCCCAGACTCGCGGGAAAGACCCTGATCACCACGGACGGCACCACTCTGCTGGGCGCGGACGATAAGGCGGGCATTGCCGAGATTCTCACGGTACTGGAACAGCTGCAGGCAAGTGACGCGCCCCATCCTGCCCTGTCCATCGCCTTCACGCCCGACGAGGAGATCGGTACCTCGCCGGACAGCTTTGAT
>SVCP01000037.1 GCA_015058295.1 Anaerofustis stercorihominis
ATGCAACTAAACTTGCAATGCAGACTGCAGTAGACAATCTGAAAATAAAGCCGGACATGCTTATACTGGATGCTGTTGAGCTGGAAACAGATATTCCGCAGGAAAGCGTTATAAAAGGGGACAGTAATGTATATTGCATTGCCGCCGCCAGTATAGTTGCAAAAGTCATCCGTGACAGAATGCTCGATGAATACGCACAAATTTATCCACAATATCATCTCGAGAAAAACAAAGGCTACGGAACTCAGGAGCATCTTGATGCTATAAACAAATACGGCGATACACCTCTTCACAGAAAGACATTCATTTCGAAGATAGATGTGACAAGTGATTCTCTGGGAAGAAGATGCGAAGAATTTGTTAAAAATTATCTTGTGAATACACTTGGCTATGAGCTTCTGCAACAGCGATACAGGGGCGGGGACGGCGAAATAGATCTCATTATGAAAGACAACAATGAAACAGTGTTTATTGAAGTCAAAGGAAGGGATATAAACAGTTTGCATGAAGGCGAAGATGCACTCACTCACAGTAAAATGCGAAGAATAATCTCTGCAGCAGAAGCTTATATGAAAGATATTGATACTCCCGCACGTTTTGACGTTATCGCAGTCAAATACAATGCTGAAGAAGGAAAAATAAAGAATCTGCGTCATTACAAAAATGCATTCATCAATACATATAAAGACAGATGAGCCTCAATGGCAGAAATTCATATTGCAATATCATAATGCATTGTGATAAAATGAATCTGTATATTTACGAATAAACATTATTGCCGGTCGGCAACAAACGAAAGGGTAAAAATGGAATATTCTCACGAAGTAAAGAATATGTGTCCTGTAGCAAAAGGTGCTAATCACGGACCAGCCCCGATTCCTCAGGAAGGTAAATGGGACAAAGTAAAAGAAATTAATCAGATCAATGGTCTTACTCACGGAGTTGGCGGATGCGCTCCGCAGCAGGGTGCCTGCAAATTGACACTTAATGTTAAAGACGGTGTTATTCAGGAAGCGCTTGTAGAAACACTCGGATGCAGTGGCATGACACATTCCGCTGCTATGGCAGCTGAAATTCTCCCGGGCAAAACGATCCTCGAAGCTCTCAACACTGACCTCGTATGCGATGCGATCAACGTAGCTATGAGAGAACTGTTCCTCCAGATCGTTTACGGAAGAAGCCAGACAGCATTCTCAGAAGGCGGTCTTCCCATCGGTGCGGGACTTGAAGATCTCGGAAAAGGTCTTCGCAGCCAGGTTGGTACCACATTCTCGACAGCTCTCAAAGGTCCACGTTACCTTGAAGTTGCTGAAGGTTATGTAAACAGACTTGCTCTTGATGAAAATGATGAGATAATCGGATACGAATTCATCCACTTAGGCAAAATGATGAGTGCAATCAAAAAAGGCACACCTGCAGAAGAAGCATTGAAGAATGCAACAGGTACATACGGACGTTTTGACAGCGCCGTAAAATATATTGATCCGAGGGAGGAATAATTATGGCTTTATTTGAAAGTTATGAACGCAGAATAGACAAAATCAATAAAGTTTTGGCTGAATACGGTATTGCTACCCTCGAAGAAGCAAAAGCAATCTGTGATGAAAAAGGCGTAAACGTATATGAAATCGTAAAAGGTGTACAGCCTATCGCATTTGAAAATGCATGCTGGGCATATACAATGGGATGCGCAATTGCTATTAAGAATAATGCCCCCACAGCAGCTGATGCAGCAAGATATATCGGTATCGGACTTCAGGCTTTCTGTATCGAAGGCAGTGTTGCCGAAGACAGAAAAGTAGGTCTTGGTCACGGTAACCTCGGCGCAATGCTCCTGAGCGAAGAAACACAGTGCTTTGCTTTCCTTGCAGGACACGAATCATTTGCCGCAGCTGAAGGCGCTATCGGTATTGCCGCTAACGCAAACAAATCGAGAAAAAATCCTCTCAGAGTAATCCTCAATGGTCTCGGCAAAGATGCCGCACAGATTATTTCAAGAATCAACGGCTTCACGTATGTACAGACACAGTTTGATTACGCAAGCGGAAAACTTACTATTGTACAAGAAAAGAAATATTCTGATGGTCCCCGTTCAGAAGTTCGTTGCTACGGTGCCGATGATGTAAGGGAAGGCGTTGCTATCATGCATTCAGAAGGTGTTGATGTTTCAATCACAGGAAACTCAACAAATCCCACACGTTTCCAGCATCCGGTTGCAGGCACATACAAAAAAGAATGTATCGAACAAGGTAAAAAATACTTCTCAGTTGCTTCCGGTGGTGGTACAGGCCGTACACTCCACCCGGACAATATGGCAGCGGGCCCTGCTTCTTACGGCATGACTGACACAATGGGCAGAATGCACTCAGACGCACAGTTCGCAGGATCTTCTTCCGTACCGGCTCACGTAGAAATGATGGGTTTCCTCGGCATGGGCAACAACCCAATGGTAGGCGCTACGGTTGCTTGCGCAGTTGCTGTAAATGAGGCTCTTAAATAGCAAAAATAAATATATCATATGCACCTTTGAAGCAAAAGCCGGATAAGGTGCATTTTTTATGACAAAATGAAAATAATCCGGTGTTTGTATTTGTACACATGCAATTATATGATAAAATAAAATAGCAAAATATATTATTAATGATGGAGGTTTGGCAATGAACAAAGAAAATTTAAGAGACAACCACGAACAGAAATTCGATGATGCGTTAAAAACAAAATCTGTCATTGAGAATGCAAAGAAAGAAGGTCAGACAGCCCTCGAGCTGACCAAAGAAGCGGCAAAAAAGCTCACTCGTGCTGAAAATCTTGCAGTGGCAGAAGGTGCTATCGGGCAAATGATAAGCAGTGCTGCTCTTAAAAAATCCACCAAAGCTGCTGAAAAAGCATAAGAAGCAGTAAACAGATTCAATGAGCAACTCAAGCTCCTCGGCGGATTTGACGAGATCATTATGTCCGCAGATGCGGAGAGCAGACTTGATAATGTACTGTTTACAAGTGCGGACTGGTCTGTTGTTGCAAACACGAATGCCGTAACTCAGAGAGCAAGGGATGCCGTAAATGCCATTGAAGCAGCACTGGGAAAGCTTGATATTATGGCAAAAGAAACAAATAAGACCCTTTAAGAAAATTTACAGTAAGAGATTTAATTTTAATACATAAACAGGGAGAATGAAATGAGCAGTGATTTAAGGAGAGAATACCAGGATCGTTTCGATGAAGAAATCGTCAGAAAAGATGTTATAGCAAAGGCAATAAAGGACGGAAAAATTGCACTGGAGCTGACAAAAATTGCTGCTAAAAAGTTAAACACAGCAGAAAATCTATGTATGGCGGAAGGTGCTATCGGAAGCATCATCAGCAGCATAAGCATGAAAAAGGGGACAAAAGCTGGAAAAGAAGCTGAGGAGGCCGTAAATAAATTCAATGAATCCCTTGATTTTCTGGGTGGCTTTGACAGGATATATATGTCCCCGGATGCAGACAGTCGTCTTGATAATGTCTTGTTCTCAAGTGCGGGCTCATCGCTTATGGCAAATATGGCGGCAGTGACCCGGAGAGCAAAAGATGCCATAATTACCATTGAAGCAGCACTGGAAAAGCTTGATATTATGGCAAAAGAAACAGATAAAACTATTTCTCTGTTAAAAGAAAATTTACAGTAAGACATTTAATTACAATACAAAATAGGGGAAAAAGAAATGAGCAGTGATTTAAGACGGGAACACCAGGATCGTTTTGACGAAGAGATCGTCAGAAAAGATGTTATAGCAAAAGCGATAAAAGACGGCACAGAAGCGCTTGAACTGACGAAAAGAGCCGCCAAGAAATTTTTGACTGCAGAAGGTCTGTGCCATGCTCCCGGATTTTTGGGAAGTCTGATAGGGGACATAAGCCTGCGCAATGCGCTTGAAGCAACCGATGCTGCCGCAAAAGTTGTCGGAACGCTGAATGATTCGCTTGCTCAACTGGGAGATTTCAAAAACATATATGTTTCCGCTGATGCGGAGAAAAGACTTGAAAATGTTATGTTCTCAAATGCAGATCAGGATATGACGGCAAATATGGAAGCAATTACAAACAGGCTTAAAGATGCTGTGAAAGATATCGAAATAACTCTTGATAAGCTCAGAGTGCTTGCTGTAGATACAGACAGGATTGTTTCAGAACTGAAAGAAAAACTCGGTTAACATAAATTACACCCGTATTCCGGGTGTTTTTGATATCGCAGAATACTTAATTAAATATACATTCTGCATGAATTACTTGAATTAATTATCCTGTTATGGTAATATACATAAAAACATTATCGGAGGTATCAATGAAAGCGGTAATTACAGTTATCGGAGAAGACAAAACAGGTATCATTTACAAAGTATCAAAGATCCTTTACGAAATGAATGTAAACATTGAGGATATCAGCCAGACAATTATGCAGAAGTACTTCACAATGCTTATGCTCGTTTCAATCCCACAGGATGTGAAGATTGCGGATCTGGCAGAAAAGCTCGCAGAACTCAAAGAAGAAGGACTCAGCATTCAGGTACAGAAGACAGATATTTTCGATGCAATGCATAAAATCTAAGGTGTATTATGGTTATATACAGCGACGTATTAGAAACGATAAGAATGGTCGAAGAGAAGCTGGATATCCGCACAATAACAATGGGTATTTCTCTTCTGGACTGTTTCAGTGATGATTATAAAGTTACGGGAACAAAAATCTATGACAAGATCTGCAGATATGCAAAAAATCTTGTTCAGACAGGTGAGGATATCGAAAAAGAATACGGTATCCCAATCATAAATAAGCGTGTATCCGTAACACCTATTGCTCTTGCAGCAATGAAAAACAGGGATGAATTTATTCATCTTGCACATGCTCTTGACAACGCAGCAAAAGAGATTGGTGTAAACTTTATCGGTGGGTACAGTGCCCTTGTTCAGAAAGGAATGAACAACTCGGAACTCGAATTTATCGAATCTGTTCCGCAGGCACTCTGTGAAACGGAGTTTATGTGTTCAAGCATAAATGTAGGTTCCACAAAAGCAGGTATAAACCTTGATGCGGTAAAAATGATGGGCAGAATCATCAAAGAAACTGCTTATCTTACGAGAGATAACGATTCCATCGGATGTGCTAAGTTTGTAGTATTCGCAAATGCCGTTGAAGACAACCCGTTTATGGCAGGAGCTTTCCACGGTGTAGGAGAAGGCGAAGCCGTAATCAACGTAGGTGTAAGTGGTCCGGGTACGGTGAGTTCAGCAATTTCAGGCATGCAGGGAGAACCTATTGATAAAATTTGCGAAACCATCAAGCGTATCGCATTCAAGATAACAAGAGCCGGACAGTTGGTCGGTACGGAAGCATCTAATCGTCTCGGCGTTCCATTCGGTATACTTGATCTTTCATTAGCGCCGACACCGGAAGTAGGTGACAGTGTCGCTGCAATTCTCGAAGCTATGGGGCTTGAAAAAGCAGGTACTCACGGAACGACAGCAGCGCTTGCACTTCTCACCGATGCAGTTAAAAAAGGTGGCATAATGGCAAGCTCTCATGTAGGCGGTATGAGTGGTGCATTTATTCCGGTCAGCGAAGATGCAGGTATGATCTCCAGCGTAAACTGCGGTGCACTTTCCTTCGACAAGCTTGAAGCTATGACATCTGTATGCAGTGTAGGCCTTGATATGATAGCAATCGCAGGTGACACACCGGCAGAAACAATCTCGGCAATCATCGCAGACGAAGCATCCATCGGTGTTATCAATAACAAGACAACTGCAGTAAGGGTTATCCCTGTATACGGCAAAACAGTAGGCGATATGGCAGAATTCGGTGGACTTTTGGGATATGCCCCCATAATCAAGCTCAACGAGTATTCAAGTGCCGACTTTATCAACAGGGGAGGACGAATTCCCGCACCTATACATTCATTTAAAAATTAGTTGTAACATTAAGGTTACATTAAGGAAAAGAGGGTATACTTTAATCAAGAAAGAATTTCCCCTCTAAAATTTAATAAACAAAATGCCTAAAAAAATAACCTCATATTGAGGTTATTTTTTTTCCTTAAACTACTTTTTCAATGTCTCGTATACTCTGTCGCAGGCTGATTTTGCTTTCTGCAGGTATTCAATCGCAGTCATATCAGTCGGAACAAACACATAATCGGGATCGTCTTCAAACTTGTCAAAGTCAAACGGATAACAGCACTCTAGCATAAGAGAACCGCTGAAGTTTGTATTGTCTATACTCTGCATAAACCCTGTCCAGTCGACATTTCCTTCGAAAGGCATTACATGTTCGTCCTTCAATCCGTTGTTATCATGAATATGAAGAGCAAAAACCTTATTGTCATAATCATCCAACAGCGAAAAATTGCCGTCTGTAGCAACATTATTGTGTCCCGAATCAAAGCAAAGCCCCGCAAACGGAACATCTCTCACCATATCCTGAACTTTACGTATCAGTCCGTCGTCTGAAAGATTTTCCAACGCAATATTTACTCCGCTTTTATCACACTGTTCAAGAATCCTCTGTAAATTATCACAGAACAGTTCGTATTTTGTTCCCTGAGGCATTACTCTCTCGTGTGGATGCATTACAAGTGTGGGAACAGAGCAGACACCGGCCGTTTTCACAGAATTAATATGCATCTTAAGAATTTCTTCTCCATCAAGAGTATCCGTCCATAGTTTATCACATCCGTAATATGGTATATGCGAATGTTCAAGATATAATCCATACTTTGACGCAAGCTCTGCATGATCCCTGTAATCACCATCGGTTTCATCAAAATCATCTCCCCACCATGTACAGATAGTTTCGAATCCAACATCGGATATCATTTTCAGTTTATCTTCGATAGGAAGTATGTAACCAAACCATGTATATAAACCGCATTTATTCATCATATTATTTCACTTTCAATACAATCTGTATCTTTTCAAGACTTTCACAGTCGTTCAGAAAAGGAACTCTGTGACAATCAAATCCGCACATACATGCGCACATTTCAATATCTTTATATGTGTATACACGCTGTTTGTGATTTTCAACACCGAGAACAGTTCCGTCTTCATTACGGATTTCTACCTTCGTATAAAGGAAAAATTTATCATTCTCATTTTTCAGATTACGATAAAAATGCAGATGTGTATCTCTCCATGCGGATATTGAGACAATTTCTTCGGAATTATTGTTTCCCGCAAAATGATCTTTGTTTATAATGTCAAATGTGAATATGCTGTCAGAATGCATCATCTTTCTGACATTGCAAAAAAGACCGGTGAGTGCAGATTCTTCAAGAAGATAGTTTATCGTGTCCCCCATACTGTAAACAAAGTCAAATTTCACCGACAGAAAAAACTCAGAAATATCCTTTTGCAGAAGAATGTATCTCTCACTTTCACCTGACAGGAAAATGAGATCGTCAGCCGAGTCCAGCATTTTCCGTGAAAAATCAACCCCTACTACAAATGCTCCTTCAGACAGAAATTTAAGCATCATTCCGCCTGTACCGCATCCCAAATCAAGCACTCTGCTCCTTTCATCTATATTGCGGTCTGAAAGGCTCAATAAAAACTCAAACCATCTGTCATAATCGTATTCATCGGCATAATCAGCATAATAATCGGAGAAATCTGAATACGCTTCTGTAAAGGAAGATAGATCCACAGGATTATCGTCTAACCCATCAAGCCAGTTGAATAAATTATTCATTATCATCGGACGTATCAACGGCAAGATCTTCTCTCATAACCATCTCAATAAGCAACATTGACTTGTCGGTTATTCTCTCATAATTCTGCTTTCTGTGAGGAACTGTGCAATTTGAACAGTCCTTGACACCTTTTTTGTTTGCGTAAGAGAAATTTCCTCCGCACTTGTCACCAAGTGCATAAAGAGGGCAATAACAGAACATACAGCTGAAATCTTCCTCTTTTACTCCCGAATGACAAGGAAAATATTTACAATCTTTGTTTTGAAAAAATGTATAATCGCTCATGGGCATATTCTATCATAAAAATATTATTTTGTGAATAATATAATGTCAGAACAATAAAACATATACTATGTATATAATAACAAACAACCCGTCAGAATTATTCTGACGAGTTATGTAGTTAATAATAAATTACTTATCGAGCTCCGCAACGTACGCTTTGAGAGCATCTACTTTGTCGAGTTTTTCCCAGGGAAGATCAAGATCGCTTCTTCCAAAATGTCCGTATGCAGCTGTCTGTTTGTAGATCGGTCTTCTGAGCTTGAAGTGATCGATGATTGCAGCCGGTCTGAGGTCGAAATTATCAGATACGAGCTTGCTGAGCTGTTCGTTTGTAAGAGAGCTTGTTCCGTATGCATCTACGAAAATGCTTACAGGCTGAGCTACACCGATAGCATAAGCTACTTCAATCTCGCATTTTGTAGCGATTCCTGCAGCTACGATATTTTTTGCGATATATCTTGCCATATAGCAGGCTGAACGGTCAACCTTTGTCGGGTCTTTGCCGGAGAATGCTCCTCCGCCATGACGTGCATATCCACCGTATGTATCAACGATGATCTTTCTTCCCGTAAGACCGCTGTCACCGTGCGGGCCACCGATTACGAATCTGCCTGTGGGGTTGATGAGATATTTTGTGTTTTCATCAAGCATATCTTCCGGAATGATCGGTTTGATAACATGTTCAATGATGTCTTTTTCGATTGTTGCATGTTCAACATCCGGTTCATGCTGTGTGGAAACAACGATTGTATCAACTCTTACAGGCTTGTCATCTTCATATTCAACGGTAACCTGTGTTTTTCCGTCCGGACGGAGATAGTCAAGAACTTTATCTTTTCTGATCTGTGCAAGGCGTCTTGCAAGCTTGTGCGCATATGTGATGGGGAAGGGCATAAGTTCTTCCGTTTCATTACATGCAAAACCGAACATAAGCCCCTGATCTCCTGCGCCTGTGGAGAATTTGTCTTCTGTTTCGCCTTCTTTGGCTTCTTTTGATTTGTCTACGCCGAGAGCTATGTCAGCTGACTGTTTGTGAATTGCAGAAAGAATACTGCATGTCTCACCGTCAAATCCGAATTTTGCTCTGTCATATCCGATATTGATGATAGTATCTCTTGCTATCTGCTGAAAATCAACTGTGCAGTCAGCAGTAATTTCACCCATAATAAGTACAACACCTGTCGTTGTAGCACATTCGCAGGCAACTCTTGCATTCGGGTCTTTTTCAAAAATTGCATCAAGAACAGCATCACTGATCTGATCGCACATTTTATCCGGATGACCTTCCGTTACTGATTCAGATGTAAAAAAATGTCTCATAGTACCTCCATTAATTTATCCCCATAAAAAAAACCTCATATGAGGCGCATTGATTTTATCATCAAAAACCTCATCATTCGGGAAATCCCGTAGGTATTGGCACCGTGCAATATGTCGGTTGCCGCAACTTCATCGTGCCTAATCACTCCGTTGCTCATAATAAGGATTATCTAACATAGTGAGTATATCATAAATTAAAAAGAAGTGCAATACTTATTACACATATTGCACTCATATTTAACAATATTCATTATTGTCCGTTACGGGAAAGCATATCTTCCTGAAGAGCATCTTTTGTAGCTGTATCCAGATTATAAGTAACCTCAAGATCTTTACTTACCTGATATTCTCCCACAGCTTCTTTTGTAGCTTCATCAAATGTTTCGGACGTGTAATCCTCAAGATAACCGAGAGTCGCAAGCATCGCCTGATAATCACCGATAGCTTTTCCCGTATCACCGGGCTCAAATACTATCTCTTCGCCGTCGAGAAGGTCCATTGTCACAATGTCAAGAACACCTGTCTCTTCAAGCCCCTGCTGCCCCTGATATTTTTTTACAGCTTCTTCTGTAAGAGTATCAAAAATATTTGAATCCGGATATTTCATCAGATCAAGATAAGAGAGAATAAGTTTATATTCCCTGATGAAAGGTGAATTATCTCCGAGTTTATAACTGTCAGCTTTGCCTGTTGACTCCGTTTCATCGTCTTTGTCCATCACAAATTCTGAAAGTTCGTCCGTTTTTTCCGCATACGCAAGATACAGTCGGTCGGACTGAAGATTAAGCCTGTCTGCATAGGTATAAAGGCCTGCTGTTTCAAATGATGCAAACAACCCCATAACAAATATTACACTGATAACATATATTAAACTTCTTTTTATTTTCTGCATTTTCACTCCTTATACGGATGCCACCCAGCAACCGATATGTCAGATAATTATAACACCGACTAAATCTGGTGTCTATATATTTCTGACATATTTTTCATGATAGTAAAGTATTGCAATTATGGTTTTCGAGTCTTGTATTTCTCCTTTGAGACACATTTCATATGCCTTGTCAACAGGAATTCTTACAGTTCTGACAAATTCATCTTCGTCCGGATGAGCTTCGCTTTCTCTCAGATTCTCAGCCAGGTAAATATGAATAACTTCACTGCTGTATCCGGCTGCGGGAATGTAACTGAGCATAAATGTCATATTTCCTGTGATATATCCTGTCTCTTCACTTAGTTCCCTGTGCGCACACGAAATTATTTCTTCGTCATTTTTATCAAGCTTTCCTGCAGGAATCTCAAGCATCAGCCTGCCGACAGCTGCACGATACTGAACAACGAATATTATGTCATTACCATCAACGGGAAGAACTGCACAGGCACCGTTATGCACGATAATGTCCCTGTCAACGATTTTTCCATCGGGAAGCATTACTTTACTCTTCCTGAATTCAAATACAGGACCTTTGTACATACTATCCGAGGAAAGCATTTTTTCATTCAGATCATCATACTCGTAATTATTCATCCCTTCTTTTTCCTTCAAGCATATTTGTAAGTTCATTTATGAATGTGTCAATATCCGTAAATTGTTTATATACCGATGCAAATCTTACATAGGCAACGTCGTCGAGATTGCGGAGTTTTTCCATTACTTTTTCACCGATTATACGTGTTTCGACTTCGCTTTCGGACATTTCCCACAGTTCAAATTCTATCTCATTTGCAACCTGCTCAATACGGCTCATTGCAACCGGCCTTTTTTCACATGCCCTCACAATACCGTGAACAATTTTATCCCTGTCAAATTTTTCGCGTGAGCCGTCTCTCTTTACAACAAACAACGGCCCAAGTTCAATGCGTTCGTAAGTAGTGAATCTGTAACCGCAAACAAGACATTCCCTTCTTCTCCTGATACTCTTTCCGTCATCTGCGGAACGTGAATCCACGACCTTACTGTCCAGAGAATTACATTTCAAACATTTCATATCAAAACTCCATACCTATATATGAATTTATTATCATTATACCATCACAATTGTCAAATGCAAAATGATTTGTTATATAGTTTTTTATTTAGGTATGACTATTGCGATACATAATGCAAAATGGTATAATTGTAAACATAATTAATTAAAAGAGAGGTGAATGCGAAAATGAACACATTTAATTCTGTCGTTGACCTGATCGGCAAAACACCTGTCGTAAAGCTTAATCGAATTACAGAAAAATACTCACTAAAAGCAAATCTGTTTGCGAAGCTGGAATTTATGAATCCATGGGGGACGGCAAAAGACCGTATAGGGTATTATATGATAAAAGACGCCCTTGACACCGGCAAACTAAAACCGGGCGGTCTCATAATCGAGCCAACAAGTGGCAACACAGGCATTGCTCTTTGTGCCGTTGCTACTGTAATGGGTTTTGACTGCATAATCACTATGCCTTCTGATATGAGTATTGAGAGGATAAAACTTATGCAATCTCTGGGGGCAAAAGTTGTACTTACTCCTGCAGAATATGGTATGCAGGGCGCAATAGACGAAGCTGAAAAAATACAGCGTGAAAATGAAGGCTCATGGATCGCAGGACAATTTGACAATCCGTCAAATCCCAATGCACACTACCTCACAACCGGACCGGAAATATGGGAAGATATGGACGGAAATGTTGATGTTTTCGTAGCCACATTCGGCACAGGAGGAACAATAACAGGCTGTGCAAAATACCTCAAAGAAAAAAATCCCAATATAAAAATTGTGGGGATAGAGCCTGAAGCATCTCCGCTCGTCACAAAAGGTGTGGCCGGTTCACATAAGATTGCAGGTATAGGAGCAAATTTCGTTCCGTCAGTACTGAACACAGACCTTATTGACGAAATAATCTGCGTCAGTGATGACGATGCGTTCAGATACGCAAAAGAACTTTCACTTACAGAAGCATTAATGGGGGGCATTTCGTCAGGCGCAGCACTGAAAGCTGCCATTGATATTGCAAGCAGAGACGAATACGAAGGCAAAAATATAGTGTTTATTGCAGTTGACAGTTCGCTGAAATATATGTCCACGGAGTTGTTTTCGTGAAGAATAAAGCATTGGAATATCTGTCAAAAGACGAGCTTCTCAATTTCGATATGATCCAACAGCTGAATAAACCGGAATGCCGTGTTATCTATGCGGAAGATGACGGTGTGATGCTTACTCCCAACGAGCGCATAATAATGATAAGTGTGGATTCAATCGAAAGATGCAGGGAATTGCTCAAAACAATGCCTCGGAAAGTTTTCTGCGCACACAATGAATACTGCATCGAAGTTATAAGGCAGATGTATCCTGATATACGGTTGCCGCAGGTATGTCGCAATGCAATATATTCAAAACAAACACCGGTACCGATTACAGACAACAGATATTCATTCAGACCATTGGAGAAAATGCACGAAAAAATTGTCGGTTCTGTATACAGTACAGTTGAAAAACCGGGATACATCCTCGAAAGAATCAACAGCGGATGTCTCTTCGGATGTTTTGATACAGACGGAACATTACTTTGCGTAGGTGGAATACATGATGACGGCAGCATCGGAATGGTCCATACATTCGAAAAACACAGAAGAAAGGGTGCTGCAGAATTTCTGTCAAAACAACTGATCAATCTGGAAATTTCAAGAGGGCACATTCCGTACGTTCAGATAAACTGCGAAAATACTGCTTCCACTGAGCTTTATAAAAAGCTTGGATTTGAATTCAGCGAAAAATATATGTATTGGATATAAAATAACACAAAATAAAATTTAAAGGAGAGAACATATGAAATATCGTAACTTTAACGGTAGAGACATCTCACAGTTAGGTTTCGGAGCAATGAGACTTCCGACAACAGAAAACGGCGAAATCAACAAAGAAGAATCATTCCGTTTGTTTGATTATGCATATGAACAAGGCGTAAACTATTATGATACGGCTTATGTATACCATGGAGGAAAGAGTGAAGTTGTTCTCGGCGAATGGATCAAAAATGCCGGAATCCGCGACAAAGTATTTGTTGCAGATAAACTTCCTACTATGAATCTCGGAGCGGATTTTGATGCAAATGCGATCTTTGAAGAACAGCTTCAGAGACTTCAGACAGACTATATCGATTTTTACCTTATGCATGCACTCAACCTTGAAAAATGGAACAGACTCAAAGAGCTTGGTGCTATCAAATTCATGGACGAAATAAGAGCAAAAGGGCAGGTCAGATATATCGGATTTTCATTTCACGATACTTATGAAGCATTTGAAAAGATCATCAATGATTATGACTGGGAGTTCTGCCAGATTCAACTCAACTTTATGGATATCGAACTTCAGGCCGGTATAAAAGGTCTCGAATATGCTGCAAGTAAAGGAATCCCGGTAACAATAATGGAACCGCTCAAAGGCGGCAAAATCCTTCAGATCAAAGATCCGTATACAACAAAGCTCAAAAATGCTTATAATCTTTCTGAAGTACCTACATCAAGAATCTGCCTGAACTTCCTTTTCAACAGACCGGAAGTACTGACAGTTCTCAGCGGCATGAATGTATATGATCATGTTGTTGAAAATATCGAAAGCGCAGCTTCGATGCAGCCGGATGCACAGCCTGAAAACGAAAAGAGATTCCTCAAAGAACTCAGAGATTACATCAATGGAAAAGATACTATTCCCTGCACATCGTGCCGTTACTGCACAGACGGATGCCCCAACGACATCAACATTCCGAGAATTTTCGATATGTACAACGATGCGATAATGTTTGATACTGTCGAACAAAACAAAGCTATGTATCAGAAATTGTCTGCAAACGGCGGAGACTGCGCAAAATGCGCTCAGTGCGAAGGAGTCTGCCCGCAGTCACTTCCTATTATCGAATATCTCGATAAAGTTGACGAATTTTTTAATAAATAAAGTCAGAATGAAACAAATCAATATTTTAGGTTTCGGCTGTGCCGGCCGGAATGAAGTTACACTCGGCACAATAGAAACATTAAAAAACAGCGACAGGGTGTATGTAAGAACGATGCAGCACCCTGCGGCTGTTATTTTAGATGAATTCAATATACCTTATACTTCTTTTGATGATATTTACGATGGGGAAGATACGTTTGAAAATGTTTACCAAAAGATATGCGATACTGTCATAAATTCTGCCGGTGAAATCATTTCATATATCGTTCCGGGAAGTGCTGTTTTCGCAGAAAAGGCAGTTCAGCTCATCGTAAAAAATGCAGACTGTCCCGTAAAAATTATACCTGCCGTAAGTTTCCTCGACGGCATATTTGCACTCCTGAAACAGGATGCCATCGAATCATTCAAGCTTATTGACGCACTTGATATGCATAACTCAAGACCTGATGTAACAACGACAAACATCATCGCTCAGGTCTATGACAGAGATATTGCTTCAGATGTAAAATTAGAGCTGATGAAATATTATGATGACGAATTTGAAGTTCATATTATTATCGGTGCAGCCTGCGATGACGAAAGAATCGTCAGTGTTCCTGTCTGCGATATAGACAGAGTGGAAGGTATTGATCATCTTACGAGTATAGTTGTTCCGAAAGCGTTGGGAGAATACGGTGCAGGCTCGTTTGACTCTTTATATCATGTAATTTCAGAACTGCGCAGTGATCATGGCTGTGAATGGGACAGAGAACAGACACATGAGTCCCTGATAAAATACCTTATAGAAGAATCCTATGAATTCATAGATACTGTTAAACAAAACGATACATTCGGTATGTGCGAAGAACTCGGAGACGTTCTTTTGCAGGTTATTCTGCACTGTGTAATCGCAGAACAGGAAGGCGAATTCTCAATAAATGATGTCATAAGAGAAGAAACCCAAAAGATGATCCGCCGTCATCCTCATGTATTTTCTCCGGATAAAATACACACAGACTGGGATGAGATCAAAAAAGAAGAGCATAATTATAAAAATACAACTCAACAGATGAGAGAGATTCCCTTGAGCTTCCCACCAACACTGTATGCACAAAAAATACAGTCAAAAGCTGCGAAAGTCGGCTTTGATTTCAACAATGCAAATGACGCACTTGACAAACTTGAAGAAGAAATTGCCGAGCTCAGGGAAGCAATATCATCAGACACAAATATCATCGAAGAATGCGG
>SVCP01000038.1 GCA_015058295.1 Anaerofustis stercorihominis
CAAGGATTTCCCGCTACCCAATGTACTTCGTGCATTTGTGGGAAGTATTGAAAGTCAGAAGTCAAAGGTTTCAGAGCTTATCTGTACTCTTGATGACATAACATCAGAATCTCTGGCTTATGCTGCGGAAGTACTTATGGATAATGGTGCACTGGATGCGTATATCACCCCCATAACCATGAAAAAGGGAAGGAGTGCGTTTATGCTGACCTGCCTTGTAAAGGCAGGAGAAGAAGAAAAATTTGCTTCTCTTGTTTTCAGGCATACGACCACCATCGGCATACGTTACAGGGAATACGACCGATTTACTCTTGACAGAAAGCTCATCACAAGAGATACAAAATTCGGCCCTGTCCGCTTTAAAGTGTCCGAAGGATACGGAGTTAAAAGATCAAAGGCAGAATTCGAGGACCTGAAAAAGATCAGCGAAGAGAATAATATTTCCGTTGAAGAAGCCCGTAGCATAATCACTGAATAAACTGATCGAAAGACAGATAAATGTCAATTTGACGAGGTTGGAGATGAAAACTAAGAGAGTTGTTGTTCTGCCGTATGATGCTGAATGGAAATCTGATTTTGAGAATATAAGGCAAGAAATCGAATGTGCAGTCGGTGATTTGATCGTTGGCATTGAGCACATTGGCAGTACATCGGTTGAAGGTCTTTCTTCGAAGCCTTGTATTGATATTGATGTGATAATTAAAGATTATTCGGTATTTGAGACTGTTGTCTCTGAATTGGAAACGATTGGATATATACACGAAGGCAACCTTGGAATCAAAGACAGAGAAGCATTTAAGAATTTGAATAAACCTCATCTGCAAGAACACCACTTGTATGTGTGTCCGCAGTATTCCGAGGAATTGCACCGCCATATTGCATTCAGAGATTTTTTGAGAAACAATGCCGAAGCCGTTGAAAAATATAGTTTGGTAAAGAAAACTGCTGCAGAATTATTCCCGGATGATATTGAGAAATACATAGAATATAAATCATTTTGCATTGAAGAATTATATATGCAGTGTGGCCTGAAATAGTCTGATAAATTGGGATTTGATGAAGGGTAGGATTATATGAAAAAATATGAGTATAAGGTTATTACCATTGCCACGAGTATCCCTCTTGGAACAAAGGGATATGAAAAAATAGCACAGGAATATGAAACCCAACTTAACCTGCTTGGTGCAGAAGGATGGGAACTTGTTCAGCGTGCAGATGGTTTCTTTTTCTTCAAAAGAGAAATCCCTGTAGAGTAAATTATTATTAGTCCGATATGCGCAATGATTTTTTGTATCCGCATAGAAAAATACAAAAGCCGTGTTGTTTTTTACGCACGGCTTTTAATATTTTTCCACTGTGTCAATACATTATCTGTTAACCGGCACTGTATACACATATGATATATTTTCAGATGAAGCAATATCCATTATAGTTGCTTTGTCGGTTTCTGCAACAAATCCATATATCTGTATACCGTTTTCTTCCACATACTCAATGGCATTATCCCATTTCATTCCGTTGCTCCCGAAAAGTTCCATTGCTTCGGGGTGATCATTAAGGTATTGCATCATACTTAAAAAGTGTGTCTGCATTTTCGCAGGATCGGAAGATATATCTGATTTAATGTCTGCTCCGTCAAGCAGGCACAGGTATGGATATTTTTCTCTGTCCCATGACATGGAATATCCACCCGGCCTTGTGCAGAATCCCATTATAGTGTTTCCCATTGTTCTTCCGTCATATACTGCGCACCACTCAGCCATTTTTCCGAACTCTTCGTAAAGTGTCATATAATCCGTTATCTCTTCAAGGGAAAAATATGCAGTATATATTTCATCTTCGTCTAATGATTCAAGAGCCGCAAATGCATCTGCAGGTTCTCCTGCTGCACCCATTCCCGAAAAGTACCATTCAACTCCTTCAGGCAGTACAAATGCGTTGCCTGTAGGGAATCTTAACAGATTCGGGTCATAAAGTGTCAGTCTGCCGCGCTCAAGCTTTCCTGCTACGGTTGTGTGGATTCCGGTGTATGAGACAGGTTGTGGGATTGATATATTGTATTCCCCGTATCCGATATCTTCTGCTATTACAATATTTCTGTATTTTCCCGGAAGGAACATCTCGCTGTAAACGGACAGATCAAGAGACATTCTTGTTGTGGGAATTCCTTCATATTCTCCCACGGTTTCGCCGGGATCGTAATAAAACTCCGAAACAACTCCCGGCAATACAAAAATCACAGATAATGTTATAAACAGCACCACCGTACCTACGATGACTCCTGCTTTTAAGAAAGCTTTTCTGATTGCAGAATTGATCATTTTCACAAACTGCATATCATCGTTTTTATCACCGATTTCCGCATCTTCATCTGTAAACGAATCAATAATGACAGTATCATCCGTATCATACAGATAGTCGCTTATGGCTTCGTGCTTTTCTATTTCTTTTTCAACCTGCTCTTTAATCTCATCGGGCAGAGTTCCGTTTTTGTAAAGTTCAAGCATCTCACGGAATGTCATAACCATGTTCCTCCATATATTGTTTTATTTCTCTTTTTGCCCGCAGGGCCAGTACACGGACATTTGCGGGAGTGATTTTTAATATTTCCGATATTTCCTTCTGGGACAACCTATTGAAATATTGCAGCAGAAGTATATCACGTTTATTGTCAGATAGAGTCTGCAGTGCTTTGAAAAGCAGCTGATGCTGTTCTGTCCGTATGACGGAGCCCAAAATATCGGAGTTTTTTATATCCTCCTCAAGAGTTATCTCGTCCCGTGGTTCGGTGCGTAATTCTGTCTTTCTGTGATTAAAATACAGATTCCTTGCAACCATATACAGCCATGCTCTCATATTGGTGTGATTTTCGCTGAGTGAGAGGAGCGCTTTGAGGAATGTCTCCTGCATCAGTTCTTCCGCTGTATCGGCATTCCTGCACATTGAGTACAGATAAAGATATATTTCTCTTTTGTATTTCCGATACAGCATTTTCAGCAGTTCATTATCCATATAAAGCCTCCTTTCCGTTTTCATCTGTATAACAACATAAGCAAAGAAATGTTACATATAAATTATAACATTAAAAAAGTACCGCAGTCTGCGGTACTCTTAATTTAAATCATCACGATATTTCATCAGATATGCTTTTCTTACATAAAACATATCATTTTCACCTTTCTGCAGATGAATCAGATAATTTTCACCGTTATTAAGCTCCAGATACATAAATTTATTTTTGTCGGAATCACTCCCTGCCTGCCATGCTTGTATACATCTTGTGCGCAGAGTGCTTGCGGAATATCCGCTTCTCCATCCACCTCCGACAAACAGAATATCGAAATTATTCTCAGTGAGGGTTATCAGGACATAATTTCCGAGATTGTTCCACTCATCATCAGATGAATATTTTACAAACATCTTATTGCTTGCTGTGCACATCTGATAAATTTCCTCTTTCATATCCGAATCATATGAGTATACAGTCATATCTGTGTCCTCTATGTGTGCATGAAGCATACCCGCATTGAGCCAGTCGATTTCAGTCTCCGTCTGAAGAGCCTCAAATACTTTTGAGAGCTCGTCATTTTTTATAAGCCACTTTTTATCACCGTATAACTTTGCTGTTTCAGAATCGAATACCATTCCGACATTTTCCCCGTCATATACGAGCAGATATTCCTTACCGCTGCAGTTCAGCATCAGAGATGCACGCAGATCAGCAGCCTGCCCGCTGACAAAATCATCTTCGGCAGTACAGTTCAGTGCTGCGATAAGCGATCTGTATGCTTTATAATCATCGCTAAATGTCGTTCCGATATGTGTATCCAGGTTTGTATACGAGTTCATCAGAATATCGGATAATTTTACGTTCTTTGCCCAGTAATGCGGGGAATCCGCTTCTTTAAACAGATCCTTATCATGTGAAATCAGCGGGACGAGGGTATATATGCTGTAGATGTATTTCTCTTTCATCTGCGTTGAAGCAAATTCAACGACCCAGCAGCTTCCATCTGCATTTATCAGGCAGAAATCATCTGTAAGCGGCATGTAAATCAGGTTTCCGTATGTCTGTGAAATGTCTTTCAGCCCTTCATCGGAAGCGAAAAACAAATCATTCCATT
This sequence comes from Anaerofustis stercorihominis, assembly GCA_015058295.1. GTDB lineage: Bacteria > Bacillota > Clostridia > Eubacteriales > Anaerofustaceae > SVCP01. The sequence continues at coordinate 4,125 of SVCP01000038.1, forward strand.
GTTCGTCTGTCCATGGGAATCTCTGCCACGTATCATTCAGCTTCACTGAGATTTCATTGAATTTACCGTCAACAGTAAACGTGCCGTCCTGAATTATATATCTGAATCCGGAATCACTTCCCGGGGCACGGGAGCTGTGCTGAACAAGATATATGCATTCTCTCGAAACATAAGTTCCGTCATCAAGTTCATGAATGATCCCGTTTCTTCCTTTTTCTCTCAAAATGAGTACATACTGCATATATGCATTTTTATCATTTTCAGGATATCCTTCATTTCCATCATAACCGTATGTAAGGTATAATTCGTTATCAACGGAGAGAACGAGAATATAAAATTCACCGTTTTCATTTTTCGTATCAAGTCTCCATACTTTCTTTGACGTTTTTCTTATTCTTTCCGCTCCGTAAGGGAAACCTCTCCAGCTTATATCCACTTCTTTGAAGTATTCATCGAAATTGGCCGGTGAGATATGCTCTTCTTCGAACCTGCCTATCTTACGGAATCCGCTGGCATCGCTTTCGTCGGAAACATACAGATCTTTCTCCGAACTGAGTAAAAACAATGAATTTTCCGGTGCATTTTCCTCTTTTCCGAAAACGTAGCTGTATGACATATGCTGCATTTCATACGCTCTGCCGAAAGGCATATCAGCATTTGTATTTGTCAGTGCAGTGTTTTTCTTATCGGTTATCTGTTCTCCGTTTACATCAAGAAAATGTGTGGAAATGCTTACTCCCGCTTCATCGGCAAAATCCCAGTTCATAAGTATCATTTCGTATCCACCGTCTGTGGAGAATTCTCTTGTTTGTGTTGTGCCATCGCCCAAATATGCAATCTGTTTTACTGTTGCAAGATCGTTGTTGACACTGAGTACCACATCGTATGTGTCCTCTGCATTAAGTTCTCCGCTTTCATTGAGAACTGCAGGTTCACTGCAGAAATATATTCCGTTTTCTTCCGTAACGGCATCGGGGTATATTTTTGCATCCACAAGCTCATAATATTCCCCCTTGCCATACAGACGGAACACTGCATATCCCATATCCGTCATTTCCGAAGGAATTTCGCTTTCTCCCGCAAGGAATCCGACTACCGCATAATTTTCATGGTGTTCCGGAATCGTGTAATAAAAGGCATTTACTTCTTTGTTAAGCGTGTGTTTCAGCGAGCGGGATATATATCCTGTGTAGAATCCCTTGTTTTCAAAACTGCTTTTCAGTTCATACAATGTGGAAATGCTCGTATCATCGCTTCCGGGCTGATATCTTTCGGAAATGTCTTCTCTGCCGTATCCGAGATAAGTTGCGTCTTTTGTTCTGAATACAATAAAGAAATGTTCATTATCAAGCCGGAGAATATAGGAATCCGTTATTTTTCCTATTCTTTTTGAGCCTGTCCACCCGTCATCATAAAGCATATAACTCTTTAATTCATCGTTTGTGAGATAATATTCCTCAAACCTGCCCTGATATTCCCACCAGTCCTGTGGATTGGTATATAAATACAGATGCATATCCGCAGTGATTTCGTATGAAGGGTGCTCAAGTCTGTTGGCTTTATCTCCGACAACATTATCATAAACCACATTGTCTACATAATATCTCGAACCGAGAACGACCGACGGATCCTGATATGGGTCTGTCATGAGTATGAGTGCCCATATGACCACGATAATTACAGACACTATTGTTATATTCTTCGCAGGCTTTGACCACTTTGCAAGATTTTTTATTCTGTCCTTTGTGTCACCTTCGCCGAATGCAAGGGGAGTGGGAGAGATACGTTTGTGATATACGGAAAGATTGAGAAGCGACATTGAATATTCACTCTTGATACTTTCTCCGAGTTTTTTTATGACTGCTTCGTCGCAGCTCATTTCCATATCCTTCGTGCACAGGACAAATGACAACCACACAAGTGGATTGAACCAATGCAGACACACAGCAACATAGAAAAGGATTTTTACGATATGGTCTCCTCTTCTGATATGATGCTTTTCGTGGAGGATTATGTATTCTCTCTCATTATCTCCGATGCCAGAAGGAAGATAAATTTCCGGTTTTATAAACCCGATCACAAAAGGCGAAGGTATATAATCCGACAGGTATATGTTTTCTGTCAGATGCAGTGATGCCATCAGGCTTCTTCTGAGTTTTATAAGTGAATATATACCGTATGCTGCCAATGCCGTCGCTCCCATGAACCAGATGAACGGGATTATTCCATATGGATTTACAACAGAAAAAACTTCTGTCCTGAACGAATCATCATTTGAATGTGGTACGTCAACAACATCGGTTTCGTTGTTCCCCGGAATCATGTTACCGCTCTCTTCTCCCGTTTCGTAGGTGACTTCAAGGTTTCCCATCGTATGTGATTCGTTGTATGCACCATCGTTCACAATCTCCGGGTAATCAATGGTATTAAATAACGAAAACGGCGAAATGATGCTTACGGGACAAAGCAAGCGGAAAAGTACGATTCCCCACAAAATGTAAGAAAATACCTTCGGAACCTTTTTCAGCGGGAGGCGTATGATCAGCACTGTCAGTATTACAATACTCGAAATAATACTCATCTGCAGTATGCTGTTAAAAACTGTTGATAGTTGCATAAGCTACTCCATTTCTTCGATTATTTTTTTCAGTTCGTTGATTTCCGTCTCTGAAAGTTTTTTCCTCGTTGTGAAAGCCGCAAGAAATGCAGGCAGAGATCCTTCGAATGTATCCTCCACAAATTTTTCCGTCTGCATGGCATAAAATTCCTGTTTTGAAATGAGGGAGGTGACTGTCTTGTCGTTGTTCACGAACAATCCTCTTTCGCAGAGTTTTTTCAGCACCGTATATGTCGTGGATTTTTTCCAGTTAAGCTCTTTCTCGCATAATCTGACCAGTTCTCCCGAAGAGACCGGTTCATTCTGCCATATGATGTCCGCAAAACGCTTTTCGACAACTCCGAGTTTATATTCCGTCATTTTATACCTCCTTTTATATTTGATTTTTGGTCTATTGATAATAGACTGCGCATTTAGTCTATCAAGTATAGACCGAATTGTCAATACATATATGCAAGAATTTTCCAAAATAAAAAATCCGATGTGGTGTGACATCGGATAATTTATGCTTGAATTATTCATCTAAAAGTGATTTTCTCGCTTTTACAAGTTCCAGCTGACTCTCAACGAGCTTGTTCTGAACCTCTTCGAAAGCTTTCTTGTTTACTTCAAATTCACTGCGGAGAGCATTGAATCTGTTGCGGTATTCTTCGATGAGGGAAGTGAGCTCTCTGTTTTCAAGAACTACACGTTCAAGGCGCGACTCAAGGGATTTAATCGTTTCTTCGCCTTTTTTGATCTCTTCCATGGCTTCCGTGAGCTTATCGAGAGTTACCTGATAGCTTTCCGTATCTACCTGCGCCTGCGTGTTCTGCAGGGCATCTCTTGTGCTGAACAATTCATCGGTAATATTGAGCAGTGCCAGAACTGCAGCGCTGAAATTGTTGATGAAAGGATTCGCAGATTTGATCTGCTTTATCATGTTATCAACGAAGGACGCAATAGAGTCTACTCTCTGTTGATCGTCATCCGTAAGAACGGATATGGGTGTGCCTGAAATTTCTACGGTGACTTTTCGCTTTTCTCTGTTAATATCCATAAATTCATCCTTTCCGAGATATAAACTAATTATAAATGGTTTGAATGTGAAATACAACAAATATTACAAAAAAATTCACAATTAATGACACTGATATCCTTTCAGTCAATTAATTTGACATTTTCTTTACCGATAGAATTTCTCATCTGTTCAACAACTATCATATTGTCTGTTACATACAGATCTTTCGGCACTGCGTATTTTTTCTTGTTTTCTCTGTTGTATATTATTACTCTCACATCTCCCGGATACTGTTTCATAATATCCTTCAGTTCATTCAATGAAGCGTTCATGTTCCTGTCAAGCATTATCATTACAGATACGCCCTTCGGAATGTTTTCGATTTTTTTCACTTCCGGAACTTTTGGGGGAGCTTCTTTTTTTACTTTTGTTTCTTCAGCCGCGTGAATTCTTTCCTGCGCTCTCTTTGCGGCACTTTTTACAGATGCTGCGGCACTTTTCTTACTGATCGGCTTTATGGAATATACATCATCCTCATTTCTCATATCGGCGATTATGTCAGCTATAATAGAGATAGATTCGTCTTTCTTGCTGATCTTGCCTTTGATGAGAACAGGAGCATCTTCTTTAAGGGCGTAGCTGTATTTTTCGTAGACTCTCGGGAAAATTGTAACTTCAAACGAAGAATACATATCTTCTATTTCCACAAATGCCATAAAGTCTCCTTTTTTGGTGGTGATTGTCTTTACACTCCTGATAAGTGCCCCAACGATTACAGGAAGTCCGTCTTCGATTTCTGCAAATTTGTCTTCTGCATCATTCCCGTTAGTATCATCATCTTCATCATGAGTATTCGGTACAAGTGATATAAGGTCTGTTGTGATATGTTTTTCCATTATATCCTTGTATTTGTTCAGCGGATGTCCTGAAATATATATTCCGAGAGCTTCTTTTTCAAATGCCAGAAGTTCGTTCTGTTCAAGTTCACGGGAGTTTCTGATTTCGGGGAGCATCGAAACGCTCTGCTGAACCTCTCCTCCACCCAGCATATCAAGAAGGCTCAGCTGTCCTTCGAGGTTTTGCTTTCTCTGCTTTGTAACTCCGTCGATATAGTCTGAGAAAATGAGAAGCAGATCGCCTCTTTTGTGACCGAGAGAGTCAAACGCACCGCTCTTGATAAGCGCTTCCACGCCTCTTTTGTTGAGGCTTTTGAAAGGTATTTTTTTGACAAAATCAGCAAAATCCGTGAAATTACCCTTTTCATCTCTTGTCTGGATTATTTCTTCCACAGCGGTTTCTCCGAGACCTTTGAGCGCCAGCAGTCCATAACGTACTTTTCCGTCAACAACACTGAAACGCTGGACCGAATCATTGATGTCAGGCGCCAGGATATCGATATCCATATCTTTGAGATTCTGAATGTATTTGGCGATCTTTTCATCACTCCCGATAACGCTTGTCATCAGCGCTGCCATAAATTCCGCAGGATAGTATGTTTTTAGGTATGCGGTCTGATATGTGACGATAGCATATGCTGCAGCATGGGATTTGTTGAACGCATAACTTGCGAAGTCCATCATCTGGTCAAATATTTTGTTTGCGGAGTCTTCGTCAACTCCGTTTTTCACGCATCCCATTACGCCTTTTTCTTCATCTCCGTAAACGAAGATCTTTCTTTCAGCCTGCATGACATCGAATTTTTTCTTTGCCATGGCACGGCGGACAAGGTCGCTTTGTCCCATGGAATATCCGGCAAGGTCTCTTACTATCTGCATTACCTGTTCCTGATATACCATACATCCGTATGTTACGTTGAGAATAGGTTCAAGCGCGATATGTGTGTATTCAATTCCCGTAGGATCTTTTTTATTGGCCACATACGTGTCAATATACTGCATTGGCCCAGGTCTGTAAAGGGCAATTCCGGCAATAATATCTTCAAAAGTATCCGGTTTGAGATTCTGAAGAAACTGTCTCATTCCTCCGCTTTCAAGCTGGAATACTCCCATAGTATCTCCGCGGGATATGAGGCTGTATACGTTCGGATCATCTACAGGAAGTGTCTGCATATCAAGTTTTATCCCTCTCGAACGGTATACGTTGTCCACTGCGTCTTTGATAACAGTCAACGTTCTGAGTCCGAGAAAGTCCATCTTCAAAAGACCAAGCTCTTCTATGGTCGTCATTGAAAACTGTGTTGCAAGGTTTCCGTCTACAGCATAAAGCGGTACATATTCCCTGATGGGGATATCCGTGATAACCACCCCTGCGGCGTGTGTTGATGTATGACGCGGTGAACCTTCCAGAGCCATACTTATCTCAATAAGCTTTCCGATTGCTTCGTCTTCTTCTGCCATCTGTGCAAGCTCAGGGTTTTCCTTCAGAGATTCCTCAATGGTTATACCGAGTTTTTTGGGGATGGCTTTTGCAACTTTATCACAGTCAGCATAACTCATGCCTAATGCTCTTCCAACGTCCCTGATTGCGTTCTTTGCTCCGAGGGTACCGAATGTTACGATCTGAGCAACGTTTTCGGGGTGATACTTTTCAATAACGTACTCAATTACTTTGTGTCGGTTTTCATAGCAGAAGTCAACATCAATATCAGGCATAGATACACGCTCAATGTTGAGGAACCTCTCAAAAATAAGTGCATATTTTATCGGGTCGATATCCGTTATTCCGAGAGCATAGCACGCAACGCTTCCCGCAGCACTGCCTCGTCCGGGACCGACTGAGATCCCGTTATCTTTCGCATATTTGATAAAATCATAAACGATAAGGATATAATCGTTAAAACCCATCTTATCAATGACTGAAAGTTCTTCTTCAAGTCTTGCGATAAGCTCATCATCTACAGTTTCATATCTTCTGTAGATACCTTCAAATGCCATCTTGCGGAGATATTCTTTGGCTGTGTATCCACCGGGAACATCATATTTCGGAAGATGATAGTTATGAAATTCGAATTCAACGTTGCATCTTTCCGCAATTTTTCCCGTATTTGTTATCGCCTCCGGAACATAGGAAAATAACTCTTCCATTTCTTCCTGTGTTCTTATATAGAAAGTATCTCCGGAGAATTTAAGTCTTTTCGGGTCATTTACTGTCGCCGCTGTCTGTACGCAGAGAAGAACATCGTGATAATATGCATCTGATTTTTCAACATAGTGAGCGTCATTTGTTGCAACGAGACCCACACCTGTTTCCTGTGCAAATTTTATGAGTGTCTCATTGGCAATTCTTTCATCTTCCATACCATGATCCTGTATCTCGATGAAAAGATTATCTTTGCCGTAAATATCTATCAGTGTCTCAAGATCTTTTCTTGCTTCTTCTATCTGCCCTCTGATGATCTTCTGCGGGACTTTTCCCGCAATGCATCCCGTAAGGGCGATTACTCCCTCGGAATGTTTCCTTAAAAGATCAAAATCCGCTCTCGGTTTTCTGTAAAAACCGTCGGTATATGAATCCGAAACAATCTTGCTGATGTTTCTGTATCCTTCAATATTTTCCGCAAGCAAAACAAGGTGATAGTTCTCCATATCTATGCGGCCTTCTTTCTGATACATACTTCTTTCGCTCATATATATCTCACAGCCGATAATAGGTTTTATCCCCTGCTTCTGACATTCTTTATAAAAATCAATAACTCCGAACATTACACCGTGATCGGTTATGGCAACGGAGGTCATTCCCAGCTCTTTGACTTTTTTTACAAGCTTTTTGATATTGCAGAAACCGTCGAGAAGGGAAAACTGAGTGTGTACATGTAAATGCGCAAATGTATTTTCCATCATATTACTCCTTACGAAAAAGTATATCATATTTTTTTTGCAGTCTCAATGTGTAAATAAATTCTATTTTCTGTGTTTGCATAATAAAATAAAAAAAGACTGTAAAAAGGAGAAGGCTATGAGCGGTAATGAACATAATTATGTTATGAGGTATGTTCCTATGCGAAAGGATATCATTGATCTTGCAAACGTGGATTTCAGCGGAATAAAGAAAGATCTGATGAATTATTCATCAGATGATATGCGTGCATTGGCAGAAGTATGTATTTCTGCGGTGGAAGCAATGACTGCCATGACTGCAATGGTATATATGAAGTGCATGGCATCATGGGAGGATAAATAATTTAATCAATATCTAATTTTTGCTTAATGATTTTTTAATGATTTTATGAGATATTATTACCGAAAGGATGTAATGAAATATGAGAATTTTCGGTAATATAATATGGTTTGTCTGCGGTGGTTTTATAATTTCCGCAAGTTGGGCTCTGGCCGGATTGTTATGGTGTCTGTCTGTTGTCGGTTTTCCATGGGGAGTGCAGTGTTTTAAATATGCGAGGCTGTTTCTTGCTCCTATGGGGCTTGAGACATATTATGACGGAGGCATAATAAGCGGCATGACAAATATCATATGGTTTTTGTTTTTCGGAATTCCCCTCGCGCTGGAAGCTTTTGTTATAGGCTGCGCTTTGTGTGTAAGCATAATAGGTATACCGTGGGGAATGCAGTGTTTTAAGATCGCAAAATTTTCCTTCGCACCGTTCGGAAGTCGTGTAGTAAGGAGAAAAATCTTTTAATTATGGCAAATTTGCCATAATCGTTTGAACTATGTTATATATTGTGATAGAATAAGGTCTGTCTTTGCGACGGACTTTATTTTTGTTTGGAGAAATATGATGGATATGAACATTGCCATTGCAGGAGCGACAGCAAGCGGAAAGACTGCACTTTCTGTGGAACTTGCTCTGAGAAATAATATGAGTATTATTTCCGCTGATGTTATGCAGTCGTATAGATATATGGACATAGGAACCGCAAAAGTCACTCCTGAAGAAACAAAAGGCATAGAACACTACATGGTGGATAAATACGATCCGAAAGAAGATGTAAATATCGCTGTGTTCTGTGAAGATGCCCTGAAAGCAAGGGAAGAAATAGTTTCGCAGGGGAAAACGCCTTTATTTGTAGGCGGAAGCGGACTGTATATGGACAGTATGCTTTATTCATCATATGACTACTCTGCCGATTGTCCCGAAGATGAGCATTACAGATCGTATCTTGAGGATCTTGCGAAAAAAAACGGAAATGAGTATGTCCACAATATGCTTATGCAGGTCGATGAAGTTTATGCTTCAAATACTCATCCGAACAATCTCAAGCGTGTCATAAGGGCGCTTGAAGTATACCATCTCAGCGGGATACGCAAAAGTGATATGGTCAAAGAAAAATCATTCAGGCACAAAACATATTATTTTACCGTAAATATGGACAGAGAAGTGCTCTATGAGAGGATAAACAGACGTGTTGATATTATGGTACAAAACGGCTTGTTTGAAGAAGTTCGTCATCTCATGAATATAGGGTGTGATCTTTCTCACAACAGCATGCAGGCTATTGGTTACAAGCAGGTCATTGAAATGTTTGAAGGAAAGCTTACGGAAAAAGAGTGTGTTGAAAAGATAAAACAGCTCAGCCGCAACTATGCGAAACGACAGATGACCTGGTTTAATAAAAATAAGGATATTATCCGTATAGATGTCGGTAAATTCGGCGGCATTGCGGAAATCTGTGAATATATGGAAGGTATAATATATGAGAATTAATTACGAAATTTTAAAAGAAATAGAGCAGTGCGAAAAAACTCTTACAGAAAGATTTGCTCAGATAGACGATATCTGTTTTCACAACCAAGTGAAAGTTCTTTCCGCGATGCAGAAGTATCGTCTTGCAGAACAGCACTTTACGCCTACATCAGGCTACGCATATGATGATATCGGCAGAGAGATTACTGAGCAGATATTTGCTGAAGTATTCGGCGGTGAAAAAGCTCTTGTGCGGCCACAGATAGTTTCCGGAACTCACGCAATCGCCCTTTCACTTTTCGGAATACTCCGTACAGGAGACGAGCTTTTGTCAATCACATCTGCACCGTATGATACTATTCAGACAGCTATCGGTTTGAATGATTCCGCAAAAGGGCAGGGTACACTCATGGAATACGGCGTAACATACAAACAGGTGGAATTTAATTCCGATGGTGAGATAGATCTTGACGGCGTATGCAAAGCTATAAACGAAAAAACAAAAGTTGTGTTCATGCAGCGCTCAACCGGATACGCGAAGAGAAAAGCTCTCGGTATTTCTGACATTGAAAAAGCTGTAAGAGCGATCCGTGGTGTTAAAGAAGATGTTGTAATCGTCGTGGACAACTGCTACGGTGAATTCCTTGATACCCGTGAACCTCTTGATGTTGATGTTGATATTATTGCGGGCTCACTCATTAAAAATCCCGGAGGCGGGATTGCAACAACAGGCGGATATGTTATCGGAAAGGAAAAATATGTTACACTCGCTGCCGCAAGACTTACAAGTCCCGGCATAGCATTCGAAGTAGGTGCCAATATGGGTGTTATACGCTCATATCTTGAAGGATTATTCCTTGCTCCGAAAGTGGTTTCCGGTGCAATCAAAGGAGCTATCCTTACTGCAAAACTTATGGAAGACAGGGGATATGAAGTCTTTCCGAAATATATGGATGAAAGAAGCGACATTATACAGGCGGTTGTGCTCGGAAGTGAGGATCTTATCATAAAATACTGCAAAGGAATACAGTCTGCTTCTCCCGTGGATTCATATGTATCTCCGGAACCGTGGGATATGCCCGGATACGACAGCAAGATCATTATGGCTGCAGGGAATTTCGTTTCCGGTTCATCTATCGAACTTTCCGCAGATGCTCCCATAAAAGAGCCGTATATAATCTATCAGCAGGGCGGCCTTACTTATGAGCATGCAAAAATCGGCCTTATGTATGCACTTGAGAACATTGCAAACTGAAAACAACGGAATTTTCTGTAAATCCGCGAATTTTCAGAAAAATAAAAAATATAAAAAACTATTGAAATATGTGTTAAATAGCTGTAAAATATGCACGTATGATGTAATACAAAATACATTCAAATTTCTCAGGAGGAAAAAATGAAAAAACTTTTAGCAATCTTGCTCGTAGCAATGATGCTCGTTTCTTTCGCAGCTTGTGGCGGCGATGATGAAGCAAAAACAATCGAGCTCGCACTCGTAACAGACAAAGGCACAATCGATGACCGTTCATTCAACCAGGGTGCATGGGAAGGCCTCAAGCTTTATGCTGAAGAAAACGAAATTTCTTATCAGTATTATCAGCCGACAGAACAGTCAATGGATGCTTACTACAACACAATCAAGCTTGCAGTTGATGCAGGTGCTAAACTCGTAGTATGCCCGGGTTACCTCTTCGAAAATGCTGTACATAAAGCACAGAAAGACTTCCCGGAAGTAAAATTCATCATCCTTGACGGTGCTCCGCACAATGTTACATCAACAGGTGCTACATATGATGAAGCAGCTGAAGACAGAACAGTTGCAGAAAACACATACTCAATCTTCTACAAAGAAGAACAGGCCGGCTTCCTCGCTGGTTATGCAGCAGTTAAAGAAGGATACACAAAGCTTGGTTTCATGGGCGGTATGGCAGTTCCTGCTGTAATCCGTTTCGGTTACGGTTATGTTCA
>SVCP01000003.1:0-1049 GCA_015058295.1 Anaerofustis stercorihominis
ATGGTAAGAATTATCGTAGGGAATTTAATGTATGTTGCCTGCGGCAAAAAAAGCATTGAAGACATTGAGAATCTGTTCGTTGCACGCAACAGGGAGGACGGCGGAATCACTGCGCCGGCCTGCGGTCTCTATCTGAAAGAGGTATTTTATTAAAAAATGGCTGTTTTTCGGATAAAACTGAAAAAAAAGATTGACAAAACACCAAGTGTTTTATAAAATAGATGTTGGTCTCGATTGTTTGACTAGCCCCCAAACGAGAGTGAACCGCTTTTAGAATATTGGAGGAAATCATGCTGACAAAATCAACACTGACAGCAAAACCCCAGGACATCGAAAAAAAATGGTATGTTATTGACGCAGAAGGTCAGACACTCGGTAGACTCGCAAGCGAAGTAGCTGCAATTCTCAGAGGTAAAAACAAACCTTACTATACACCGAACATTGATACAGGGGATTTTGTTATCGTAATCAACGCTGAAAAGATCAAACTTACAGGTAAGAAACTTACTGACAAATATTACTACAGACACTCAGGTTATCCGGGTGGCCTCAAAGCTACACAGTACAAAGATCTTATCGCAACAAAACCTGAACTCGTAATCGAAAAAGCTGTTAAGGGTATGCTCCCGAAAGGCAAGCTTGGCAGAGCACAGGGCAAGAAACTTAAAGTTTATGCAGGTCCTGAACACAAACACCAGGCTCAGAATCCGGAAGTTTACGTTCTTAAAGGTTAATGGGGAGGATATCAATGGCAGAACAATATATGGCTACAGGCAGAAGAAAAAAAGCAGTTGCCAGAGTTATCGTTAGACCGGGCAGCGGTAAATTCACGATCAACAAACGCGACATTACAGACTTTTTTGGACTTGATACACTTATCAAAATCGCAAAACAGCCTCTCGTACTCACAGCTACAGAAGCAAAATATGATGTAGTTGTTAACGTATACGGCGGCGGCACAACAGGTCAGGCAGGCGCTATCAAACAGGGTCTCGCAAGAGCTCTCGTTATGGCTGAACCGGCTCTCAAACCGGAAATCAAAAAAGCCG
>SVCP01000003.1:1059-84530 GCA_015058295.1 Anaerofustis stercorihominis
CACACGTGACTCTCGTATGGTTGAACGTAAAAAATACGGTCTCAAAAAAGCAAGAAGAGCACCGCAGTTCTCAAAGAGATAATCACTTATGCAAATACGCTCAGAACCCGGAATTATGTTCCGGGTTTTTATTTTTTACAGATATATATTGTTGATAAATGCAATTCCAAAACAGAACAGCTGTTTATTTCAAAATATACATATTGCGTTTGGTGAAAACAGGTATATAATAATATAAAAATGTATAAAAGGAGGCACGTTTATGGCTTTAAATATATCGCCCAAAGCTATGGAAATAATACGCACAATGCAGCAGAATGAGCTGACGGAAAGCGTAATTTATGAAAAAATCGCACGTTTTGCAAAGGGAGAAGAAAACAAAAAGACCCTTCTGCGTCTTGCGGAAGATGAAAGAGCTCATTATGAGATCTGGAAGCAGTATACAGGGCAGGAAATGAAGCCGGAAAATGCAAAAGTATTCAAATACACATTTCTTGCTCGCACACTCGGCTTTACGTTCGCTGTAAAGCTTATGGAGAAAGGTGAAGAAAATGCACAGACGGAATATTATATTCTTTCTGAGGAAGTTCCGGAAAGCCTTTCAATAATGCAACAGGAAGAAGAGCATGAGCAGGCGCTTTTAGGAATGCTTGACGAAGAAAGGCTGCAGTACGTGGGAAGTATGGTGCTGGGGCTTAATGACGCACTTGTGGAGCTGACAGGCTCTCTTGCGGGGTTTGCTTTTGCGCTTCAGAACAATCGTCTTATTGCACTTTCGGGGCTTATTGTAGGGATTTCCGCTACGTTTTCCATGGCATCGAGTGAGTTTCTCGCTGCAAGAAGCGAAGGCAGAAGTGATGCACTGAAGGCTTGTTCGTACACGGGGGTTGCGTATCTGCTGACGGTTATTGCGCTGATCAGCCCGTATCTTATTTTCGGAACGGATCAGTATATTCCGGCGCTTGTGTGTATGCTTGCGGTTGTAATACTGATAATTGCGGGATTTACATTCTATACATCTGTTGCGCAGGACGAGCCGTTTTTCAAGCGTTTTGCTGAGATGGCGGTTATCAGCGTAGGGGTTGCGGTAGTGTCATTTATTGTAGGGATTTTGGCTAAGATGTTCCTTGGTGTAGATTTATAATATAATGCTTGTCTAAATTTCCGTATGCTGCGTTGTCAGAAGGTCATATGGTATATTTTCTGATATGGTGAGGAATCACCGGGTGATGATGGGACAATCCCTCCCTGAACGGCGGTGCCGTTCTTTCCCTCCCTTACTAAGGGCGGGCAGACAATCCCCCCCTTTACACAAGGGGGGCATTACCCTCTCCGGTTCTGAGGAACCACCTCCCCCGGAGGGCGAGGCTGAGCCACCTGCGGCGGCATATTGGGTTGTGGGATATCAGTCCGGAGTGCGCTTTGTTAAATACTGAATAGTGTGGGATTCGGTTCATAAAATGAGAAATGATGCGGCGGTGGCAATTAATTCGCATCAGGGGGTTGCAATCCGTGGTGGCAAGTGGTAAAATAACCGTGTGACTAAATCGGACAGTATGCGTATGCGGTTACGCAATTGCGAAAAAGTCCGTATGAAAGAAAGAGAGAATACCTTCCGGGAAGGTCAGAGATATATGAACAAGACATTAAAAAAAGTATGGGATGGAGTAACTACAATTCTCGTTATATGTATTGCGGTACTTGCGGTTTTGCTTGCAGGTCCGAGGCTTATGGGAATGCAGGTTCTCACTGTGCTTTCAGGTTCGATGGAGCCTGTATATCATGTCGGTTCTCTCATTTATGTGAAAGATGTTGATCCGTTCACTCTGAAAGAAGGAGACGTGATCACATATATGCTCAGCGAAGATACGTTGTCAACGCATCGTATTGTGGGAGTTGTTCCCGACGAGGAAGACACGAGCGTTATTCGTTTCAGAACGAAGGGGGACGCGAACGACGCTGAGGATGCTACACTTGTGCATTATAAGAATGTTGTGGGCACACCTGTGTTTACGATTCCGTATCTCGGATATATTGCGAATTACATCCAGCACCCGCCGGGAACATATATGGCGATTGCGGCAGGTGCGGTGTTCCTGATTCTTGTGTTCTTGCCTGATTTGTTCGATGACGAAGATGAAGGCCAGAAGAAGAAGGGCAAAAAAGGCAGCAAAACGGATGATGCCGAGCAGGATGATAATTAGGACAGAACAGTAAATTTATCTGATATAGTACAGAGTTTTCTTCGGGGCGAGTGCTAAGCCGGAGAAAGCAGGGAAAGTAACTGTCCGGGTTTTGGTTGGTCGCAGGGTATGGTTATGTTGGTTTGAGAAACACAATCCCCGCCCGCCGCCCGTTTTAATGCAAGGCTTCGCCTTGCGAGGAATCACTGCGTGATGATGGGACAATCCCTCCCTGAACGGCGGTGCCGTTCTTTCCCTCCCTTACTAAGGGCGGCGCGTCGAAACAGCTTTGATTTACTACGAAATACCCTGAAGGGCATTTCTCCGCTTATATAGCTGTTTCTCCTTTGTCGCCAAAATGGGATTTTGGCGAAATTGCGACACTGTGTGTCGCCGGGTCGCCTGCGGCGATACCCTCTCAGTCAGCTTACGCTGACAGCTCTCCCAGAGGACGAGCCTATACTTGTATATAACACCGAGAGGTTTTATATAAATATTAAAGAAAGGAGAAAATAATATGAAGACAAGAAACAAAGCGATTCTTACAGCGGTATGTGCTGTTTTGTTGGTTGTTATGTCTGTAATGGGCACAATGGCATATCTTACAGATAAAGATGCGGTTGTAAATACTTTCACTGTAGGTAAAGTTGGACTTAGTCTTGATGAAGCCAAAGTTGATAAACTTGGTAACCTTCTTAATAAAGACGGAGACATTTACGTTGAGGGTGATGAACTCGCTGAACGTGTGAAAGAAAATGTGTATCATCTTCTTCCGGGACATACATATGTAAAAGACCCGACAGTAACTGTTGATGCCGGCAGTGAAGAATGCTTCGTAAGAATGTTCGTTAAAGTGGAAAACATGGAAGCTCTTACAGGTCCGCTTGCAGGTAAAGATGGTTTCTGGCAGGGAGATTTATTCCTCCTTCAGGCACTTTGCGGTGGCTGGGATCAGTCAGTATGGGCTTGTGTAGGTCTTGTTGACAATACTAACAACATTTACGAATTCCGTTACAAAGAAGCTGTTGCTAAATCTGCAGATGCAACAACACTTCCGGCATTGTTCACAAGCATTACACTTCCGGGTGAATACTTCGGAAACGATGATATGGTTTCTGTAGAAGCTGACGAAGAAGCAGGTACAGAAGCTAAAGTTGGTCTTGATGCTGTGGCTATCAAAGTTTATGCACAGGCTATGCAGGCTGACGGATTCGAAGATGATGTAGAAGGTGCTTGGACAGCTGCCGGTATGCCGCAGTTCAATTAGTCTTTATTCATATGAAAGGTAGAAAAGTATGAAAAAAGCTAAGAAAATTACATTTGTATTGATTCTCGTTGCAGTTGCAGTATGTGTTGTAGGAACGACGCTTGCGTGGTTGCAGGACAGTGAGGGTCCCGTTGTGAATACTTTCACACCGAGTAATGTTAAGATTGACCTTGACGAAACTCAGACAGAGCGTGAATTTAAAATGGTACCGGGCTGGACTATTGCGAAAGAACCGTATGTTACTGTAGAAGCAGGAAGCGAAGATTGTTTTGTATTTATTGAAGTTATTAAATCAGATAATCTTGATGAATACATTGATTATGCAATCGTTGCAGATGATCCGGATACAGAAGCATTTGAAGGCTGGAGAGCACTTGAAGGTAATGAAGGTGTTTACTACAGAACAGTCAAAGATATTGCAAGCAATCAGGAATTCGGAATCCTTGCAGGCGGTTCAAACGAAGATATGGAAGGTTTTGCACCGTTCACATGGACAGCAGATCAGGTTCTTGTAAAACCGACAGTTACAGAAAAGATGATGGAGGATCTCGCAACAGAGGGCAATCCCACATTATCTTTCAAGGCATATGCGGTACAGTTGTGGAAAAACAACACAGAAGAATTTAAGCCCGAAGAAGCATGGGCAATCGCAAAACCGGTGGTGACACCGTAATTATTAAGGTATAAACGACGATGATCAGGTCGTTTGTATAAATGAAAATTTATATTTCGAAAGGAAAACAAAAGAAATGAAAAAGAAAACATTGGCAATCGTTCTGGTTGTATGTCTTCTCGCTACAGCTCTTGTAAGCGGAACACTCGCATACTTCACAGATAAAGATGGCGCTGAGAACGTATTCACAGTTGGTAACGTTTCTATCATTCAGGATGAAACCAACGAAAAAGGCGAAGAATTTGTAGATAATCAGAAACTGTTCCCGTATACAGGCGACGGTACAGATAAAGATGAAAATAAGATTATCGTTAATGGTGACTACTGCACAAACGAAGGCGTTATGGATCCGGCAGACAACTGGATCAGCAAAATCGTTACAGTTAAGAACAATGGTTCTGAAGATGCATACGTTCGTACACTCTTTGCGTTCCAGATCCTTAAAGATGCTGAAGGCAAAGATATTATCGCTGCTGACCCTGCAACAGGCGACCTTGCTTACAGAGCAAAACATGGTCTTATGTATGATTTGTATCAGGCTGCTGGTAGCATTAATTTTGCAAAAGATGCTAATGGTGCTTATCTTAAATATACAGATGCTAATGGCGTTGAATACATTGTTGGCGAATACCTCTATAAGATGGATCTTGGCAATGGTAAGTACGATTCTATGCTTAAGGCTGGTGAAAGATCACATGCGAGCCTTAAGAGCGTTGCTCTTGAAAGCTATGTTGACAATGAAGTTGCAGCTCTCTACAAAGACTATAAGATTCTCGTAGTATCTCAGGCTGTTCAGACAAAAGGCTTCACAGATGCTAACGGCAATGGCGTAGTTGCAGACGATGCTCTCAATGAAGCATTTGGTGCAGCTACTGAATCTGCAAAATATGCTGAATGGTTTAAAATTGCACAGTAATTAATTAAAAATTACATACAGCCCTCTCTTTGAGAGGGCATATGAGAGTGGCCGGAGGGGATTTCCTTTCGGATATTCTCATATGAGAGAAAAAGTGTGGAAATTTAACTATTTTGTATAACATATTTTAAGAAAACTTGTTTAAAAACAGGAAAGGGGAAAAGTATGAAGAAGAAAATACTTGTTTTATCGCTGATTCTGCTGTTTTTCACGGTAGCTGTCGGCGGAACTCTCGCCTATTTCAACGCGGAGGACGAAGCGCACAACGTCATCACATCCGGCGGAATCGACATCGACCTGCAGGAATGGGCGGACGAAGACATGACGATTCCTTACGACGAAGCGCATCCGGAAGGATTCGTTGAAGTCATGCCGGGAACGAAGGTTGGAAAGGTTGTTGTGGTTGAAAACCTCGAGCAGCCGGCGTGGATCAGAGCAGATTACACGATCACAATCGAAAAAGACGGCAAAATTCTGGACATTGACGCATCTGAGCTTGCGAAAATCGTGAAAATCCAAGAAGGCGCAGGCTGGGTCGAAAAAGACGGAATGTATTATTACGACGAAGCTGTGGAAACAGGGGCAAAAACGGAACCTTTGTTCACGGTTGTGGAATTCGACGGCGTGAGCATGGGCAACGAATACCAGAACTGCACGTTTACCATCGACGTCTATGCGGAAGCGGTGCAGGCGGCAAATAATCCGGAAAAACTGGGCTGGGATCAGGGAAAACTCCCGCCGGTGCAGGAAATCAAGTAGGGGGTAGGCTATGAGAAAGAAATTAATTGCTGTTGTTCTTGTGGTGCTGGCAGTTCTTGCTGTGATGCCGAGTGCGATGGGGGCGACGGATTTTAAAACTGCATATGCTAATTCTACCAAAGCAACTGACAGCACGAGTATGTATGGTGAATATATATTAAATGGGAATGTCGAAATAGATTATATCATTCATATTCCGGCAGGAAAAACATTGAAAATTACCGGAAGTGGAACAATAAAAAGAGGGTCTCTGTTAAAGGCTAAGGGGCTTGATATTTTTCAGCTTGAGTCCGGTTCTAAACTGATTATTGGTGAAAAGGATGTAAACAGTACTAAAAAAGATAAAATTGTTATTGATGGGGAAGATGTTGTCGTTCACAGACCATTGATTCTTGCTTACAATGGCGGAGATGTTGAACTTAATCATGTTACTCTGAAAAATAACAGAAACAGAGCCACAGCGCAAAATCCTGCAGGTAATTCTTTTTCTGGAGGTGCCATATTCATAGCTCCGAGTTATAAAACGGTCAATAAGGTTACAACCGTTGATCGCTTACCTTCACTTTCCCTTTATTCATGTTCAATACAGGATTGTACATCCTATTCATACGGTGGTGGTATATACAGCTCTGGGTGCGACATAAATCTTATAAACTCTGAAATTTTGCGATGTAATGCTGTAGGTGGGTTGTATAGTACTAGTCAAAACACAAATTTAGGGCAGGGTATATTGGAAACCAACGAAGGTCCGTATAAAGGTTCCTATTGGGCTGATCGTGGAGCCGGTGGCGGTATCAAACTTGCAGGTATCCCATCTTATAATCTGAGACCAACATGCACTATCACAAATTCAAACATATCATACAATACAGCGGTAGGTTACGGTGGCGGCGTTGAGATAAACAGTGGTGCTTCTGTTGTGATGAATTCAGGTTCGATGAATAACAATACATCTCTTAACAGAGGGGCAGGAGCATTGCATGTAACTGCTGATGCATCATTTACTATGAATGGCGGTGAGATGAAGAATAATGTCTGCTATGAAGTAGGCGGCGCTATTCATACATCATATACATGTGTACTCAATCTTAATGCAGGTGTTATTGAGAATAATATCGCTTACGGACGTGGTGGCGGTGTCCATATCGATGTAGGCGGAGATTTGGTATTGAATGGTACTGATATTATAAACAATGAAGCAAGAGATAGCGTCGTTGTTTTGGATAAAGATTCTCAGAGTGAAGTTACTCATACCGAAATAGGTGTTTCAAATATAGTAGGTGGCGTATACACAGATGATATAGGTAAGACTTTAAGTAAACCGATATGGCTTGGAAATGCGCAATTCCGCGGCGATGCAGGATATGGCGGCGGTGTACTTATTGACTGTGGAACATGTACATTAAATAAAGGAACGATTTCTGGAAATAAAGCGGATATTGGCGGTGGCGGATTATGTTTTGTAATGTTGCTTATAAGCGCTGATAACCGATTTGGTCAGACAAGTGCGTGCGCTTTTGAAATGAACGATGGTATTATCACTGAAAACTATGCCGGTGAAATGGGCGGCGGTGTATACCTTATGAAGAATGTTCTTACAGTAGAGAATATTGCTGAGGCAAACAACCTGGAATATAAAGAAGAAGCCGGTGGGTATCAGTTTTATAAGGATGATGGAACGAAATTTGATATGCTTAAAGCTGATGGAACAATTTGTACTCCGGCAGAAATAAAAGCGATCATTGATGAAATTCCTGAGGTTGAAATTAAAGGTGGAACTGTAAGTAACAACGATGCAGGTGAAAAGGGCGGAGCTTTTTATCTTGAAGAAAGTACAATCTTCACAATCAATGGCGGAACAGTTACAGAAAATGAAGCTGTTGACGGCGGTGCTGTTTATGTAGCTGAAGGTACAGCTAACATTGATGGCGGAACAATTATCAAGAATAATGCAACCAATGATGGCGGTGCCCTTTATGTAAAAGGGATCGTAAATATGACAGATGGATCTGTTACTGAAAATACAGCAACAGGTAATGGCGGTGCTCTTTACATTGCAGACGGCGAAAACGTAGATGCTGACTTCACAATGGCAAACGGTTCAATGACCAAAAACATAGCCGCTCTGAATGGCGGTGCGGCATATGTTTCCGGCGGTAACGTTATGATTACTCATGGTACGCTTGATGCAAACGAAGCTGTCAACGGTGGGGCTGTATATATGGCAGGTGATGCCGACACCACACTTAAAATGGAAAGCGGATATATGCGCAACAATAAAGCTCTTGGAGTAATCGACAGTGAAGGCAAAAGAGAGGACGGCACAGGAGACGGCGGTGCAATTTATGCTGAAAACGGAAAACTGTATATCGGACTTGAACACTGTACAGTAAATGATTCGTTACATGCTACAGGATATAATCACCCTGTTATTACAGGCAACTCGGCTGCAGATTCCGGTGGTGGTATAGCTATCGCAAATGAAGGGGAAGTTTACTTCTACTGTGGTGAAGCAACAAGCAATAAGGCACTTTATAAAGGTGTAGGTCTTAACGTATTTATGGACGGTGGGACATTCAACCTTTATGACGGTGCAAATATCGGTGTTCCGAGAGACCCGGATCTTGTAATTATCGGTGGTACGCTGAACAATATGTGTCAGGAAACAAATTATGTGAATCTGTACTATTATATGAAGAATACGGATACGGATACTTCTATGGTTGGATTGGCACAGTATGAAGAGTTGATGAATCTTCCGGACGGAGAGTATTTCTGGCCGAAATATGCTGAAGAAAATAACTTTGTGTTCCTCGGCTGGACGGCAAAAGGTGCGGCTTCCGGTGAAGCTGATGAATATGTAAGAAACAAAGAACAGTATGTAAATTCGGGTGAACCGGTGCAGATTCTGGATGAAACAACTCCTGAAACAGACCAGACAAGCATCAACACAAACAGATTGTTTGACGGAACACCAGACAAGACGATACATTTATATGCTTTGTGGGCACCGAAAACAAGCACGATAAAATATGTTGACGGACTGACAGGCGATGAACTTGAGCTTGATCCGACAACATATGACTTTACAAGAGAAAGCAATGTTCTCGATATCGGACCTGTTCCGAAAGCAGGATATGACCTGATGGGATGGTATATCTTCCAGGATGCAGATCAGAACGCAAACTGGAACGAAACTCTGAATGATGAAAGCTACGAACCGAGAGAAGCAACGAATTACGAAGGACTTAAATATCTGGAATTGAAAGACAGAAACGGTGTTTTAGAGCTTGAAGCAGGGCTGACAAACTTCGGATACATCACGCTGATTGCGAAATATGTTCCGGCATACACAGACCTTATCATCGACAAGGCTCTTGAAACAGGCTCAAAACTCGATGCAAATCAGATGTTTATGTTCAGGATTGTGGGAGATCCTTCGAATGAGGCTCTCAAAGATGTCGATATGATCGTTACGGTTAACGGTGACGGACAGACAACGGTTAAAGCTTTGCCTGTAGGAACATATACGGTTACGGAAATCGAAAACTGGAGCTGGAGATATACAAAAACGAATGTTGACCAAACAATGCCGATGAATCTTGCTGATTCGGAAGTTGATTACAAAGTAACCTTCACAAACAAACTCTCCAACCCCTTCTGGCTCTCAGGCGACAGCTATGTGAAGAACTCGTGGAAGACGGGAATAGCAACGGATTTTGCCGGAAAACCGATTAATTAAGGAGGCGCGAAGATGAAAAAGACGAAAATCAAAGCAATTTCGCTGATGATCTGCCTTCTTATGGTGGTTGGCGTGGTTGTCGGCGGAACGGTTGCATTCCTCATGGATGCAAGCGATGAGGTTGAGAATACATTTACTCCTTCAGAAGTAACGACGGATGTTGTTGAAGATACAGATTCGTTTGAAAATGAAGGAATCAAGAAAGATGTTGTAATCAAAAACACAGGAGACACGGACGCATTCATCAGAGCAGCGATCGTTGTTACATGGCAGGATGAACAGGGCAATGTTTACGGACAGAAGCCGGTTCCGGGAACGGATTACGAAATCTTGCTGAATGTTGATACAAAAGACAAGGAAGATGATGACAATAATTCGTGGATTCTTGGAAATGACGGATTCTATTATCACAAGGAAGCGGTTGCAGGAAACAACGATGCAACAGAAGTTCTGATAAATTCCTGCACAAGCAAAAACACCGAACCGGATTCAAACTACAAACTTTGCGTTGAGATCCTTGGCAGCGGAATCCAGAGTGTTCCGGAGGAAGTTGTTGAGAATGTATGGGGCGTAACTGTTGAAAATGGTGTAATTACAGTAGGAGGAGGTAATCAGTAATGAAAAATATTAGAAAGATCTCCTCAATTCTGATGGTTATGATGCTGATACTCAGCATGGGAAGCGTTTTTGCGGCGGAATCAACGGTTACATTCAAGGGACTTGAAGAAGGATTTGTTTTCGCACCGGGAAGCGGATACACGGACACGGATCTTTTCGACGGGTTCAAGAATGTTATGCCCGGTGACAAGCTGACGGAAGAGATAGTTGTTGTGAACGATACAGAGGACTGCGATTTTATCAATGTTTACATGAAAGCTGTCGCTCACGACGAAGAAGAAAACCCGCTGACATATGACGAAGCATATGAAAATCTTGACGGCAAAGATCAGGCGAAGGTTGAAGGCACAAGAGATGAAACTGTTGCGACAATGGAAGATTTCCTGGCGCAGTTGAGTCTTAAAGTTTACAACGGAGCTGAGCTTATCGAAGAAAGCGATCTTTCCGACTTTGTATATCTCGGAACGCTTGTGAACGGCGAAGATCTGAAACTTAATGTTGAGCTTGAAGTGCCGATCACGATGGGAAATGAGTATGCGAACAGAGTCGGTGAAGTTGACTGGGTATTCCATGCGGAAGCGATACAGTTTGATACACTTACTGTAAAGAAAGTATGGGATGACGATAACAGCAAGGACAGACCTGAATCAGTTAAAGTAAATCTTCTCGGTGACGGTGAAGTTGTTGAAACGGTAGTTCTCAGTGATGAAAATGACTGGACGTATACATGGGAAACACTCGATGACAGATATACATGGAGTGTGGAAGAAGTCGTTCCGAAGGATTACAGTGTTTCATACAGAGTGAACGGTGAAGTTGTTACGATCACGAACACAACGACACTCATCTTCACAGGACAGGTAGACTGGCCGGTATATGTTCTTGGAACACTTGGTGTAATGATGATGTTCCTGGGAATAATTATCATGAGAAAAAAGAAAGAGAATGAAAATGTCTAAGAAAGCAGGCATTGCATTCATAATAACGGGGGCAGTGCTGATGATATCGGCACTGCTTCTTTGGTATTCGAATGTAGCGGAAGATAATCGTGCGGCTGAGGAAGCCGGAAATGTAATGGAGATAATCCGCCCGATAATAACGGATAAGGTGGAAGAGGAGAAAGAGCTTTCTCCGGAGATGCCGGTAGTGAAGATAGGCAGTTACGGATATATAGGGTATCTGAAGATAGAAGCTATAGATCTGGAGCTTCCGGTAATAGACAGCTGGTCGTATACGAAGTTGGAGACGGCACCGTGCAGGCATTTCGGATCGTCGAGGACAGATGATCTTGTAATAGCAGGGCATGATTATAAGGCGCATTTCAAGTATCTGTATAAGATACCCATCGGAAGCGAGGCGGTATTTACGGATATGGAGAATATACAGAACAGATATGTACTTGAGAAGATATCAAAGGTAAAGCCGGAGGATGTTGAGGCTGTACAAAACAGCGGATATGATCTTGTGCTTTACACCTGTACACCGGGTGGTAAAACAAGGACCGTGGGGTTTTTCAATCGCATTCAACAGGATTAGGTATCTGTCAAAGCAAAAATTAAATATCAAAAAATTAATAGGGCATAGGCTTTTGCGGTGATATGCCCTTTTTTTTATAACATAATTTCACAATAAAATTGAAAAAATCACACGTTTATTTTATATGCGGGGTGAATATGTCCCGCGCATTGAGTGTATGTTTTAATATATAATAGTTATAAAAATAATAATTTATATTGCAAAAAATATCCCCCGGAGGGGCTTGCGGGCAGTTTTTTCTCCTGTTAGAATGAAACCATAGAAATTGAGTAAAGACTTTACCTTCAATCGTAAATACAAGATCAGGTCAGGGAGGAATAAAATGAAAGTTTTTTTTCACGAAGGTCATCACGATTCCGACGGAAACCATGACCACAAACATGTACATACCCATACTCATGATGGGCTTACTCACACGCATGAGCATGCGCACGAACATTCTCATGATGGAGAGGAACATGTGCATGAAGAATTGAATCTTCATGACAGCAGCAAAGAGATGAAAACCCTTAATGCACTTATTGGTCACTGGATCCTGCACGGAGAGGAACATTCAGTATCATATAAAGAGTGGGCAGATAAAGCTAAAACGCATGGATATGAGGATGCTGCAGATGCAATAAATGAAGCAGTTGAGCTTCTGGAAAAGGCAAATGAAGCATTCAGAAAAGCTATCTCGTTTATGAGATGAACAGGAGGGACAAAATGAAAAGATATAAAAAATTAATCTGCATAATGCTTTGTGCAGTGATGATGATCGGAGCATTTACAGGTTGCTCCGGAAAAGACGAAAAGAATGGAATCGTGGTTTCTGCAGGAACAACATTGTTCGATGACAGCCTCGATCCCATAAAAGGTGGTATGTATTACGGATATCCGTTTGTAAACGAAGCTCTTCTGAAAGCAGCTCCGGATTCAGAATATGTGGGATGTCTTGCAACTGACTGGGAAATGGTGGATGCAACTACATATAAGTTCACACTTCGTGAAGGCGTAAAATTCAGCAACGGAACAGACTTTACGGCAGAAGACGTAGTATTCACATATGAAACTGTAATGAATAATCAGGCGCTAAATCAGAACGTTGATCTTTCAAGCCTTGAAAGTGTTACGGCAAACGGAGACTATGAAGTAATATTCAAGCTTAATAAGCCCTATTCACCGTTCTTTGATGCGACAGCAATGCTTCAGATAGTTCCGTCTGACAGCTATGATGCAACACTTTTCGATACTATGCCCATCGGAACAGGTGCATACAAGGTAGTTCAGTACGACACAAATCAGCAGATCATTCTTGAGGCAAACGAAAATTACTGGGGAGAAGCTCCGGACATCGAAAGAGTAACTCTCGTATATATGGACGAATCAGCAGCATTCGCTGCAGCAAAGTCCGGCAATCTTGATATCGTAATGGTAAGTGTAAGTTATGCCGACGAAAAGATCGAAGGCATGAAATATGTGGAATTTGACACAATGGACGTAAGAAACATTTCAATGCCCACAGGTCCTGTACGTACAGTAACAAACCCGAGAAACGGTGAAGAAATTACTGTAGGTAACGATGTAACAAGCGATATTAACGTCCGTAAGGCTCTTGCAATCGGCATTGACCGTGAAACTGTAATTAAAAACTGCTTCAACGGAGTAGGTCGTCCCACAGTAAATTATACGGAAAATCTTGTCTGGACAAGTAAAAACGGATACGAAGACAACCGTAAAGAAGAAGCAAAACAGATTCTCACAGATGCCGGTTGGACAGATACGGACGGAGACGGAATCCGCGAAAAGAACGGCGTAAAGTGTGCATTTGATGTATACGCAACAAGCGGAGATGATGACCGTTACCGCCTTGTATCCGCAGTTGCAGTTGAAGCAAAAGAACTCGGTATTGAAATCACGGCAAAAACAGCAACATGGGGAGAAATTGAAGTTCTTCAGTATACACAGGGTGTTATCTGGGGGTGGGGACAGTTCTCTCCGACAGTAATCAGATCCCTTTACCACTCAGACACATTCCTTGTGGGAACATACGATAACGTAGGCGGATATGACAATCCTCAAGTAGATGCTCTTATTGATGCGGCGATCACTG
Source organism: Anaerofustis stercorihominis (assembly GCA_015058295.1). Taxonomy (GTDB): domain Bacteria; phylum Bacillota; class Clostridia; order Eubacteriales; family Anaerofustaceae; genus SVCP01. The sequence continues at coordinate 14,846 of SVCP01000003.1, forward strand.
CTGAAAGCCGTGAAGAGGCAACTCAGAACTGGATCAAAGCACAGGATATTGCAAATGCAGATTATCCGTATCTTTATACGGTAAACATCAGACACGGTTTCTTCATCAGCGATAAGGTCGATGTGTCTATGGATACGCAGATTCCGCATCCCCACGGACACGGTGCTCCCATTATCAACAATATGGCCGACTGGAGCTGGAAACAATAAATATCGGGCTTTCAGTGTCTGAAAATAATAATTCGACTAAAACAAGAAACACCGCTTTTGTTTTGCGGTGCTTCTTAAGTTAAGGAGATGCTGTAAAAACATGAACAAAAGAATTAAAAACGCAATTTTTGAGAGCGTGCGGATGATACTCCTTCTCATAGCTGTAAGTATCATAGCATTTCTTCTCATAATAAACTCCCCCATAGATCCCCTCACATCATATGTGGGCCCGGAATCTACGCTTTCCCAGGAAGCAAGGGAAGAGATCGCCGAACATTGGGGACTGTATGATACACCTGCAGAGAGATTTTTCAGCTGGGTAGGAAATATCCTCAAAGGAGACTGGGGAGATTCAATAACATACAAACGCCCTGTAAAAGATGTCATTTCAGAAAGATTCGGCTATTCCTTCGGTCTGATGGCGTGTACATGGGTAATATCCGGGGTACTTGGTTTTATCGTCGGGATAATCTGCGGAATGAGGGAAGGCGGATGGTTTGACAGGTTGATGAAATCATTCTGCCTTATGGTAAAATCCGCTCCGACGTTCTGGATAGGGCTGTTGTTTCTCGTGATATTTGCCGTTGAGCTGAAGTTATTCCCTATCGGCATGGCAGTCCCTCTCGGAAAGCCTGCGAGTGAAGTTACATTCTTTGACAGACTTTATCACATGGCACTTCCCGTAATTACGCTTTCTGTAATAAGCATGAGCGATATTATGCTTTATACAAGGCAGAAACTTATTGAGATAATAAACAGCGATTTTATCCTGTATGCAAGGGCGAGAGGTGAAAACGAAAAACAGATAGTAATGCGTCATGTTATGAGAAATATTGCGCTTCCGGCAATCACCGTTCAGTTTGCTTCCTTCAGCGAACTCTTTGGTGGTATGGCACTTGCGGAAAACGTATTTTCATATCCGGGCATCGGTACCGCAACAACAGCTGCGGCTATAAATGCAGATGTGCCCTTACTTTTAGGCATAGCCGTATGCAGCGCGGTATTCGTATTTGCCGGAAACTTAATGGCGAATATCCTTTACGGAGTATTTGACCCGAGAATAAAGGAGGGTGTAGTAACATATGAGCACACACACGCACACTCACACTGATGATAATACAAAAAAAGAAAAGCGCTTCGAATTCAACAGACGCAGCTTTGTCAGCATAATGGTGGTATTTGCCATTGTTTATCTTGTGGGCATTGGGCTGTGGGGGCTTATAATGCCTGAGGAAGCGTATGCTGTTGATTATGGCGCAAAGTTCGTCTCTCCGGAGATTTCTCATCCTTTCGGTACGGACTTTATGGGCAGGGATATGTTCAGCCGCTGTATAAAGGCTCTTTCAAACAGTCTTATTATCGGTGTGCTTGCGTCAATATTTTCTTCGTTTATAGCACTGTTTATGGGTGTTTCTTCTGCAGTATTCGGCGGATGGGTGGATAAGTTCGTAAACTGGTGCGTTGATTTGTGTCAGGGGCTTCCGCATCTTGTCCTTCTGATACTCATATCATTTATGCTGGGAAAAGGCGTGAAAGGCGTTACACTGGCTGTAATATTCACTCACTGGCCGAGCCTTACCCGTATAGTAAGGGCAGAAGTAATGCAGGTACGTTCTTCACAGTATGTGCAGGCGGCATATAAAATGGGGAAAACAAAGTGGCAGGTAGCATTCGGTCATATTCTTCCGCATGTTATTCCTTCGTACATTATCGGGCTTATACTTTTGTTCCCGCACGCTATAATGCATGAAGCAAGTGTTACTTTCCTCGGTTTCGGGCTTCCGAAAGAAATGCCGGCAATAGGCGTTATCCTTTCCGAGTCAATGGATTATCTCGCCACGGGGAAATGGTGGCTTGCAGTATTCCCGGGGCTTATGCTTCTCGTTGCGGTAATGCTCTTTGATGTGATCGGAGACAATCTGAAAAAACTCTGGAACCCGGAAAGCGGAAATGAATAGGAGCAGTTTATGACAGAAAAAAGAACGATATTAAGTGTAGAAGATCTGACTGTTGCGTTTAATATGTACCGGAAGGGCGGATTCAAAAAAACGGACCTTGAAGTTATTCATCAGCTTTCCATAGATGTGAAGGAAGGCGAGATCGTGGCCGTTGTAGGCTCAAGCGGAAGCGGAAAGAGCATTCTTGCGCACAGTGTCCTTCATATCCTTCCGAAAAACGCAAAAGTCGGAGGAAAGATAACTTTTGACGGAAAAGAACTTGATGAAAAGTATTGCAGGGAGCTTCTTGGAAAAGATATAGCGTTTATTCCCCAGTCAGTGGATTATCTGGATCCGCTTATGCATGTTGACAAGCAGGTCATCGGTGTATATGGGACAAAAGAAAGACAGAGAGAAGTTTTCAACCGCTATCAGCTTGACGAAAGAGTGGATAAACTCTATCCGTTTCAGCTTTCGGGAGGTATGGCCAGAAGAGTGCTTATTTCTTCTGCGGTAATGGAACATCCGAAGCTTATTATTGCAGATGAGCCTACTCCGGGGCTGAATGTTGAAATGGCAATGGAAACGTTGAATCATTTCAGGGAGCTTGCGGATAAAGGTACGGCTGTACTTATGATAACTCACGACATTGACCTTGCGTTTGAGGTTGCGGACAGGATCGCAGTGTTTTACGCAGGGACAGTTGTGGAGATCGCTCCCACACTTGATTTTATTATGGGAAGGGGATTCCTCAGGCATCCATACAGCATGGCGTTTGTTGATGCTCTTCCTCAGAAAGGATTCAAGCCTATTGACGGAAAACAGCCTTATGCAGGCGATCTTCCGAGTGGGTGTCTGTTTGCTGACAGATGTCCGCTGAGAGATGATGCTTGTGCAGGTGAAATAGAAATGAGAGATGTCCGTGGCGGAAAGGTAAGGTGTGTCCATGCAACTTAAAGCAGAAAATATCAGTTTCGGTTATACGGAAAAATCCCCCCTTATACTTGATAACATATCCCTCACCGTAGAGAGCGGAGAGAGAGTAGGAATCGTAGCTCCGTCGGGATACGGAAAAAGTACCCTTGCGAAGATCCTTGCAGGATACCGTATGCCCACATCGGGACAGGTGCTTCTTGACGGAAAGCCCCTTCCGAAGAGCGGATATTGCCCTGTTCAGATGATATATCAGCATCCGGAGCAGGCTGTAAACCCCCGCTGGAAAATGGATAAGATACTAAGGGAGTCCTGGGAACCTGACGAAGAAATACTCAGAAAAATGGGAATAGAAGATTCATGGATGAGCCGTTGGCCGTCGGAACTTTCCGGAGGTGAGCTGCAGAGATTCTGTATCGCAAGAGTTCTCGGTCCCGAAACAAAATTCCTCATTTGTGATGAGATAACCACAATGCTTGATGTTATCACTCAGGCACAGATATGGCATCTTCTTTTGGAGATTTCAGAAGAGAGGAATATGGGTATGATAATAATCACGCATAATTCTGCCCTTGCAAAAAGGGTATGTACGAGAATTGTTGACCTTACAAAGATTAATAATGTTCACTCACATACCCACACTCATTTTCATGACCATGAGCATGGTGATGAAGAGGGCCATACACATCATTAGGCAATGCTTGTCTGAATCATCATATACGTGATTGTTTTCTTGCCGTATGTGAACGATCAGTGGTGTTATAATAAGTTTATCAGGACAATCCGAAAGGGTTGTCTTTTTTATTTCGCGGAAATTACAGTTTTTTTTACAGAGGCGCGGAATTTACAGATGCTCTTATGAATACATGCAACGCGAAATTTACAGCTTCTTTTCAGGAAGTGTTTTGTCGGAGAAAAATGTTGACTGCACGCTGCGTGCAGTTTTACTCTGACAGAAAGGAGACGTTGATGGAGGAGCTGTTATTGCGTGAAATCTGCGAAATGAGCGGTGTTTCGAGGCGTGCGGTGCAGGGCTACGAAAAAATGGGGCTTGTGTCTTCATGCGGAAAAAACAAGATGGGACATCTGCTTTATGACAAAAAAGCACAGCAGAAAATATTGCAGATAAAACAATTTCAGGAGATGGGCTTTACGCTCAGGGAAATAAAACATATTTATGAGGCTCCCAAAACGGAGCTGAGGATAATACTGAAAAAACGCCTTGATGAACTGAAGAAGAAATCCGGCAAAATTGATGAACTGATAGTTTTGCTGGAAAAACTGATGGAACAATTATAAAATACGCGACAAGGCACTTCCATCTTCCCATACATAAATAATTATCAGTATAAAAATTGAAATGAACAGAAACAGCAAGGGATAAACCCTTGCTGTTGTTTTTATATTATTTCTTTCCGTATGTACGTACAGTTTCGACCATTGCTTCCACATTTTCCGGTTTTGCGTAGTCCATACCGCAGGATGTTTCAAAGATATATCCTCCGCCCGGTGCGCATACGTCAATAATGCGTTTGACTTCGTCGATAACCTGCTGTTTTGTGCCGTAGTCAAGAAGATATACGGGGAATGCACCTGCGATGCAGGCAGTACCTCCGAGTTCTTTCTTTGCTTTTACAATATCAACTTCTTCGAAGTGATAGATTACTTTTCCTTCCGGGACTTCCTTCAGGCATTCAAGACGGGATGTGTATTTGCCTTCCGTGTAGATATACGGAACCATTCCCGCATCAATAATAGCATTGATGATAATCTGCAGGTGATTCCAGTAGAAGTCGCGGTAATGTTCATCGCTCATGAAGCCGTCCATACCTTTGTGCAGTGCCATGAATACATGTTTGCCGGGGATTCTCTGTCCCTGCATTTTTATGGCTGCGAGAGTTTTTTCCAGCTGTTCTTCGCAGTATGCCATTACCTGCTCAGGTCTTTCGTAAAGGTCTGCGAGTCCGTCGAGTGTTCCTCTGAGGAAATCGCTGTATCCGTCATAAGGCACTCCCGCGCCTCCCATTGCGAGAACAGGATATCCGTATTCTTCAACATCAACATTGAGCTGAGCGAGTTTCGGCTGTAATGCTGCGTTGATTTCATTTATTTTCCAGAGTTTTTTGATCATATCCTTGAACTCTGGTGTGCTTACAGCATTTGCCACTGCAGAGTGACTGTTATATACATTCATCTGCCCCGGGCGGAATGCTTTCATCGGTTCAAGAAGGCCTGTTGTTCTGGGCATACCCACATTCATTACCCAGCCGCTTCTGTCGTTGAAAAACATATCGAACTCATCTTCTTCAAGGAACGGGAATTCAATGAACTGATGGATTGAGTTTTTGTCGATAATATCTCCCGGCATACCTGCCCAGCGTGTGGTGTGCGGGTTTGCGAGCTCGAGTATTGGGCCCTGTCCGATACTTACATAGCTGTGTCCCATGAGTGCATCCGGCTGATAATCATCAAGGTACTTGAATATGCTTTCTCTTGCCTTTGTTACTTCCGTATCATATAGAATATCTGCCATTGTGTATCCTGCCTGAATATAAGGATAGCACTGAATGATGGGAATAAGGGGCACATCGCCTTCTTTGAGGGCAATGGCATCGTTGATTCTGTTTAATCTCTCATTGTATTTTGCCTTGTTTGTCATATTTCCTCCTTCTGAGTATTGCCGTACTCACAATATATCTGCAATTTTATTATATACATCTGTATTGAAAAATAAAAGGTAATGGGAATACGAAAATATTCCGTATATTCTGCGGATTTGTTGTACTGAGTACGGATAAAGATAAGTTTATTTACAGTTTACATTTTATTATTATAATCGTATAATTTATATGCGGGAGGAATGCATATGGACAGATTCAGAGAATATCTTACACAGTGCGAAAAGGATGCGGTGATACACGGCTGGGATTTTTCGCATATAGAAGGGAAATACCGCTCGTATGATGAGCTTTTAGGGTGGGATTATTACGACATAATAAAAGAATACCTGAAAGACGAACATATTCTCCTCGATATGGATACAGGAGGCGGGGAATTTCTGCTGAAATTATCTCATCCCTACGAAAATACATCCGTTACGGAAGGATATTCCCCGAATGCAGAGCTTTGCAGGGAAAGATTGTCCCCTCTCGGGATCAGCGTGTATGAATGCGGTGCGCAAAGTTTGCCTTTTGATGACAATATTTTTGATATTATCATTAACCGTCACGGAAGCTTTTCCCCTTCGGAAATATACCGGGTATTGAAAAGCGGAGGTTTATTTATTACACAGCAGGTTGGCGAAGACAATGAAAGAGAGGTTGTGAAGCTTCTTCTTGGCGATACTCCGAAACCTTTTCCCGGAATGAATCTGAAAGAGCAGAAAAATGCATTTGAAAGTGCGGGATTTGAGATTGTGAAAGCAAGAGAATCATATGTTCCCATAGAGTTTTATGATATATCAGCTCTCGTATGGTTTGCGAAAATAATTGAGTGGGAATTCGTCGGGTTTTCTGTTGAAAAATGCTTTGAGAGGCTTTGTGAAGCAAAACGCATTATTGATACAAAAGGAAAAGTAAGCGGAAATATTCACAGATATATGCTTGTATGCAGGAAAAAGCAATAAATCGGGAATATTTATGCGAAAATATTACAAATATGTTGAGTTATCCGCTGTTTATCTATTATAATATGTTCAGATAAATTTAAAAGGAGAAAAACCATGAAATACGTTACAGAAGGTTACGAACCGAAGCAAGTTCTTCAGTATTTTGAAGATATCTCAAGAATTCCCCGCGGAAGCGGCAACGAAGCAGGCGTTGCTCAGTATCTTTATGACTGGGGAAAAAATCTCGGTCTGGACGCATACAAAGATGAATACAACAACGTAGTCCTCAAGAAAAAAGGCAGTGCAGGCTGTGAAAATCTCCCGCCGGTTATTCTTCAGGGACATACAGACATCGTAGCTGTAAAACTTCCGGAAAGCGATCATAACTTCCTTACAGATCCGCTTCCGATCTATGTTGAAGACGGTCTTCTCAAATCAAAAGGCACAACACTCGGCGCAGACAACGGCAACGCTGTTGCATATATGATGGGTGTTCTTTCTGATGATACACTCGTTCATCCGCCTCTTGAATGTATCTTCACATCAGGCGAAGAAATCGGCCTCATCGGCGCAAACAAACTCTCAAAAGATGCTTACACAGGAAAACGCATGATCAATATGGACGGCGGCGGACTTGCTGACGGTAAGACAACAGTTTCAAGCGCAGGCGGTCTTGAGCTTACAATGGTTAAAACACCGGTATGGCAGGATGCAAAAGGTGAATTCATTTCACTTTATATCCATGGTCTCAAAGGCGGTCACTCTGCAGGTGCTATCGACAAAGGAAGAGGTAATGCAGGCAAACTGATGGCAAGAATCATCAACAAAGTATCTCTTTCAACGAAGACAGTGGTGGCAACAATGAACGGCGGCGAAAAGATGAATGCAATCATGTCTGACATCAAGGCTGTTATCAGTGTAGAAGACAAAGCTGTTGCTATGCCTATCATTGAAAAAACTATTGCCGAAATCAAAGAAGAACTCAGAGTTACAGATGAAGGTTTCATCTGTGAAGTTGAAGAACTCTGCTGTGATAAAGCACCGAAAAAGATGCTTGATGACAAACAGTCAAAACAGCTCGTTCAGTTCGTTTTCACTATCCCCGCAACTGTAAGGGATATGAGCTTCGAGATCGAAGGTCTTGTTCTTAACTCTAACAACCTTGCTGCAGTTCAGGTATATGAAGATGTAATTAAAGTTCTCACACTCAACCGCAGCGGCGACTCTTCAAGACAGGAAGCAATGGGCGATGAGATCAAGGCTCTCGCAGATGCATTTGATTTTGAAGTACAGGTTGGCGCAAACTTCTCAGGCTGGAAATTCAAGCCCGATTCAAAACTCAGAGAAACACACATCCGTCTTGCAAAAGAAGTTCTTGGCGTAGAACTCCAGCTCCACGCAGGTCACGGCGGACTTGAAACAGGCGAATTCTACGGCAAAGATCCGGAAATCGACATCATCACATTCGGGCCGAAAGGCGGCGGAGCTCATACTCCGGAAGAATTCCTCGATCTCGCATCATTCAAGGAAGTTTACGAATATCTCTGCAAACTCCTCGAAGAACTCACAAAAGAAGCGTAAGATATTACATACAGGTATGCATCTGCATACCTGTTTTTTTATGCACTATCCGATGAATATGGCAGAATTTATTTAATGAATATTCGTGAAATACTTGAGAAAACAGGTGTTTACCACTATAATATACCTAATAAGTTTAAATTATAAAATCTCAGGAGGTCAATATGTATAAATATGTTACAGAAGGTTACGAACCGAAACAAGTTCTTCAGTATTTTGAAGATATCTCGAGAATTCCCCGCGGAAGCGGCAACGAAGCAGGAGTTGCGCAGTATCTTTATGACTGGGGAAAAGCTCTCGGTCTTGATGCATACAAAGACGAACACAACAATGTTGTATTGAAGAAAAAAGGCAGTGCAGGCTGTGAAAATCTTGAGCCGGTTATCCTTCAGGGACATACAGACATCGTTGCTGTAAAGCTTCCGGAAAGTGATCATAACTTCCTTACAGATCCGCTTCCGATCTATGTTGAAGACGGTCTTCTCAAATCAAAAGGCACAACACTCGGCGCAGACAACGGCAACGCTGTCGCATATATGATGGGTGTTCTTTCTGATGATACACTCGTTCACCCGCCGCTCGAATGTATTTTCACAGCAAATGAAGAAACAGGACTTATCGGTGCTCATGAACTTTCAAAAGATGCATTCACAGGAAAGAGAATGATCAATATGGACGCAGGCGGTATGGATCAGACAACTACAGCCGTTTCATGTGCAGGTGGTCTTGAAATGTTTATGACCCAGAAACCCATCTGGCAGGAAGCAAAGGGTGAGTTTATTTCATTATTCATCCACGGTCTCAAAGGCGGTCACTCTGCAGGTGCTATCAATCTCGGCAGAGGAAATGCAGGTAAACTTATTGCAAGAATAATCAACAAAGTATCTCTTTCAACGAAGACAGTAGTTGCGAAGATCAACGGCGGATATATGAGCAACGCAATTATGTCTGATATCAAAGCTGTCATCAGTGTTGAAGATAAAGATGTGGCTCTCGAAGTTATCGAAAAAGAAGTAAAGATCATCACAGAAGAACTTAAAGTTACAGATGAAGGCTTCATCTGTGAGTTTGCTCCCTGTGAAGCTCCGGAAAAGATGCTTGACGATATGCAGAGTAAGAGACTTGTTCAGTTTGCTCTTATGATACCCTCAACAGTAAGGGATATGAGCTTTGAGATTGAAGATCTCGTTCTTACATCAAACAACCTTGCGGCAATTCAGCTTACAGATGATCAGATCAAGTTCTGGACACTTTCACGCAGCGGTGAAGATACACGTCTGTGGGCATTTGGTGATGAGCTTAAAGCATTTGCCGATGTATTCGGATATGATGTTGAAGTTGTTTCAAGCTATGTGGGATGGAAATATAATCCGGATTCAAAGATGAGAGAGCTTCATATGAAGCTGTTCAAGGAAAAATTCGGCATCGAGTTGAAGATCCATGCAGGCCACGGCGGACTTGAATGCGGTGAATTCTGCGGAAAAGAACCTGAAATGGATATTATTGCATTCGGTCCCAAGAGTGCAAACGGACATACTCCGGAAGAATATCTTGATCTTCAGTCTTTCAAAGAAGTTTATGAATATCTCTGCATGTTCCTCGAAGCACTGACAAAAGAAGCATAAGGTAATATTTCAAAAGCCCGCTGATGCGGGCTTTTGTCAGCTTGTCGAAAAAGTCCGCACCGCCAAATCATTGATTTGATTTTTATTGTTGATTTGGCTTGCTGTGAGCAATTTCCGACTCAAAAATGCTCATTTACGGGTAGTAAACCACGCATTTTCTCGCAGAAATTTGCCTTGCCTCCGGACTTTTCGAACAACCTGTAAATAAAGAACAAACCGTCAAAAGGTTTTTTGACGGTTTGGCAAAAGCTCGCTGATGCGGGCTTTTGTGTGTATTATTTATATTTATTCTGCAGTCTGACTAAACCGTAAGCGAGATAAATACTTGAGAATACGGTTACCAGTATCGTAATGACCGCCATGGGGGAGTTCTGTCTCATATCAAAAAGCATAGGCACTGCTGCAAGTACTAAAAGTACCGCATATTTAATGAACAGATTACCTGTTTCTTTATTGTACTGTTTTATATACTCTTCTTTGATTTTTATCGTAGTGTTTGCCCACGGCTGAATCTGTTTTTTACTGTTTCTGAAAGAAATTCCTATAAGAATGAATACGAGGCACACAGAGCCCCAGATAATAATAAACATATGCTTCCTCCATATTCATTATATAACAGGTAAATCTTAAATACAGCTTAAAATTACCTCTTAATGCTTAAAACAGAGAAATTGCCACGTTAAAGTTATTGACATATGACATAAACGGGGTATAATGAATTGTGTAGAAAGAACGGAGAGTTAATAAGATGGGCAGACCGAGAAAATACCGACAAGTTTGCAAAATGCCTTCCTGCACACAGTTTGCACCGATGCATTCCGGTGAGGAAGAGACGACAGTAGTAATGAGTATCGACGAATATGAGGTAATACGTCTCATTGATCTGAACAAAATGACACAGGAAGAATGTGCCCGTCAGATGAATATAGCCAGGACGACAGTCCAGAAGGTGTATGACGAAGCACGCAACAAACTTGCCCGTTTTATTGTGGACGGTGCGAAGCTTGTCATCGATGGCGGAGATGTCCGTTATTGTGAGAATGATGAATGTATCGCGCTTCACGGAAAGCCCTGCCGTTGCAGGAAAAACTGATTTCACATTCTTTTACAAGAGTTGAAATATATATCAAAAGTAAATCAATCAGAAATATGAAGGAGTTATTATGAGCGAAAAATGCACAAGTAATTGCAGCACATGTGATAAAAGTGACTGCGCAGACCGCAATGACTTTCTTGAGCCGTTAAATAAAGACAGCAGTGTAAATAAAGTTATTGGTATCGTCAGCGGAAAAGGCGGCGTAGGTAAATCTCTTGTTACAAGCCTTTGTGCCGTTGCTATGAGAAGACTGGGCGCAAATGTTGCAGTACTGGACGCAGATATTACAGGTCCGTCTATTCCTACAGGATTCGGACTTCACTGTCAGGCAGATGTTGAAGACAATACGATTCTCCCTGTACGCACAGATACAGGTATCAAAGTAATGTCTATCAACCTTCTTCTTGCAAGCGAAACATCTCCTGTTGTATGGAGAGGTCCGGTTATTGCAGGCGCAGTAAAACAGTTCTGGACAGATGTACGTTGGGGTGATGTTGATTATATGTTCGTGGATATGCCGCCGGGAACAGGTGATGTACCTCTTACAGTATTCCAGTCACTTCCCATTGATGGTATCATCGTAGTATCTTCACCGCAGGATCTCGTTGGTATGATCGTTGCAAAGGCTGTAAATATGGCAGAAAAAATGAATATCCCCGTACTCGGTATCGTTGAAAATATGTCATATTTCAAATGCCCCGACTGTGGCAAAGAACACCGCATTTTCGGTGACAGCCATGTAGATCAGGTTGCTGAAGAATTCGGACTTAAAGTTCTTGCAAGACTTCCCATCGATCCTGCAGTAGCAAAAGCATATGATGCAGGTATGATCGAAACAGTGGGAACGGAAGTGCTCTCAGATGCAGTAGACGTATTCAAGAATCTTTAATGCTTGTCTAAATCCTTTTATGCTGCGCATTACCGTGAATTATACAGGAAGCTGTATAAAACATAAGTTAATAAATATAAAAGTAAAGCATCATCATACAGATGATGCTTTTTTGCTGCGTTGGTTTGACTGTCTGAGCGTATTATTCTCCTGTGTTTGGGAAATTTATGTAAAACTCTGTTGTCGTTTGTTTTGGAAACGAAAAAGGGACTTAAAGTCCCTTGTGAATTATTTTAATCTTCCATGATCATCTTCGGATACAAGGAAATGAACACTTTAGCACAAATTCCGCTTAAAACAAGGGAAATTCCTGCGGCGGTGAGCATAGATGCGGTGAATGTAAAGTTAAAGTTCATATAAAGCTGCCATACAGTAAATCCCATGATGACCGTATAAGCCATTCCTGCGAGCATTGAGAACAGCACATTCATATTCTGCTTTACTGCTCTTGCGGGATTGTCCCAGTCGATGAGCGGCTTTCTTCCGTCGAGAATCAGCCCGAAGATGTTTACGGGGATAAGACATGAGAATATACAGATTGATGTTACCGCCATCGGAAGTATCTCAACATTCATAAATACAACAAGAAGTACTGCGAGTACAGCTACTGTGATCAGATTTATTATAATCTGCCCGGCAAGTCTTCCGATAAGCTGATCTTTTCCGGTAACGGGAAGGGATTTGTATATATGATGTGCTGTGCCTTCTCTTGAGAATGATGAAGCGGTTATGGATGCACTTGAGAGCATAAACATCATTATTGCCGCATATACGAACAGGAAATAATCGCCGAACATATCGTAGAGAGAACCGAAAGTATCCATTACTTCCATACCTTCCGCCATGAAACCTATACCGAAGATAACGATCATGAGAGGAATGACGAATACAGTGTTGAATACGAATATTGGAGTGCGGAAAAGTATCCTTATGTCGTTTTTCATTATACTTACGGCTCTTGAATTTGTTCCGCTGCTTTTTCTGAGCTGTTCTCCGGAGAGTTTTTTGCTTTTTACTTTTGCTCCGAGCCCCTGACACACAGCCTGCAGATAGAATTTATCCCCGATAAATACACTTATGGCAAAGCTGACAATACTTACAGCCACATATGCGCACAGATATATAAATCCGTTTACGGAAAACGGAGCAAGAAGAGCTTCCGTTGCAAGCAAAGCAGGGAAGTACACGCTCGTTACCTTGTCGGAAAGAAATGCCCCGTCTGTAATGATGGCATTTATCAGTTCCTCTTCGTTCATATTCAGTGCCTGACCTGCTGTGCTGAAATTAAGCGCAAGTATGCATGCTGTCAGTGCGAGCATAAGAATGACCTGTACAAGCTCGGTGTTTATCCTCATTCCGAAAGCCCTTACGGTAACCACGGAGATTATCGTACTTACGGCAAGGGGAATAACTGCCGACAAAAGAATGATGATCAGAGCATATACATAGAACAATATACCGGCCCCTGAATTTATGCCGTAGCTTATGAACAGCGGCAGAAGTATCATCATAGAAATTACGGATTCAAACAGGAGAATTACCGTGAGTTTGCTTGCGATAATATTTTTCGGTTTTATGGGCAGTGTCAGAAGCATATTCGTATCTTCCGAATCAAACAGCGTGGAAAACACATATGACAGACCGAAAAAAAATGTAAGAGCGGCATTCATCATAACTCCGAAGCTGAGAATAGCTCTCTGCTGATTGAGTATTGAGAGCATATCGTATGCACCGTCCGCAAGGTAAATATATGCGGCATATGACGGAGCGAGGCAGAGTATGAGGATAATTACTCCCACAGCTTTGAGGAGGGATTTTTTGCTGTGAGCCATATCGTGTAGGGCTTTTTTCGGGTTGAACAGTGCCTTTGCCTGATATGCACATAATTTCAGATATTTACTGTTCATTTGTAAGCTCCAGGAATATTTCTTCGAGGGAAGAATCTGTATTCTGTTTCAGTTCTTCCATACTGCCGACGGCAATAAGTTTACCTTTATTTATAATTCCTACTCTGTCGCAGAATTTCTCAGCCACATCAAGAACATGAGTGGAGAAAAATATGCTTTTTCCTTCAGCGCAGAGTTTTTTCATAAGTTCTTTTAAGTTGAATGAGCTCTTCGGATCAAGTCCTACCATTGGTTCGTCCAGGACGAGAAGCTCAGGTTTTGTTACAAGAGCTCCGATGAGGGATATCTTCTGCTGCATTCCGTGGGAATATGTAGAGATATAATCACCTAAGTTATCGGTCATTTCGAACATAGCTGCATATTCTTCGATGAGGGAAGCTCTTTCTTTGCCGATATCATACATATCCGCCATAAAATTTACATATTCAATACCCTTAATCTTTTTGTTTGCTTCGGGGGTATCGGATACATAAGCCATTTTTTTCTTTGCGGTTATGGGATCGACTGATATATCTGTTCCCATAACGGATATGCTTCCGCTTGTAGGACGGAGAATTCCCGTAATCATTTTTATTGTGGTGGTCTTTCCTGCACCATTAGGACCGAGGAATCCAAAAATTTCGCCGCTGTTTATGTCAAGGGATAAGTTATCAACCGCAGTCTTGTTGTTGTAGGATTTGCTGAGTTCGCGGATCTTAAGCATAAAAACCTCCTTGATATTCATTTTACACTATATTATTATTTTTCACATATTAAGTCAATGAGATACTGTTAACTAATGAAATTTTAATGATTGCGTTATGAAAAACAGCTTTTGTCCGGGGACGCCGCAGGCGGTGGGAAGCGTAGGCTTCCCACCTTCAGAAGCGAAGCTTCTGAACTGCTGTCGCGGATGCGACAGCATGCCTGCGGCGGAGATGGGCGGGGGTGCGGGCGAGGTACGAGGGGCACGAAAAAACAGACTGCCGTGAATATGGCAGTCTGTATATGGCTGAAAAAAATTATTTTAATTCTTCGTTTGCTTTTTCGAGAGATGCTTCCAATGAAGAAAGGATAGATGTGAGAGTTTCGATCTTTTCGGCATCAAGGAACTTGTCCATTGCAAGGCCTTTGTCATTAAAAGCAGCATTTGCTTCTTTGATCACTTCTTCGCCTTTTTCCGTAAGTTCAAGATATACGACTCTCTGATCATAAAAGTCTCTTGTTTTCTTGAGCATTCCTGCGATCTCAAGCTTTTTGCAGATAGGTGAAAGGTTTGATTTGCTCATATTGAGTTCGAGGCAGAGGGCATTCATGGAGAGCTTTCCTTCGCTGTGAATTCTGTTCATTACATCCGACTGAGCAACAGTAACCGAATATGGTTTATAGAATTCTTCAATAATACTGTCGATGAGTCTGGAAACGTGTTTTATTTTCTGTGAAAGTGCCCCGTTAAGTTCTTCGTGTGTGTTGATGTTTGACATTATATATTTCTCCTTTTTTTATGGCCTAATCTCTTGTTGCCCGTTCGTGTTTTTCCAGATTGACGAGCAGTTTTCTTGCTGTCGAAACAAATGCAAGTATTTCTTCTTCGCTGATATCTTCCGTTAACTGCTCTGTCAGCTCTGCTGACACGACTCTTGCAAGCTCTCTGCTTTCAACAGCTAACTCGGTTGGGATAAGTTTTTTCAGTCTTCCGTCGTGTTCTGATGCTGTCCTGATCAGATATCCGTTATCTTCCAGAACCTTCAGCAGTGTGGAAACGGTTGATTTTCCCATATGAAATGCTGATTCAATATCTTTTTGATATACTTCCCGTTGCGAACTGTGTTTGTGAATGTATTCCATGATTCCGAACTGATGTCCTGTAAGTCCGGGACCGGACTTTACATTTGACTGCACTTTTGCCTCAGAGAGTCTGAAGTCATGCTCCCGCTTTATCTGATTGGAAACAGTTCTTATGGTATGCAACAGAAACTGAGATGGTATAATACTCATAATTGACCTTCCAATGTGAATATATGATACTTTATAGTTCAGGTATGAACTAATATGACAAACCTCACCTTCATATCATAAGCATAACATCAACTTTGTTATGTCAGCTACGACAGGGATGGTTACGGTTTCGAACGCCATATGTATGAGGATTTAGTTCGGGCACGAACTAAATACGTACGTATTATACAGTATGTTTACATAATATGCAATACATTTACAAAAATATTTATCAAAATTCATAAGCATTATAACATAAATCAAACAACACAAAACTTGTCACACGGATTTTTGGCACAATTTTTATATTATAATTATAATAGTACGGTTTCTGTTGTATCCATAATCAACTGCGCATACAAAAAATGAATATTTCTGTATAAGAAGATGCTAAGTTATGGTATAATTAAGTGCTATGGAAAAAATAAGATTCAGGACCTCAGACGAACAACAGACAATTCTTCTTGCCACAGCAGTTGCTGAAATACTACGCCACGGTCAGATAATCGCTCTCAATGGAGATCTTGCCGCGGGGAAAAGTGTGTTTTCTGCAGCAGTACTCAGGCATCTCGGATATAAAGGAAAGGTGACGTCGCCTACATACACCATAATAAACGAATACGACCTGCCGGGAGGCACAGCGTATCATATGGATGCGTATCGTCTCGGAAGCAGTGATGATCTTGATGTCATCGGATATTATGATATTATCGATGAGTGTGTTGTTATGCTCATTGAGTGGGCAGAGATAATAGACGATGTTATAGAAGATGATGCCTTGTATATAGATATAACAAAAGGTGACGATGACGAAAGATATTTTGAAATGTATTCTTCGGATGAATCACTTATGAAAAAGCTTATGGAGGTTTCGTATGATTATCCTTGCCATTGATACATCTACCGTATCCGCAAGTGTTGCGGTTATGGATGAGAATAAACTTCACGGACTGTACAGTACAAACTATAAACTCAAACATTCGGAAAAGCTTCTTCCTCTTATAGAATCTCTTCTTGAACAGATAAATATGACTCTCTCCGATATGGACGCTTTCGCACTTACTGTGGGCCCCGGATCATTTACAGGACTTCGAATCGGTGCGGCAACGATCAAAGGATTTGCATATGCCACAGGCAAGCCGGTAATCCCCGTATCAACCCTCGAAGCTCTTGCGTATTCACAGGAAAACTTCACGGGAATTATAGCTCCGATACTTGATGCGCAGAGAAATCAGGTATACTGTGCAATGTTCCGTAACTCAGAGGATAAGCCTCAAAGGATCAGCGAGGACAACAGTCTCGGCATCGAAGAATTCTGCGAGATGCTTGTTTCTGAACTGAAAGACGGTGAAAGAGCATTGTTTCTCGGTGACGGGGTGATGAAATTCCGTGAAAAGATAATATCTCTTATGGGAAATAAGGCAAAATTTGCTGACAGTGTGAGCTGCATGCCGTCAGCTGCATATACAGCCAAAGCGGCACTTCTGAGCGACAGACGTGAGAGTGCGTATTCTCTTGATCTGAATTATATAAGAAAAGCCCAGGCAGAGGAGAACCTGAAAAAATGATCACTATCAGGGAAGCGACGGAAAACGATATTTTTGATATATATCCCATTGCCTGCAGTTGCTTTCATCAGCCCTGGTCGGAAGCTGCCCTGTTTGATGAGATCATAAGAGACACTTCTGTGGTCGTCGTTGCGGAATGTGACGGGAAAGTCGTGGGATTTGTCACTGTGACGGTTTTTTATGACGAAGGGCATATAACAAATGTTGCTGTGCTTGGGGAATACAGACGGATGGGTATCGCATCAATGATGATGGATGAAGCGATAAAATTGTCTCTTGAAAGATTTGAATTATACCTGCATACTCTTGAAGTCAGGATAACAAACGATGCGGCAATCGGACTTTATACGAAAAAAGGATTTGTCGCCGTTGGTATAAGGCCGAACTATTACAATGACACAAATGAAGATGCTCTTCTTATGAGCATAATATATGGTGAATAAAATGAGCAGTATAAAAATTCTTGCAATAGAGTCCTCCTGCGACGAAACTTCCGCAGCTGTAATTGAGGACGGAAAATTACTCTCAAATATAATTGCAACACAGATAGATATTCATGCACTTTACGGTGGGGTAGTCCCGGAGATAGCTTCACGCAGTCATCTTGAAGCAATCAGTTCTGTCGTTGATTCCGCCCTCAATGAGTCCGGGTATACTCTTGAGGATATGTCTGCCATTGCCGTAACGAAGGGTCCCGGCCTTGTCGGTGCGCTTCTCATCGGAGTATCTTATGCAAAAGCTCTTGCTATGGCTTCCGGAAAACCAATCATCGGCGTGAATCATATGGCAGGACACATCAGCGCAAACTTTCTTCTTGGTGCAAAGCCTCCGTTTATCTGTCTCGTTGTTTCAGGGGGGCATACCATGATCGTAAGGGTAGATGATTACACATCTTTCACCGTTCTCGGATCTACCCGTGATGATGCGGCAGGTGAAGCTTTTGATAAAGTTGCAAGGGTTATGGGACTTGCTTATCCGGGGGGCGCAAAACTTGACAAGCTGGCAGATCTCGGAGATGAATATTCCATAGATTTACCGAAAGCAATGCTTAAAGAAGATAATTATGATTTCAGCTTCAGCGGAATGAAGAGTGCCGTACTTAATTACCTCAACAAGGCGAAGATGAAAGGCGAGGAAGTAAACAAAGAAAATTTATGTGCATCATTCAGACGCAGTGTTGTGGACATTCTCGTAACAAAGCTCGAAAAAGCCGCAAAAGCGGAAGGACTGAATACCATTGCTGTGTGTGGCGGGGTCGCATGTAACAGTCTTCTCAGAAAAGAGCTGAAGGCACTTGCAGACAGAAACGGTTATGAACTGTTTATTCCCGATAATGTTCTTTGCTCGGACAATGCGGGAATGATAGCAGCGCAGGCATATCATATGTATAAAAACGGAGATTTCTCTGATCTGAAGCTTAACGCTGTTGCTTCTCTGGAGTTATGTCAGTGAAATATATTTTTCGCAAAGAGTACCTTTGAGTGCTCTTTTTTTTGTATGTGATTACTTCGTCGGGGCAGCCGCAGGCGGCAGGCATCGCCTGAGCGATGCCTGCTCGTGCAGATGCGTCGGAAACGCATCTGTACGGTCATTGCAGCAAAGCTTCAATGACTGCGCCTGCCTGCGGCGGGGTGGGCGGGAAACGGCATATGAAAAGAAAATATAAAGAATTATTAAAAAAACATTAGAAATGACTAAACTATTGACAAAACTACTTTTGGGGAGTATACTTTAGTCATGTTAGCACTCAAGTGAAGTGAGTGCTAATAAAAAGAGGCGTGAGCCTCTGTGCAGAAGGTGTGCTATGGCGAAGAATGATGAAAGGAAATACGAAATACTCAATGCAATCATAAAAGATTACATTCATACGGCTGAACCGGTCGGTTCAAGAACCCTTGAGAAGAAATACAATCTCGGTGTTTCATCCGCTACTATCCGCAACGAAATGGCAGATCTGGAAGATCTGGGATATCTTGTGCAGCCTCACGCATCTGCAGGAAGGATCCCGACGCAAAAGGCATACAGATTCTATGTAGATAAATATATGCAGGTTTTTGATCTTCCGCCTACGGTAAGCGAAGAAGTGAGAACTCAGTACGAACAGTATCTCGGTGAGCTTGAAGCAGCAGTTGAAAAAACGGCGGAGATACTTAATAAACTTACGAACTATACGGCACTGATCACTTCACCGAATATTGCGGAGACAAATATAAGGGATGTTCATCTTATACCCGTTGAAAACGAAAGGATACTCATCGTTGTAATTACAATGCAGGGTATTGTAAAGAGTGCGGAATTCAAACTTGATATTATTCCCACAAGTTCTCAGCTTGAAAGGGTAGGAAACTTCCTTACGTTCTGTAAAAAAATAAAAACCGAATATTCCGCAGGAAGATTTGCCAGTGAATATGAACTTCTTGACAGGACGGAACAGAAGATACTTTCGCAGATAGTTCCTGCGATAAATCTTCTTCTGAACACATCATCGGATACGAAGATTTATTCAAACGGGCTTACGGAGATACTCAATCATCCGGAATTTCAGAACACAGCAAAGGCAAAGCAGATCCTCGACACATTATACAAACAGGAACTTGTAGGTATGCTTCTCGCTTCCAATAATGAAAGTCTTGATATAAAAATAGGCTCTGAAACGGAAGTAAATGAACTTGAGGACTGTTCTCTGATCACAGCAACATATAAATATAACGGTGTGCCAATCGGCACCATCGGACTTATAGGTCCTACGAGAATGGATTACGACAAATGTGTATCGGCACTTAACGTAATGACGAACCAGTTGAGTAAATATATAAACGACAGTATTGGAGGAAACGATCTTGACAATTGATAAAGAGATCTTAAACGAAGAAACTTCTCCCGAAACAGCGGAAGAAGTTATTACTGAAGAAAACGCAGCGGAAGAAACTATTGAACTGAGCGAAACGGATATTTTAAAAGCACAGCTCAGTGAAAAGGAAGACAGCTATTTAAGATTATACGCTGACTTTGACAACTACAGAAAAAGAGCATCGAAAGAAAAGCTTGAAGCTTATACAGATGCAACCTCTTCCGTAATGGAAAAACTTCTTCCGGTAATTGATAACCTTGAAAGAGCACTCTCAGCAGATGCGGAAGAAACTCCGTTTTATAATGGTGTGAAAATGGTTGCGAAGCAGCTTGACGACACGCTTACTTCTCTCGGTCTTGAAAAAATTCAGGCAGAAGGAGCTCAGTTTGACCCGAATTTCCATTATGCGGTAATGACAGAAAGTCTTGATGACAGGGAAGACAATGAGATCGTGGATGTATTCCAGGCAGGATACACATTCAAAGGCAAAGTCATCAGGCCATCAATGGTAAAGGTGAATCAGAAATAATTGCCTCAAAGGCATAAAGTAAGTTTATACGGGAATATCCCATAATAATTTATATATATCGCAAACAACAATCAGGAGGAAAATAGATTTATGGCTAAAGAAAAAATTATCGGTATCGACCTTGGTACAACAAACTCTTGCGTAGCAGTTATGGAAGGCGGCGAAGCTGTCGTTATCGCTAACGCAGAAGGCGCAAGAACAACACCGTCAGTAGTAGCTTTTACAAAAAACGGTGAAAGACTCGTAGGACAGGTAGCAAAAAGACAGGCAGTTACAAACCCGGACAGAACGATCTCTTCAATCAAGAGAGAAATGGGTACTAACCACAAAGTAAAAGTAGACGGAAGCGAATACACACCGCAGGAAATTTCAGCAATGATCCTTCAGAAACTTAAAAAGGATGCTGAAAGCTATCTTGGTGAAGAAGTAACAAAGGCTGTTATCACAGTTCCCGCATACTTCACAGACTCACAGAGACAGGCAACAAAAGACGCAGGCAAGATCGCAGGTCTTGAAGTTCTCAGAATTATCAATGAACCGACAGCTGCATCTCTCGCATACGGACTTGAAAAAGGCGACAACCAGAAGATCATGGTATATGACCTTGGCGGCGGCACATTCGACGTTTCAATCCTCGAACTTGGCGACGGCGTATTCGAAGTTCTCGCAACAAACGGCAACAACCGTCTCGGTGGCGATGACTTTGACGCAAGACTTATGAACTACTTCATCAATGAGTTTAAAAAACAGACAGGTATCGACCTTGCAGGCGACAGAATGGCTGTTCAGAGACTTAAAGAAGCTGCAGAAAAGACAAAGATCGAACTTTCAAGCGCAATGACAAGTGATGTAAACCTTCCGTTCATCGCTTCAGGTCCGGAAGGCCCGGTTCACTTCGAAATGACTATCACAAGAGCAAAATTCGAAGAACTTATCCATGACCTTATCCAGGCAACAAAGATCCCGGTTCAGAATGCTATCCGTGACAGTGGTCTCAGCGTAAATCAGATCGATAAAGTTATTCTCGTAGGCGGTTCAACACGTGTTCCTGCTGTTCAGGCACTTGTTAAGGAAGTTACAGGCAAAGAAGCTTTCAAAGGCATCAACCCGGACGAATGTGTAGCTATCGGTGCTGCTATTCAGGGCGGCGTTCTTGCAGGTGATGTAAAGGATGTTCTCCTTCTTGACGTAACACCGCTTTCACTTGGTATTGAAACACTCGGCGGAGTATTCACAACACTCATTCCGAGAAACACAACTATCCCCACAAAGAAGAGCCAGATCTTCTCAACAGCTGCAGATAATCAGACATCAGTAGACATTCATGTTCTTCAGGGCGAAAGAAAGATGGCAGGCGACAACAAGACTCTTGGTCGCTTCCAGCTCTCAGGCATCACAATGGCTCCGAAGGGAGTTCCGCAGATCGAAGTAACATTCGACATCGACGCTAACGGTATCGTAAACGTAAGTGCAAAAGACCTCGGAACAGGCAACCTTCAGAACGTAGTAATCAAGTCTTCAACAAACATGTCATCTGAAGAAATCGAACAGGCAATCAAAGATGCTGAAAGATTCGCAGAAGAAGACAAGAAGAAAGAAGAAGAAATTACAACAAAGAACAATGCCGATGCGATGATCTATCAGGTAGAAAAACAGCTCAAAGATCTTGGTGATAAAGTAACAAGCGAAGAAAGAATGAACGTTGAAGCAGCTGTTAACGATCTTAAAGCGCTCCTTAACGGAAACGATACAGAAGCTATCAAGAACGCAACAGAAAAACTCAGTGAAGCATTCTACCCCATCGCTCAGAGAATGTATTCTCAGACAGAAGGTACACAGGGTGCTGAATTCACACAGGGCGCTGATTACACTCAGAATCCGGGAAACAATGACGACAACGTTGTTGACGCTGACTACGAAGTAGACTGATAAATTCCATCAATCCCAAATATATAATTTATATCGCAGGGGATATCCCCTGCGATATAAACAAATAAATATCCGCGTTATCGCACAGGTATTTGAGTTATCGCAAGGATAATATCTTTGCGATGTTTGTATTTAGGTGTGTCCGCAGGATTTTCTCACGGGGGAATGCTCCGAATGCATTGAAAAAACACAAGAGGTAACAAATGAGCAAACAGGATTATTACGAAACGCTGGGCGTTGACAAAAGCGCCACAGATGATCAGATCAAAAAAGCGTATAGAAAACTCGCCATGAAATATCATCCGGACCAGAATCAGGGTGATAAAGCTGCGGAAGAAAAATTTAAGGAAGTAAACGAAGCTTACGAAGTTCTCAGCGACGCAGACAAAAGAGCCGCTTACGATAAATACGGTCATGCGGCATTCGATCAGAACGCCGGTTTTGGCGGCGGAGGCTTCGGCGGAGGCGGATTCGGAGATTTCGGAGATATTTTCGGAGACATCTTCAATATGTTTGGCGGAGGCGGTTATCAGACTGCAAGAAGAGGCCCTGCAAGAGGCAGTGACATTCGTGCGGATGTTGAGCTTACATTTGAAGAAGCGGCTTTCGGATGTGAGAAGAAGGTCAGTATCGCAAGAAAAGAGACCTGCCCCACATGTAACGGCAGCAAAGCAGCACCAGGCAGCAGTGCCCATGTATGTGAAAAATGCGGCGGTACCGGAAGCATCAGAGTATCACAGAGAAGTGCCTTCGGCATGATGCAGACTGTAAAACCCTGCGATAATTGTGGCGGTACGGGCGAAGTTATAGATACACCGTGCTCTGACTGCGGAGGAACAGGTTCTGTGAACAAGAGAAGAACGATCACTGTAAACATTCCTGCAGGTGTTGATAACGGAAGCGTTCTTCCGCTCAGAGGAGAAGGCAACTGCGGAACTCTCGGCGGAGGAAACGGAGATGTGTATATTTATATTTCCGTCAAGAAACACGAGCTGTTCGAAAGAGACGGCAACGATGTATATATCGATATTCCCATTACATTTGCACAGGCCGCACTCGGTGACGAACTCAGAGTTCCGACACTTGAGGGCAATGTAAAAATGAAAGTTCCAGAAGGAACACAGACAGGAACAACATTCAAGCTTAAGGGCAGAGGTATTGTGTCCGCAAACGGCTTCGGAAAAGGCAATCAGTATGTAACGGTCAATGTGGAAGTTCCGAAAAAGCTTTCCGACAAACAGAAAGAAGCCCTCAGAAACTTCGACAGTCTTACTCCGGAAAACCACGAAAAGAGCAAAGGATTCTGGAGCAAGGTGAAAGATCTGTTTGACTGATGCAGGACCGGGATTTAATCCGGCACACAATAATATAAGATAAGAGGGCGGCCATGCGATCAGAGGTCGCTTTCTTAATAATTTAGCATTAAAAATATATAAATTCCTCAATTATTTATTTGCTTTTTTCTAAAAATCTGATAAAATGGGGAGTAACATATTAAAAAGGAGGTGAAAAGATGAAGAAGTTTAAATCACTGATGAAGGCACTGTATTTTACGTTCGGCTTTTTTGCGGGATATAATCTTACGGCAGTGGTGTACGACCCTGCAAGCGGAGAAGTTGCCAATATTTTCGGCAAGATGATCGACGCACAGATATTATCCCTGGGCTTATCTGTTGTATTTGGTATTATTTTTGGACTCATTCTGTTATTATTCCTTCCGAGGATCGAAGAAGCAGTTATTGAAAACGTCAATGACTGGGCAAAGGCAATAAAGAATATGCCCCTTCCGCAGATCATTACGTTTATCGTGGCTCTTATTCTCAGTCTTGTTGTAGCGTCTCTCATTGCGAACCCGATACTGAAGATAGATATGTCAGATCTTCTGAAGGTGCTTCTTGTTATTGCAATCTATGGCATACTTATTTACATAAGTTTTGTTATAAGTGCTGTGAAATATGCGGATATCGAAGGATATTTCAGGAATATGCTCTCAAGAGACAAGTCGCAGTCAAATGATATGACGGCTACATCGAGATTCCGTGTGAGTACAAGAAGAAATCAGAATGCTCCATCACAGGGACAAGGTGTTCCGAAAGTGCTCGATACGAGTGTTATCATCGACGGAAGAATTCTTGATATTCTCAGGACAGGTTTTGTGGATGGTCCGATCATTATTCCGACATTCGTGCTTGAAGAGTTGCAGTATATTGCGGATTCCGCTGATTCCATAAAGAGAAACAGAGGAAGAAGAGGTCTTGATATACTCAATCAGATCAAAGCCCTCCCTATAGAAGTTGTTGTAACACAGAAGGATTATGACGACATTACGGAAGTTGACTCAAAGCTTCTGAGAATGGCGACGGAGATGAAGGGAAGAATCATCACGAATGATTATAACCTCAACAAAGTTGCGGAAGTACAGGGAGTAAAGGTTCTTAATACAAACGACCTTACAAATGCAGTAAAGACAGTGGTCCTCGCAGGTGAAAATATGAACGTTACTGTCCTGAAGGAAGGCAAGGAATTCAATCAGGGCGTTGCATATCTTGATGACGGGACAATGATAGTTATTGAAGAAGGCAGAAAGCATATCGGAAAGACTGTAGAAGTTCAGGTTACAAGTGTGCTTCAGACATCTGCAGGCAGAATGATCTTTGCGAAAGTAATAAATTATTAGTATTGAAAAGGGGAGAGTTTCTCCTCTTTTTGTAAATACGGAGGAAACATGAATATAAAAGTAGTGAAATATGCAAATGAAGATATTCCCGCAATGGTAGACATATGGAATGAGGTTATCGAAGACGGAGTTGCATTTCCGCAGGAAGATTTTCTTGATGAAGTGAGCGCAACGGAATTTTTTGCTCAACAGACATACACTGCTGTTGCAAAAGACACAGACAGTAACGAAGTGTGCGGATTGTATATACTTCACCCGAACAATGTGGGCAGATGTGGACATATCTGTAATACAAGCTATGCTGTAAATTCCTCTCATCGCAGTAAAGGTATAGGCGAAATGCTCGTAAGGGATTCTCTTATAAAAGGCAGAGAGTGTGGTTTTTCGATTCTGCAGTTCAATGCTGTGGTAGCATCAAACACTTATGCAAGAAAACTTTATAAAAAGCTGGGTTTTATTCAGTTGGGAGTGATCCCGAAGGGATTCAGAATGAAGGACGGACATTACGAAGATATCTGTCCGTATTATATAGAGTTGTAACTTGCCTGAATCAACAAACCTCCCGTCACGGTTGACGGGAGGTTATCTTTTTCGGAATGGTTACTTTTTCTTTCTGAGTATACTTAATGTAATTATAAAATTAAAAAGCTCATCGCAAAGCGGTGAGCTTGTGTTTATTAAAGGTAATCTTTGAAGAGTTCCTGAAGTTTTTCTTTCAGTTCGTCAACTGTAATTCCGAATACGATAGTTGCGATGTTTACATTACACTGTCCGTCGCGTGTGTGGTGGAACTGTACTTCGTCATCTGTGATAGAGAGCATTCCGCCTGTGCCTGCGCTTTCGATGAAAGCTTTGATGTGGCCGATGATGCCGTCTTTGTCGTATACCCAGTTTCCGAGAACTTCGAATATCTTTGTAAGTTCTTCTCTTACGCCGTCATATGTACCGGGCATCACTATGTCAAGTGAACCGATAACAGCTTCGTCGTGTGTGTACACATTCAGATGATGGCCGTGGTCATGGCATCCGCAGTCGCAGTCTTCGCCATGTTCGTGGTGATGGTGATCGTGTCCGCAACCGCATTCACATTCTTCATCATCTTCGTGGTGATGATGGTGATCGTGTCCGCAACCACATTCACATTCTTCATCGTCTTCGTGGTGGTGATGGTGATCGTGTCCGCAACCGCAGTCTTCATCGTGATGGTGATGTTTATGTTCGTGGTGGCATCCGCAACCACATTCTTCGTTTTCTTCGTGATCGTGGATCATTTTGTTTTCTTCGCTCATGTTTTCTCCTGTTTATTCTTCGCCGAGAACAGCTTTCCATACGGCTGTGTCTACGTCTGTTGTTGTAGTGATCTTGAATATCTTTGCATTTTCGTTGAAGCCTCTTACGGATTCTTCCACGAAAGCGAGCATTTCTTCGTCAACGAGGTCAATCTTGTTGATGAGAATTGTCTGTGCGCCTTCAAGCTGGTCTTTGATGAGATTTTTCATAGGTATGAGAAGCCTCTTCCAGCGCTTTGCGTCTGTGAGTGCCGCAATCCTTACTTCGAGACCTTCGATCTCTTCGATAGTTTCTTTGATCTTTACAGGATATGCAACTCCCGTAGCTTCGATGATGAGCCATTCAGGGTTCATATCTTCTTTTATCTTCAGTACGTTCATAACGACTTCACCGCTCATTGTGCAGCAGGCGCAACCCTGGAAAAGAGTATCAACTTTGTATCCGCCTGATGCGAGCACTTTATCGTCAACACCGATCTCACCGATCTCATTTTCGAGGATTACTACCTTGGGATTTGTATCCGTGGGTTTTGCATCCCTTGCAATGTAACGGGCAAGCTGCAGAAGTGAACTTGTTTTTCCTGAGCCGAGAAATCCGCCGAGAATTAAAACTTTCATTTGGTCGCCTTTCTGTTTTATGACATATGTCAAATATTCTGTGTAGATATTATATCAAATCGCAGTGTTGTTTAAAAGTCTATTGCATTAATTTTTCTCCTGATTTGATGAAAAATTTGTTCTTATGCGAAAAGACAAACCGGCGGAACAATTCCGCCGGCTGATTC
The DNA here is from genome assembly GCA_015058295.1 of Anaerofustis stercorihominis. Taxonomy (GTDB): domain Bacteria; phylum Bacillota; class Clostridia; order Eubacteriales; family Anaerofustaceae; genus SVCP01. Next base: position 42,235 of record SVCP01000003.1, read on the forward strand.
CGGGTATATGCCCGGTTATATGATGTATTATTTATTTGTTGTAGAATGTTCTTCCGTAAGATTCGAGTTCTTCTGTCATCCAGCGTTTTTTGTTTTCTGTGTACGGGTCGCCTTTCGGGCCGTAAACGCTTCCCCAGAATACGAATCCGCCGCCTTTAGCGTATGTATCGATAGTTTCACGAACTGCTTCACGAACCATTTCTTCTGTTGCATCCGGCCAGCCTACAGGACCTGAAGAATCCCAGCATCCGCAGAGGAAGAGTTTGTTGCCGTATTTTGCCTTGATGCCTTTGAGGTCGTTCATTGTCTGTGCCGGGTTCCAGCCGATAACGCCGAGGTCGAACCAGTCTTCGATGTGGTCTTCACATCTTCCGCAGTTGTGGATTTCTACGGGGATTCCTCTGTCAAGAGTGCTCTTGAGTTCTTTTGCATAGAACGGTTTGAGGAGTTCACGGAACATTTCAAGTGACATGAACGGATCGTTTGCTGTAGCTGTATCGTCTGTAAGACCAACGATGTCCGGTTTGAAGTAGTCGATTGTGTTGTCGATGATTGTTGTGTAATAATCAGACATATATTCGAAGAGTTCTTTTACATATTCCGGCTCTTCGTGCATTGCGCACATACCTTCCGTGAAGCCCATGAGTTCCATGAGGAGCTGGAAGTATCCGAGTCCGCCTACACCTGTGTTGATGATGTATTTTTCTCTGTCGAGTTTAGCTGCTTCGAGGTCTCTCTGGCATGTGAGTTCCCAGTTTACATCTGAAAGATCCGGAGCTTTTACTACTTCGTGCCATTTTGTAATGTCTTCGAGTTTGAATACGCCCGGTTTCGGAAGTGCCATACCGCCTGTATCTTCTGTAGAAACGTATTCTACACCCCATTCGTCAACACGGTTTCCTTCCGGTGTCGGCGGATACGGGCTGAGGGCTGCACTTGAGCCGATTCTCTGTTTTACTGACGGATATTTCTGATACGGATCCTGCGGACCGTTTGCTGATGTGTTTCTCGGTACCCAGAGCGGCTGTTCCCCGCGCATGATCATAAGGAAATTTTCTCTTTCTGTTACATGTGCCATGGTTATTCTCCTTTATAGTATTTAAATATATTAACCAATTACATTATATAACAATGCCGCGCACAAAGAAACAGTCGCACAATACAAAAAAGAACAGATAATCTGCTTTATTTTTTGTCTGATGAGGATATATTGTTATTATAATTTAATGTATGCACATATCAATCTCAGTACAGAATATATATTATGGATAAAAAGAATAAGATATTTATAACAGCTTCTGCCATGTGCCTTATAGGAGGGCTTCAGTTCAGTATATTAAAGATAGCTCTTTCATATTTTGACAGCGAGATAATGTTTTTATGGGCGAGATTTCTTTTTGCTTTTATCGCAGCATTTATTTTTGCAAGAATAAAAAAACTCGCTCTTCCCAAAGATAAAGCTGTAATATTTTTATCTTTAGTTCATCCTCTCTGTGCATTTTATTTTCAGAGTATCGGCGCGGCAAAGAGTGATGTGATGGTGATTTCCGTGGTTACAGCGTTGTTTCCTGCTGTGGCATCATTATTCGCATTTATTTCGGGAGAAGAAACTCTCAGCGTGAAAGGCTGGTTCAGCATTACGGGAATAGTCATCGGAGGACTCATATGTGCGTTTTTCGGTAAGCCGGGAGGGAGTTTTTTCGGTACAGGTGTATTGTATCTGTTCATATCCATAATACTCAGAGGGGTGTATTATGTCCTTGTGCATAAGATGTCCGTAAACCGTTCGTGTTATGAGATAAGCTATGCACAGATAACATATTCGTTTATCGGTTACAGCCTCATTGCCGTTATCTTCGGGGAATTTGATCTGTCGTTTGTAAGATATATGCCGCTGAGTGGCTGGGCGGCTTTACTGTATATGGGGGTTATATCAACGACCGCATCGTATATTCTGAACAACTATCTGCTGTCCTCCCTTCGCGTATCTGTGAGTGGTGCCCTTGCGGCAGTTACCTTCATAATCAATCTGTTTGCGGCATCGTTCATAAACGGTGAAGAACTGAATCTGTGGATATATGCGGGAAGTGCAGTTGTCATAGTCTGCATAATCATTCTTACAAGAGAAAGACGGAAAAATTAGTTTCAATGTATCCCCGTAAAGATATATAACATTAAGATTTGATTAGATTTGTTGTGTTTTTATGAAGGCAATGCTATACTGAAAATGAAATAATATTTCGGAGGCAGATATGGCAAAAAACAAAAATAAAAGATTCGACGTGAATAATGTTGATAATTCAATAAGCAGCGGAAATGTGAAGATAATTGTTGACAGGCAGACCGGCGTGAATTATCTGTATTATTCAGCAGGATACAGTGGCGGGCTTACTCCGCTTCTTGATTCGGACGGGAAGGTTATCGTAACACCTGTCTACAGCTCGGAGGAATAAATGGACGAAAATTATAAAAAGTCCTATAAGGGATTTGTTCTCTGGCTGGTTTTATTTTTTGCTGTGCATATATTCGGTGCAGAGCCTCTTATCAGTATGGTGGAGGAGAACTATTCCGTATATGCTTCACTGAGTCTGACTCTTATATTTCTCGATATTCTCACATATGTCATATATAAGACGGAATACATATACTGGTACAATGGAATGAGCTATGATACCGCAAGGAAAGCTTCTTCCGGAGCAAGAAAAGAATATGCTCACAGGCATCTGATAAAATTTGTGTATGCGAGCATAATGTGGCTGTTTTACGGAATACTGAAAAGCCTCACGGGAATAAAGCTGTGGGTGGATGTACTCGTTTTCTGTGCACTTATTATCGGAGCGGCGCTGAGCACCATTACGGTCAGGCTGGAAGATAATTGAAAGAATTTACTACCAAAAAAGCCCCGAATGGCTTCAGCTTGTCGAAAAGCCCAAACCGGTAAATTTCAGGGATAGAAATTTACCTTGCTGTGTTAATTTTTTTAAGTGAAAGGCTCATTTACATGTAGTAAACCACGCGCGTCGAAACATCTTTGATTTGCCTCGAAAGTACCTGAAGGCACTTTCTCATTGCATAAAGATGTTTCTCCTTGTCTCGCCAAAATAGGATTTTGGCGAGAGTGGGAAAGTAACTGCAGATTGTGCGGAGTTTTTAAATTTTTGTTGTGGGTAATGATATCAAAAGCCGCCTGCCTTTGGACTTTTCGAACAAGCTGTGATTTAAGAAAGACCATCGAAAGGTTTTTCGATGGTCTGAAGCCCCGAAGGGCTTTTTTTAGTATCTGTTTGACGAATTGCCGGAGTTGTTTTTGTCAGAATTCTGATTATTTTAATTCTTTTTGTTTGAGTTTTTGTTACTGGAGTTCTGATTGTCAGAATTCTGATTATTGGAATTATTATAATTGTTTGAGTTTCTGTTAGAATTATCAGAATTATTTGAGTTATCAGAGTTGTTTTTGTTACAGTTCTGATTATTATCAGAAACCTTAATGATTCTTGAGTTTTCTTTTTTGTTTTTAGTGTTATTGTTCATATTAATCACCTCGCAGTTATATTCTTTGCCGGGAGTATAAAAATATACCAAAGAAAAAAGTAAATTCTGCGGCAAAGTTGCGAAATGCAGCTGTTTATGATATTATTGTTACAATACCATTACATTGATACAAACGGAGGTAACATGAACCGTAAATTTCATACACAAAAAAGAACCCAGTTACTGGAAAAATTGCCGGAAGGCAGTATGGCGCTCATTCCGTCGGGAATGGTAGTGAATTATTCCCTTGACGGAGATTATCCTTTTGAAGTAAACAGGGATTTCTATTATTTCACAGGAATTGATTATCAGGATATGAAGCTTGTGCTTCTTAAATACAATTCTCTCACAAGAAGTGTCCTTGCAATTCCGAGAGTAGACCCCACACAGGAAAAATGGACAGGAAAGATGTTCACGCAGAAGGAATGTTCATTCATCAGCGGCATCGATGAAGTTATATTCCTCGATGAACTTGATGATATGCTGTATTCTCTTATTTATAACCAGAAGATAAAAACAGCATATATGATTCTTGAGTATGTGAAGGAAGGAAAACCTGACACACTCTGCAACCACATCGCTCATGATTTTATGAGAAGATATCCTCTCGTTGAAGTAAAGAATCTTACGCCGCTTACAATGCCGCTTCGTATGGTGAAAAGTGCGGAAGAGATCGAAGCTACGAAGTATGCTGTAAAAGTGTGCGCGGATGCATTTGAACATATGATGAAAAATACTCTGCCCGGCATGAAGGAATGGGAAAATCAGGCAAACTTCGAGTATGTGGTTAAGAAAAACGGAGGCAAAGTGGCGTTCAATTCCATAGTTGCATCGGGTATGAACGCAACCACACTCCATTATGTTGCAAATGACTGCGAAATGAAGGACTCAGACATGGTCCTTATGGACTGCGGGGCCAATGTTGATCATTATATTGCAGATGTAACGAGAACCATTCCTGTAAACGGCGTGTTCACAGACAGGCAGAAAGAAATATACAATATCGTTCTTTCCGCAAACGAATATATAATCAGCATAGCAAAGCCCGGCCTTTCCACTGCGGAACTTAACCGCAAACTCATTGAGTTCTACGCACAGAAGCTCAAAGCTGCAGGCCTTATCGAAGAAGACAATGAAGTCAGCGAATATTATTACCACGGAGTATCTCACTCCATCGGTCTGAACGTACACGATATTTATGACAAAGACATTCCGCTTCAGCCGGGTATGATAATAAGCGTTGAACCGGGACTTTATTTCGCAAAATACGGTATCGGTATCAGAATCGAAGACGATGTTCTCATTACGGAAAGCGGATGCGAAGTTCTTACTTCCGCAATCCCCAAGACCGTGGAAGATATAGAAGAATTAATGGCAAATAAGGAGATTGACTGATGGCTAATCTTAAATACGAAAAGACAAGTGCCTGGACAGGCAAGCAGGAAGCTATCCTTTCATACAGCGAAGGATACAAAAATTATCTTGACAGCGGCAAGACAGAAAGAGAATGTTGCGTAAGTACTGTTGAAATGGCAGTGAAAGCAGGTTTTGTTGACCTTAACGAAAAGATCAGCAAAAACGAAGCAGTAAAACCCGGCGACAAGATTTATTACACATACCATGAAAAGGCAGTGGTATTATATGTCATCGGTACAGAGCCAATCGAAAAAGGCCTCAACGTGACAGCTGCACACATCGACTCCCCGAGACTCGACCTGAAGGCTGTACCTCTTTATGAAGACGGCGGTCTTGCACTTATGAAAACGCATTATTACGGCGGCATCAAGAAATATCAGTGGGGTGCAGTTCCTCTTTCTCTCCACGGTGTAATTTATACAACAGACAATAAAAAACTTACGGTAAACATCGGCGAAAAAGAAGATGATCCTGTATTCTTCATTTCTGATCTTCTTGTGCACCTTGCAGGCGATCAGCTTGCAAAACCAGCATCAAAGGTAATCACAGGCGAACAGCTCAATGTTATCTGCGGAAATATTCCTCTCGAAGATGAAGAATCGCAGAAAGTAAAGATGAATGTACTCAACATTCTCTTTGATACATACGGAATCGACGAAACAAGCTTCCTTTCAGCAGAGATCGAAGTTGTGCCTGCAGGAAAGGCAAGGGACGTAGGATTCGACAGAAGCCTTATCGCTTCTTATGCGCACGACGACAGAGTATGTGCTTATCCTGCAGTAACAGCACTTTTCGAAACAGAAAATCCCGCAAGAACATGCGTATGCATTCTTGCTGACAAAGAAGAGATCGGAAGCGTCGGCACAACAGGTCTCAAGAGCAGATACTTTGAAAACTCACTTGCTGAGATCATCAACCTCATGGGTGAATACTCTGAGCTGACACTCAGAAGAACTCTTGCAAACTCCTACGTTCTCTCTATGGACGTTTGCTGCGGATATGACCCGAGCTTTGCGGAAGCATTCGAAAAGAACAATACAGCTCTCATCGGTTCAGGCGCTATCCTTACAAAGTTCACAGGCTCCCGTGGAAAATCAGGTTCCAACGACGCTCACAGCGAATATATGCACAAACTCGTAAGACTCTTCACAGACAACGATGTTGCATATCAGACAGGTGAGCTTGGCAGAGTTGACCAGGGTGGCGGAGGAACCGTTGCACTTATCCTCGCTGAATACGGTGCACACACAGTTGACTATGGTGTAGGCGTACTTGCGATGCACGCACCGTATGAGCTTATAAGCAAGGCGGATTTGTATTCCTGTTACGAAGGCGCAAAAGCCTTCTACGGGCTTGTCTAAATTCCCGTATGCGTCGTTGTTTGCATCGCAGCTGTCGCTCATTTACTGCAAGTAAACCACGCTCCATCTGCTCGCAAGCCGCCTAGCCTACGAAAATTTATACTTCGCCCATTTTATGGTATGCTCGTCTGAATCGCCATATACGGGATTGTTTTTGTGCCGTCGGCGGTTACGTACTGTTATGTACGCGCCCTTCGCGCTGCAAAATCCGCACCCGTCTATGCCAATTTATACTTCGCATACAGTGGTGTAAGACATTGAAATAGCCATCCGGAAGGGTGGCTTTTTTCAATGTTTTCCGGCGTATATTTGCGGTAATTATGAATTATAATGAGTGCATATTTTATTCTTTGTGGGAAAATGAAAATAAATATGCAAAAATGTGCTTAAAACACGGTACTTTGTAAATAATTATGCTATAATATGAGATACTGGATTTTATAAATATACTGAGAGGTATTATATGTTTGCTTTTCTGGGGATGCCGGATCCCATAGCATTTGAAATATTCGGGTTTGAAGTAAGGTGGTATGCACTTGTGATCACCATAGGTGTGCTTCTGGGTCTTACGCTTGTTCTCAAAAGATCGGAAAAATATGGCATAAAGGAAGATCATATATATGATATATTCATTGTTGCGGTTCCTCTTGCAATAATCGGTGCAAGGGCATATTATGTGTTCTTTGAATGGGATTATTATTCCCTTCATCCTGAAAAGATAATTCAGGTATGGAAAGGCGGCCTTGCTATTCACGGAGGGATATTCTTCGGAATGCTCGCAGTATGGCTTGTATGCAGATACCGTAAGATAAGCTTTTTGAAGACTCTCGACCTTCTTGCTCCAAGCCTTATCTTGGGGCAGGCTATCGGAAGATGGGGAAACTATTTCAATATGGAAGCATACGGAACGGAAACGACCCTTCCGTGGGCGATTACGGTTTATGAAGCAGGCAAAGGATATATAAATGTACATCCCACGTTCCTTTATGAATCGCTGTGGAACATCGGTGTATTCCTTATTCTTATGTTTGTTATCGAAAGAAAAAAGAAGTTCGACGGGCAGACAGCCTGCACGTATTTCATTTTGTATTCACTGGGAAGATTCTTCATTGAAGGTCTGAGAACAGACAGCCTTTATATAATGGGGCTCAGAACAGCTCAGCTTGTAAGTCTCGGGCTTATCGCGGTGGGAATACTCGGATATATTATTCTCGGAAAGAAAAATAAGACCAATACGGAGGCGCACAGTGGCGAAGAAAGTCAGACTTGATGTAATGCTTGCAGACAGACTCCTTGCAGAATCAAGAAGCAAGGCGCAGGCGATGATAATGGCGGGAGTTGTGTATGTCAACGGTAACAAAGTCGATAAAGCCGGATATCAGGTGAGTGAAACCGACAACATAGAAGTCAGGGACAATGCCTGCCCGTATGTAAGCAGAGGCGGATTCAAGCTTGAGAAGGCTCTCAGGGTATTTGATTTTTCCGTTGACGGAAAAGTTGCCATCGATGTAGGTGCGTCAAGCGGGGGATTTACGGATTGTATGCTGCAAAACGGAGCTGTGAAGGTATATGCGGTAGATGTGGGTACCAATCAGCTTGTGTATAAACTCCGCATCGACGAAAGAGTACATGTTTTCGAGCAGACCAATTTCAGGAATATGCCCTTTGAGCTTATCGGGGAAAAAGTCGATGTTGCCGTAATGGATGTGTCGTTTATTTCAATCACAAAGCTTGTCGGGAATCTCAAAAACTTTTTAAAGGAAGATGCGCACTGTGTATTTCTTATAAAGCCACAGTTTGAAGCGGACAAAAACGATGTGGGCAAAGGTGTAATCACAGACATAAAACTGCACAGAAATATAGTGAAAAATGTGGTATATGCACTTGCGGATATGAATTATCAGTTGCTTGAGCTGGATTATTCTCCCATAAAGGGGCCGAAAGGAAATGTTGAGTTCATTTCGCATTTTGTTCTCAGGGATGAAGTTGATACTTCTGCATATGAAAGTATGGTACTTGCCGCTGTGGATGCGGCACACGGTAACTTATGATGAAAAATGCTGCTATTATAACGAATATGAAAAAGGACAAGGACCTTTGCGTTACGAAAGTCCTTGTTGATGAACTGAAAAAATATGGCTGGAACGTAAGTTTCGCGGAAGATCTTATCAGCGCCACAGGAGAAGGCAGTGTCATATCTTCAGATGAAAAATATGATGTGTGCTTTGTTATCGGTGGTGACGGAACTGTTCTGAATGCTGTAAACCGATATCCGCACTTTACATTTATCGGCATAAACTTAGGCCGTATGGGATTTCTTACGGAGATTCCTTCGGGAGAGATCGCTTCTGCTGTGAAAGACATAACAGACGGAAAATATTTCACTGAAGAAAGAATGATGATAAATGTTTCCGCAGGAGATGTGAGCGTAGATGCGCTGAATGAAGTCAGTATAAAACACAAAGTCGCTTCAGGCATCGGGGAATTCAAAGTTTTTGTGAATGATGTGTTCCTTGCGCATTACGAAGCTGACGGAATTATCGTTGCGACGCCTACAGGCTCCACTGCATACAATCTTTCCGCAGGCGGCCCTATACTCAGCCCGGCCTGCGAAGGAATGATCCTTCAGAGCATCTGCTCTCATTCCATGAATGCAAGAGGCGTTGTTGTATCTGCTTCGGAAGATATAACGGTGATGTTCGACAAGGACGAAAGTCATGTTATGGCAGACGGAGATATACTTGATATTGATACAGATGCGATAAGGGTAAGAAAGAGCGAAAAGACAATCAGGCTTATGCATCTGAGTAAGTATAATTTTTACAATTCTTTATTTGAGAAGATAAAGCAACCAAATTATTTAAGAGGAGGGCTGTCATGAAACTGGACAGACACGCAAAAATATTACAGATAATAGAGGATAATATCGTAGAGACTCAGGATGACCTTGCGGAATTGCTCAGGGATGCGGGTTTCAATGTTACTCAGGCGACAGTATCCCGTGATATAAGGGAGCTGAAGCTTATAAAAGTAATGACCGACGGCGGCAGATATAAATATGCTTCGTACAGCACGGAAAGCACAGGATTTGATTCCCGTGTGGTTACCATCTTCCGTGAAGCGGTGCTCACTATTGATTATGCGGGGAATTTCGTTTGCCTGCATACAATAACGGGAATGGCAAGCGCTGCGGCAGTTGCTATTGATACAATAAAGAATCAAGATATCGTAGGCTGTGTTGCGGGGGATGATACTATATTCATTCTCATGCGCAGTGAAGAAAAGGCAAAGAATATAGTAAAATATTTCAAGAATATGCTGAAGAAATAAATCAGCCGGGAGGCAGAAATGCTCGAAGTACTGTCTGTAAAAAACTATGCAATAATTTCATCCGTAAGAGTGGAGTTTACAAAAGGGCTCAATGTTCTCAGCGGTGAGACCGGTGCGGGAAAATCAATAATCGTAGGTGCACTTTCCCTTCTTCTCGGTGCGAGAGGAAACTCGGATATGATCCGTGCAGGAGAGAAAAAGCTCAGCGTGGAAGGTGTGTTCAGTTTTGATGAACTCAATCCTGCCCTGAAGGAAGCTCTTGATGAGAATGATATAGAATATGAAGACAACACCCTCATTATCCGCAGGGAAATAAATGATACATCAAAAAACACATGCAGGATAAATGATGTGACGGTAAGTGTTTCCTATCTGAAAAGAATAGGCTCTCTTCTTGTGGACATTCACGGACAGCACGAGCATCAGAGACTTCTCGCAAAAGAGAATCATCTTTATTATCTTGATATGTATGCGCACGAAAGTATAAGCGTGGCGCTCGCTGCAGTGGCGCAGTCATATGATTTTATGAATTCCTGCAGGAAAGAACTCGATTCTCTGAAAGTAAAGCAGAAGGAAATATCAGATAAAAAAGATGAGTACGCTTCTGCACTTGCGGAGATAGAAAAAGTTTCTCCCGTCATCGGTGAAGACGAAAAAATATCCGCAAGGCTGAAGGTCCTTGAAAGTGCGGAGAAGATATACTCTCTCGTGGACAGTGCGTATGGTCTGCTTTACCTTAAAAATGAAAGTGTCCTGACACTTCTTGGAGATGCAATAAACGAGCTTGAAAAAGTATCAAAATATGATGACGGCATGGAAAGTATAATTCCAATGCTCAGCGAGTCTCTGATAAACATAGAGGAAAGCGTCAACGAGATACGTGCATATCGTTCCAATCTTGAGTTTGAACCATATGAAATAGAAAATCTCAATGAAAGACTCTCTCAGCTGAACCGTCTGAAGAGAAAATACGGCTCCATCGAAGATATACTTGAGCGTCAGGAATATATGAAAGACGCTCTCAGCGGATTCGAAAGTATCGAAGACGATATCGCTCAGGGAGAAAAAAAATATTCCGATGCAGTAGAATCCTACAGGGAAAACGCATGGGCACTCTCCATACTCAGGCGAAGAGCCGCAGAGAACTTTTCCCGGGAAATAATTTCTCAGCTTAAAGATATGGCCATGAAAGATGCGGAGTTTGAAGTCAGATTCACTGAAAAGAAACCTTCACCTGACGGAACGGACGATGTGGAATTTTTCATCACCGCAAACAAAGGCCAGCCTCTCAGGGAGCTTTCGAAGACTGCATCAGGCGGGGAGGTTTCGAGGATAATGCTTTCACTGAAAAGCATCATCGGTTCCCGTGACGGCATAGAGTGTATGATATTTGATGAGATCGACACAGGTATCAGCGGGAATACCGCAAAAGTAGTCGGCCGTAAGATGGCATCTCTTGCAAAGAGTAAGCAGATCATTGCAATAACCCATCTTGCGCAGATCGCATCCATGGCAGACGGACATTTCCTTATTGAAAAGAAAGATATTGATGATATTACAACGACATCTCTCAGACTGCTTGAGCGTGATGAGAGAATAAAAGAGCTTGCGAGGATAGTAGGTTCCGGCGAAAGTGAAACAGCACTTTCTCACGGAGCGAATTTACTCAGCGAAGCTGAAGAATATAAAAAGGGGATATAATATGGAAAAGATAGCAAGTTTTCAGGTAGATCACGACACACTTGAACCGGGACTTTACGTTTCCAGAATTGATGAATACAACGGTATGAAAACCGTAACCTTCGATATAAGAATGAAAAAGCCCAATGACGGTGATTATCTTACAACTACTGAAGCTCACAGCATAGAGCATCTCGGTGCTACATATCTTCGCAACAATGCAGATATAAAGGACAGGGTTGTGTATTTCGGCCCTATGGGTTGCAGAACGGGATTCTATGTGATTTTCTTTGATGACATTTCCGTGAAGGAAGCTTCGGTGATAATTACGGATATGTTTGAGTTTATCGCATCCTACGAAGGAGAAATCCCGGGAGCAAAGGCAAAAGAATGCGGCAACTATCTTGATCTTGAGCTTGGGTGTGCAAAGACTCAGGCGAAGGAGTATCTGGAAGTTTTACATCGCCTTTGTTACGAAAACACGCATTATTAAAAAAAGTCCACTGTGTGGACTTTTTATTTTGTTCAGTTTACCGGTTCTATACGTGTGTATGTATAGCCTTTGTCGTTGAGGGTGTCAATGAGTTCGCCCGGTGTGAGACCGTCGTAGTCGATGAAGAAAAGGCTGTAATCAGCAATCGCATCGCCTTCGATAACTTCTGTTTCGGCAGGTTCTTCATCGTTCTTCTGAAAATGGATCTCGATCTTCACGAGTTTGCCGTCTTCGTAATAAAGCGTAAATGAATTCCACTGCATTGCGTCGTCCGCAACGACCACTTTGTATTTTCCTCCGTTTGCCACATCGTCCGCAGTGTATGTTTTCGGGGGATTTTTCTGTTCTTCCTCTTTTTTCTGTTCTTCGTAATCCTTTACAATTCCGAGTTCACTCAGAAGTGCAGCTCTCTGCTCTTCGCTCATGGCTTCGATCTCTTCTTCGGAAAATCCTGCTTCTTCGAGGAGCGCCGCATCTTCCTTTGAGATTCCGCTTACATTTCCGCAGGCGCAAAATGCCATAAGCATACAGGCTGTAAGTAATAACGCAATAAGCTTTTTCATAAAAGTCTCCTTAAATTTTCTGATGCTGTAAGTATATCACTTTGCCCTGTGAAATTAAAGAGTATAGAATGTCGTATTTTTGAATTTTGCGGATATACTTTCCATGAAATAAACTGAGGCAGCCATTAAGGGGATGACTGCCTCCGAAAGGAAGAAAAGTATATAGTATAAGAACACTTGCGCATTCTTATATTATCAGTATTATTTTCTCAGATCATCGAGAATCTCTGTCTTTTCTCTCGTCTGATCATCAACATTTTTTACGACGACGGCCGGACTTCCCGCAACTACGGTGTACGGTGCAACATCCTGAGTTACCACTGCCCCTGCTGCAACAACTGCACCTTTTCCGACACGGATACCTTCCAGTACTACTGCGTTGGCACCTACGAGAACATCGTCTTCGATGATTACAGGTGTTTTTGATGGCGGTTCGAGTACTCCTGCGATGACTGCACCTGCACCGATATGACATCTTTTTCCTATGGTTGCCCTTGCGCCGAGCACGGCCCCCATATCGATCATTGTTTCTTCACCGACGACGGCACCGAGATTGATTATTGCTCCCATCATTATTACAGCGTTATTTTCTATGATTGCGCCTTCTCTTATGAATGCTCCCGGCTCTATCCTTGCATTTACGGGCAGCATATCAATAAGGGGAATTGCGGAATTTCTTCTGTCCTGGACTATTCTGTATGAAGTTATGTTTTCTCTTTCTGCTTCTATAAGCGCCTGTGCGTCCGATGCTTCCGTAAACACCGTGTACGAGCCACTTGCTCCGTAGTATTCATAGCCGCAAAGTGCATCTTCGTTTATATTTCCTCTTATGTAAAGCGTTACGGGAGTAACTTTTACGGACTCCCTGACATACCTTGCAAGTTCATAGGGGTTTGTGAAATCATATGTATTGTTGTTCATTATATGTCCTCCATCATAATATCTGCTATCTGATCCATTGTATAATATCCGTTTTCTTTTCCGATGATCGTCTCTGCGGCAATGAGTGCTCCTTGTGCAAAAACTTCTTTTGAGCCGGCAGAGTGGGAGAGTTTTATTATCTCATCTTCTCCCGCGAAGATAACTTCGTGTTCTCCCACCACTGTGCCACCTCGGAGGGAAACTATGCCGACTTCGTTTTTATCTCTTTTTTCGTGTCTTTCATGCCTGCCGTATACGGGATATGTATCTCTTTTGCTGTTTGCCTGTATAACATCATACAGCATCTGTGCCGTTCCGCTGGGAGAGTCTATTTTCTTGTTGTGGTGCATTTCAACAATTTCTATATCATAGTCCTGCGATAAAAGCTTTACCGCTTTTTCAAGCAGAACTTTCATTACGCTTATTCCGAATGAGAAATTTTTGCTTCTTGCAACGGGAACTTTCTTTGAAAGTTCGAATATCGTTCTCTCATCGTCTTCGCCGATTCCTGTCGTTGCACTTACGAGCGGTAAAGAATGTTCTTTGCAGTACTCAAGAACATCAACAAGGAGATCCGGATGCGAAAAATCTATTACCATATCTGCATCCACATTTATATCCGCGACTTTTTCAAACACGGGGAAATTATCATTTAAGTTTACCCTGTCAACTCCTGCTGCTATTTTATGCCCTCTCTGTATTGCTGCAGAGATCACTTTGCGTCCCATTGCGCCGCCTGAACCGATAAGTATTATTCTCATCATTTACCTCACACTGCATATCCGTAATTTCTCATGACTCCGATGAGTTTTTCCCTGTTCAGACTGTTCATATTTACGAGAGGGAGTCTTAGTTCGTTGCTGCACATTCCCATAAGACTCATTGCTTCTTTGATTGTTATGGGGTTATTGTCAATAAACATTGCGTTGGCAAGATCAAGTGCATAATTTGCACTGTTTCTTGCAGACATAATGTCTCCTGCGAAGAATGAATCGGTGATGTTTTTGACCATTCTCGGAGCGAGATTGGAAAGAACTGAGATTACTCCGCTTCCTCCGAGAGAAAGTATGGGAAGTATCTGATCGTCATTTCCCGAATACAGTCTCTTTCCTTCCGGCAATTTAGCGCATATCTTCGCGATCTGGGAAATGTCACCGCTTGCTTCCTTGATTCCTGCGATCCTGTTATTTTTGAGAAGCTCGAGGGATAATTCCGCACTCATATTTTTCCCTGTTCTTGACGGGACGTTGTAAAGTATTATATCCCTGTCAACGGAGGCCGCGATAGATTCGTAACTTCTGAGAATGCCTTCATCGCTGGATTTGTTGTAATAAGGATTATTTATAAGAAATCCGTCGGCACCTGCATCCTGCGCATATTCGCAAAGACGGATGACGTGTCTTGTGTTGTTTGTGCCGGTTCCCGCAATAAATGTCACTCTGCCGTCTATCATTTCTCCTGCAATGCGGAAAAGTTCTGCCTTTTCTTCATCGTCAATAGTAGGAGCTTCGCCTGTTGTGCCTGTTATGACAATGGCATCAACGCCGCTTTCAACTTGAAAATCTATAAGTCTGTGTAAGCTTTCGTAATCTATTCTGTCATTTATGAATGGGGTAATAAGTGCTGTGCATACGCCCTGAAATGTCATAGTATGTACTCCTTTTTCGTTATTTTTTTGCTCTCTTATGAAATCCCGTTGAGTGTTTTTTTCACAAGAGCAGACCGTGTTTTTTATCTGATTGATTGTAATGAATCTGTTTTTGGGTATAAAAAATACACCTCAACAGACCGTCTGCTGAGGTGTAAGTAGTTGATATAATACTTATTTATCAAAATATCCTTTACTGATGAGATACTCTGCGATCTGAACTGCGTTTGTTGCGGCGCCTTTGCGGAGGTTGTCGGCAACAACCCACATATTGATTCCGTTTTCAACGGAGAAGTCGCGTCTGATACGACCAACGTAAACTTCGTCCGTGTCGCATGTAAGCCTCGGAGTCGGATAAACATTGTTTTCCGGATCATCCATAAGAACGAGACCGGGAGCATCCTTATAAAGGTTTTTGATGTCCTCAATTTCAAAAGGTCTGATTGTTTCTATGTTTACAGATTCGCTGTGGCTGTAAAGAACCGGAACTCTTACGGTTGTTGCGGTAATTTTAAGAGTATCATCACCGAGAATTTTCTTTGTCTCGTTGACCATTTTCATCTCTTCTTTTGTATATCCGTTTTCGAGGAATGAGTCGATGTGCGGGAGAACGTTATAAGCGATTGGTTTCGGGTAGAATGTATTTTCTTCGCCTTTGATACCGTTTTCCAGATCTAAAATACCGCCTCTTCCGCTTCCTGAAACAGCCTGGTATGTGCTATATATTATGCGTTTGATTCCGTATTTGTCATAGATAGGTTTAAGAGCCATTACCGCCTGGATAGTTGAGCAGTTGGGGTTGGAGATGATGCCTTCGTTTGTGAGTGCAACATCACCGTTGATTTCCGGGACGATAAGGGGAACGTTATCGTACATTCTGAATGCAGATGAATTGTCGATAACTGTTACACCGCATTTTGCGGCAATGGGGGAGAACTGAAGACTTGTTGATCCGCCTGCTGAGAAGAGTGCGAAATCAATGTCTTTTTCAAATGATTTTTCCGTAAGTTCTTCAACGACCCATTTTCGGTTATCGAATTCGATGGTTTTGCCTGCAGAGCGTTTTGATGCCATGGGGTAGAGATTTTCTACGGGAATTTTTCTTTCTTCGAGAACCTGAAGCATTTTTCTTCCTACAACGCCTGTTGCTCCTACTACCGCTACGTTATATTTTCTCATTTGTTTCCTCCGTTCCTTATAAATAAAGCCGACATACTTCGTCGGCTGCATTTACAGAATAAAATATGACCGTCACTATATTCATTAGTGCGAAATTTTTATCCCTCAGCAGCACTCCACCTTTTTGGTGACAGTATTACGGCTGTTGACCGTAATACCGAAAAACATACCGGCAAATACACTTCTCTCGGCGGTATACCCTTTTGTCTTTCTTCTTTTCCGTTTGCCGACGGATCCGCAAGACTACTGATGATGACCGCGCCTCTGACTAAAGTTTGTTTGTTGATTATAACACATGCTGTAAGAAAAATAAAGACCTTTTTTACAGAATTTTCTTTTTTTTATGAAAAAGGGAGACGCTTCGAAAAAAAAGAAGACATATAATGTCTTCCTTAAACTATTATTATTTTTCAAATTCGAATGTTACATTCTGCGGCAATGCAAGATTTGCCTCTGCTTCGATGGCTTTGAGGATTGCGCTGAGAACAGGGCAGGTCGCATGTTTTACATATTTTTTGTATATTCCTGCGATCTCACTTGTTCCGAACGGCGTGAATATCTCCGAGTATGCGTCAAATGTCATATCCTGCAGTTCTTCGTTCATTTTTTTGTATGCACCGCAGTCGGACTGAATTGATACAGTGATCTCATCATCGTCATTTGTCTGTGCTATGATGATTGTCTGAAGTTTGCACGGGCCGGGATTTACAGTTACTTTCATGATTCTCTCCTTATTAATAAAATGTTTATATTTTTATTTTCTGAGTCGGTTCCGTAAGTATGGTTACTTTCGGGAGGGATTTGCTGTATCTGTTTATTACATTTTTTATTCTTTCGAGCTCATCTTTTGTATTTTTCAGATGACAAAGAACCACCTGTTTCGGGCGGAGCATATTTATTATTTCCCTTCCGCTTCTTTGTCCGACCATATTTGCCGGGCAAAGAAGCACGTCGCATTTCTGCGGGAGTGCTGCCTTCTCAAAATCATATACCTTCTGTGTGCAGTCACCGAGAGCGAGGATCTTTTTTCCGTCAGCCTGAATGAAATATGCGAGATTTTCCACAACGGAGCTTGTTTCGCCGTCGTGGGGGATACGGTATGCGGTGAAGGAAAAGTCCTCGAATGATACAGGTACGGAAGAGTATTTCTGCAGCCCTGCAGTGAATATCTGTCCTGCGAGCATATCATTATAGTTTCTCTGCTGTCTGAGAAGCTGAGTTACGGATCTCGGGCAGATCAGACGGATGTGTTTGTTTCTTTTCAGCAGTTCATTTGCTGTCTGCGGCGATATATGATCCTTGTGAGCGTGAGTGACGAATATATAATCAATATTATGATACGGCTCTTTAGAAAGAATAAGACTTTCCGCAAAGCCTTCTTCCGGACCGATATATTTGCCGGGAAGCGGGTCTATAACACCGTCAATGATTATCTTTGTGTACGGTGTAGATATCATTACCCCTGCATTTGCTATATATGTGAGTGTGTTTTTTCCGAAAATTTTATCGAGCATATGTCCTCCGACGGAAGTTATGTGTGAAAGCATTATACCATAACTTTACGGTTTATTCACGGATTTTATTGATTTAATATGCCCGGGCATGTGTTTAAAAGCAAAAAACGGTTAAATTTAATCTGAATTTAATGTTAATGCAGGGAAAATATTATATAATGTACTCATAAAACTTTACGGAGAAAAAGAATGAACATCAAATATTCCGATGAGGTATTGTATCTGGCATCACGCAGCACTCTGTCGAAAAAGCGATGCCACAGTGTGCTTGAGGAATGTGGCGGTGATGTGAATGAGGCTCTTGACAGGCTTATGATAATCGCCGGAAACAAGTATGACAAGGCAATGGACAATATATCTGCTCTGATTACAGGCGAAAGAGGAAGTATCGTAACGGTTACTGAAGGAGGAGAAGCAATATTCAGGGTACCCTGCGCAATAGTTCTTCTGTGTCTGTTCGTTCTCGATATCCCGGGATGGGTGCTGGCTATACTTATTATGCTGTTCATTGTGTTCGGTGCGGAAATAAATATTGTATTCACGGAAAACGACCGTTCTTCAAATATAAAGACGGTCAGTGTCGAAGAATACAAAAAAAAGCAGTCCATTTCAAAGAAAATATCAAAAAAGAAAAATACCGGCGGCCGTTCCGGCGATGGTTATAATGAGATCATTATAGAATAGTATGAGGGAGAATATGAAAAACGTACTTATAGTAGAAGATGAAAAAAGCATTGCGAGATTTCTTCAGCTGGAGCTTTCTCACGAAGGATATAACTGCGACATAGCATATGACGGGGAGGAAGGGCTTTCGAAGATACTGTCAAATACGGCAGATATAGTAATTCTTGATATTATGCTTCCGAAGATGAACGGTATGCAGGTATGTGAAGAAGCAAGAAAGAAAGGTGTGGATATTCCCATAATCATGCTCACTGCAAGGGATGATGTTTCCGACAAGGTCGGAGGATTTGATGTGGGAGCGGATGATTATATGACAAAGCCTTTTGCTATTGAAGAACTGATTGCAAGAATGAAAGTGGCACTGAAAAAATCATCAAAAGCAAACGAATCATCCGGTGATGAAAATATACTCCGTGCAGGAAAACTTACTCTTGATCTGAATCGCTTCGAGGCATCATACGGTTCGGATGTGCTGAATATGACGAAAAAGGAAATGGAACTGCTGGAATATCTTATGAGAAACAAGAACATAGCGCTTTCCCGTGAAAAAATCGTGGAGCATATCTGGGGATATGATTATGAAGGGGAAACAAATGTCACAGATGTTTACATAAGATATCTCAGGAGCAAGATAGACAATGTATATAATACGAGCTATTTCCGTACAGTCAGGGGAATAGGATATATGTTTGAATACAAGGAGTAATGCAGGAGGAATTATGTCATCTTCAGGCCACGGCTATTCGCTGAAAAGAAGAATATCATCCACATATATAGGTGTATATGTGGGAATAAGCGTGCTTATGGTTCTTTCCATTATCATAGGCTGTGCTTTTTATGCGGATGACAAGTATGAAGAACCTTCTGTATATATTTCGGACAGTGTTGCGGAAAAACTTTCGGAAAGCGGCACAATAGTCGTTGACGAATTCAGGAGCTTCCTTCATGAAAGTTCGCTTTACGGAGGGGCAAGGGAGATATTTCTGTATAACACGAACAACGAACTTCTCATTGCAACAACCTACACCCGTGATAACGACGATTATTTTGCCGCAAGCGGGAATAATCTTCTTCTGAAGCTGTTTCCTCAGTTCGTATACATCACCGACGGAATACTTGTGAAAGAATCCGTAAAGAATGTGGAGAGTGAATCCCTCAGTTACGATGTGAGGATAATAATGCATTTTTCCATTGATGACGAACTTTCCATTTTCACGTATCTTATTAATATGAGTTTGGCTTTGCTTGTGGTCGGACTTGTACTGTTCGTACTGTTCGGGGTTTCAAAGACTCATCATATGCTCGCACCCATAAATGAGATGACAGAGACAGTAAAAATGATCAACGCAGAGAATATGAACCAGCGAATCGAAAATACAGATGCGAAATTCGAGCTGAGTGAACTTGCGGGAACGATAAATTCCATGATGGACAGACTGCAGAGTTCTTACGACAGGCAGAAACGGTTTGTCTCCGATGTGTCCCATGAACTCCGGACACCGATCTCCGTAATCTCCGGATACGCCAATATGCTCAAACGCTGGGGCAAGGATGATCCTGATATTCTTAAGGAAGGCATTGACAACATAATAGAAGAAGCGGAAACTATGAACGAACTTGTGCAGACGCTGCTGTTTCTCGCACGTCACGACAACGAAACTCTGAAATTCGAGCCTGCTGATACAGACGTTTCCGACCTTGTTGCGGAAATCGTAAAAGATACGGCGATGGCAAATCCCGATGTAAATATAGTATCGCAGATCGATGCTCCTCTCGTTTCGTGCCTTGACGGAGCGAGATTCAAGCAGGCGGTGAGAGTATTTGTGGACAACGCAATAAAATATTCCAGGGACGGGGACAAACAGATACACGTTTCCCTGACAAAATTCCCGGAGCATTATGAAGTGTCCGTCAGCGACAACGGTATAGGAATATCGGAAGAGGATCTGCAGAAGATATTTGACAGATTCTACCGTGCAGATGAATCGAGAACCAAAAACAGCGGCGGATTCGGACTTGGACTCTCCATTGCGAAAGTAATTGTGCTTGCCCATGGCGGAAAAATCAAAGTAAGAAGCAAACCCGGTGTGGGAAGTGAGTTTACGGTGATTATGCCGTATGCCGAGGCTTATGCATCGGCTGAATGAGCATTAGATTAAAAATAAAGGACCGATTTGTAACAAAACGCCTTGTTTTTCGTGGCATTTAATGTAAACAGGTCCTTTTTTTGTGGATTCGGCAATCAATTCTGACATTTTTCTCTTGAAAAACAGAAACGCTCGTGATAGAATGTATTAAGTCTTTATGCCGACACACTCGGCAAGGCAAATCTTTATTTTAAAGAAAGGGAAATTCCAATGAAAAAACTTATCGCTATGTTGCTCGCAGTTATGATGCTTTTCAGCTTCGCAGCTTGCGGCGGTGACGATGACGATGCTGCTTCAAAAGATTATAAGATCGCCATCCTCACAGGTACAACATCACAGGGTGAAGAAGAATACCAGGGCGCTCAGAGAATCAAAAACGAACTCAACGCTATCTACGGTGAAGACTTCATCATCACAGCTACATACCCGGACAACTTCACAACAGAAACAGAACAGACAATCTCTACAGTTAAAGAACTCTGCTCTAAACCGGAAGTAAAAGCTCTCGTATTCGTACAGGCTGTTCAGGGCGCTACAGCAGCTATCAAAGCTGTTAAAGAAACAAGAGATGACATTCTCTTTATCTGCGGCGTTCCGGGCGAATCTCCGGCAGTTATCTCAGACGTTGCTGACATCTGCTTCCAGAGCGACGAAGTAAAAATGGGTACAACAATCATCCAGCAGGCTCACAAACAGGGCGCTAAAACATTCGTACACATTTCTTTCGCACGTCACCTCGGTATGGAAACAATCGCTAGAAGAAGAGACCTCTTCCAGTCAACATGCAAAGAACTCGGTATCGAATACGTTGAAGCTACTGCTCCGGACCCAACAGGTGACGCAGGCGTAACAGGCGCACAGCAGTGGATCATCGAAAACGTTCCGCAGTACGTAAAACAGTACGGCGTTGACACAGCATTCTTCTCAACAAACTGCTCAATGCAGGAACCGCTCATCAGAACAGTTGCTGAACAGAAAGCAATCTATCCGATTCAGTGCTGCCCGTCTCCGTACCATGCATATCCGTCAGCATTCGGTATTGACGTAACAGGTCACGAAGGTGATGTAGCTTGGATGCTCGATGCTATCACAGCTAAAGTTAAAGAATACGGCAACTCAGGCAGAATGTCTACATGGTCTGCACCGGTTAACATGCTCATGGTAGAAGCAGGCGTTCAGTACGCAATCAAATACCTTGATGGCGAAACAGAAGGCAAACTCGACAGAGAAGTTCTCGATGCAATCATCGTTGACATCGCTGGTGAAGGCGCAGAAATTTCTGAATACCAGGATACAAACCTCGGCGCACTCGCTAACTACCTCGTTCTCGCTTGCCCGTTCTATGATTTCTAAAGATAGGCTAAGTATAGAGTTTTATCGACTTTAAATCTAATCTATTCAGTAGCCGTCCGTTAGCGGACGGTTACTGTTTAGTATGTGAGTATTTTTATTTTATTGATTCAGAGTTTTTTCTCTAGATTTATGCATTTTTGTTTACAGTATTTGTAGTGAATGTGTATAGATTTTATGAAAAAACAATTAAGCTAAGGAGGTAATCATGAACACCGATTACAGACTTGAGATGATCGGAATTACCAAGGATTACTCTGAAAACAGAGTTTTGGATAATGTTGAGTTGAAAGTCGGCAAAGGCGAAATTCACGCTCTCATGGGCGAAAACGGCGCCGGCAAGTCAACACTTATGAACATATTATTCGGTATGCCCGTCATCCACAATACCGGTGGATTCAAGGGTACTATCAAAATCGATGGCCAGGAAGTAAAGATCGATTCCCCGCAGAAAGCTCTGGAACTGGGAATTGGTATGGTACACCAGGAATTTATGCTTATTCCCGGATTCACCGTAACAGAAAACATCAAAGTAGGAAGAGAAATCACAACACCGACAGTTGCCAGCAAAATCTTCGGTCATTCTCTCGAATCTCTCGACAGAGAAGCTATGCAGAAAGATGCAAGAAAAGCTCTTGACACTATCGGTCTTAACATTGATGAAAACGACAAAGTCGGCGGTATGCCTGTAGGTTACATGCAGTTCATCGAAATTGCGCGTGAAATCGACAAGACAGGCATCAGACTTCTTATCTTTGACGAACCGACAGCTGTACTTACTGAAAGCGAAGCAGACAGACTTCTCGATGCAATGAGAGTTATCGCTGCTCAGGATATTTCAATTATCTTCATTACACACCGTCTTGACGAAGTTATTTCTGTAACAAACAGTATGACAGTTCTCCGTGACGGACAGTATGTAGGCAGAGTTGAAACAAAGGACACAACAGCCGAAACAATCGCACAGATGATGATCGGCCGTGCTGTTCAGAAGCTTGTTGACAAGACAGAAGAAACAAGAACTATCAACGAAAGCGACGTAATGCTTAAACTCAGAAACTTCGAAGTAGACATGCCCGGCGAAATGGTCAAAGGCGTTGATCTCGATGTAAGAAGAGGTGAAATTCTCGGTATCGGCGGTCTCGCAGGTCAGGGCAAGATCGGTATCGGCGGTGGCATCATGGGCCTTTATGAAACAAGAGGTACTGTTGAGCTTGACGGAAAAGTTCTTGATCTCTCAAAACTCGGTACAGCTCTTAAAAACGGTATCGGATTTGTTTCCGAAGACCGTAAAGGTGTTGGCCTTCTTCTCGAAGAATCTATCGAAGAAAATATTGTTTTCTCTGCAATGCAGATAAACAACGGATTCCTTAAAAATTTCGGTATTACAAAGCAGTTTGATAAAAAAGCTACAAGAGAACACGCAGAAAAGATGATCAAATCCCTTGACATCCGCTGCACAGGTCCCACACAGCCGGTAGGAGCACTTTCCGGCGGTAACCAGCAGAAAGTATGCGTAGCCAGAGCTCTCGCCCTCAACCCGAAACTTCTCATCGTATCTGAACCGACACGTGGTATCGATATCGGTGCGAAGAAACTCGTTCTCGAGCTCCTCGCTCAGCTCAACAAAGAGCAGGGTATGACAGTAGTAATTATAAGCAGTGAACTTAACGAATTAAGAAGCGTTGCGGACAGAATCGCAATCATCACAGAAGGACAGGTTGCAGGTATCCTTTCACCGGATGATTCAGATGCTAAGTTCGGTCTTCTTATGAGTGGAATGTGAGGGTAAAAGATGAAAGAAAAATTTAAACGTTTTGTTCAGGTAGTCGGACTGCCGAGATTGATCATCGGTTCACTCTTTATCATCGTTCTCATCGCAGCATCCGCTTATAAGCTTGATATGGCTGCCCTCTTTACCAACATTCTCAGACGTTACGGTATGTGGGGTATCCTCGTTCTCGCTATGGTACCGGGCATTCAGTGCGGTATCGGTCCTAACTTCGGTATCTCTCTTGGTATCGTATGCGGTCTTCTGGGAGCACTTTTATCTATCGAATTCGGATTCACAGGATTTATGGCATTTATATTCGCTGTAATCTTCGCAGGAATTATCGCTTCACTTGTCGGTGCTGCATACGGATGGTTCCTCAACAAGGTAAAAGGCTCAGAAATGACAGTTTCAACATACATCGGCTTTGCTTCTATCGCCGTAATGAACATCTTCTGGGCATCAGCACCGTTCCAGAACGGTGAAATCAAATGGCCTATCGGTGGTACAGGTGTAAGAACCACGGTAAGCCTTGAAAGCTCATTCAAAGGTGTCCTCGATACATTTATGGAAATCCATATCGGAGGAACAGTAGTTCCCACAGGTCTTATCCTGTTCTTCTTCCTTATGTGTGCAGTTGTATGGGTATTCCTCAACTCCAAGACAGGTAAGGCTATGAAAGCCGCAGGTGCTAACCCGGTATTCGCAACAGCAAGCGGTATCAACGTAGACAGAATGAGAATTCTCGGTACAGCGATCTCAACAGCTCTTGCAGGAATCGGTATCGTAGCATATGCAAGTGCATACGGCTTCCTCCAGATGTACAACGCTCCTATGCAGATGGGCTTCCAGTGCGTAGCTGCTGTATTCATCGGTGGTGCAAGCACATCAGATGCAAAGATCAGCCACGTTCTTATCGGTACACTTCTCTTCCACGGTCTGTTGGTTGTAGCTCTCCCGGTTGCAAACAAACTCCTCGCAGGCACAGACCTTTCAGACATCATGAGAATGATCGTACAGAATGCTATCATCATCTATGCTATTACAAAATCCAAAGGAGGTAGCGTCCGTGCAGAATAAATCAGGTATTATGGAAACTGTAAAAGAAATCGGCAGGAACATACTCAAACAAAAAGTTGTTCTTATGTTCGTTGCGTTGACTGCCTTCGGTATTCTTATGGCAGATACGTCCCTTGCTTTCATCATTTCAGAAGTTGTAGGACGTTTCTCAAGAAACTCATTCCTCGTACTCGCACTTATCATTCCTGTACTTGCAGGTCTCGGTCTTAACTTCGGTATTACCGTAGGTGCGATGGCGATTCAGATCGGTGTATTCATTTCTGTATACAATGGATTCACAGGTGTTACAGCTCTTCTTGTAGCGATTGCTATCGGTATTCCTCTTGCAATCCTCTTCGGATGGCTCCTTGGTAAACTCTACAACAAGACAAAAGGCGTAGAAATGATCACAGGTCTCGTTGTTGCATACCTCGCTGACGGTTTCTATCAGCTCCTCTTCCTCTTCATCTTCGGTGGTGTCATCAAGATGGATGAGTCCACAGGTCTTATCATCCCGGGTGGTGTAGGGGTTAAAAATACAATCGACCTTGATGGATCCCTCAAAGGTGTTATCGACAACATGAATTTCGTAAACGTAGCTGCAGTTCTCCTCGTTATCTTCATTATCGTAGGTATCGTAGGTATCGTTATCAAACGCAAAAACGGTATGGACAGCAAATCTGACGTGCAGAAATTTGTACTTAAAGTTGTCGTATTCGCTGCTCTCGTAGCATTCGGTAAAACACCGTTCTTCGCTGAAACATTCGGAACAGACAAGATCCTCTTCATTAATGCTGTAAGAGTTGCATCTATCTGCATGCTTGCGATGGCTCTTATCAAATTCGTATCTGAAAAAGTATTCGATAAAGATGAAGAGTTCAATATGGCTGGTTTCGCTATCAAGAATGTAGGCGGTCCGGTAGCTCTTTATGCGCTTACACTTCTCAAACCGATTCAGGATATGTTCTTCCTGTCAAAGATTCCGATGGCATCTTACATCTGCATCGGCGGAATTATCATGTTCAACAAATGGATCCTTTCCACAAAACTCGGTCAGGATATGAGAACAGTAGGTCAGAGCCGTTCAGTAGCAAACTCTTCAGGTATCAATGTTGACAAGGTTCGTGTTATCGCTACTATCTTCTCAACAGTACTCGCTGCGTTCGGTCAGCTTATTTACCTTCAGAGCCTTGGTACACTTGCAACATACAACCAGCATACATCAGTAGGTCAGTACTCAGTTGCTGCTCTTCTCGCAGGTGGTGCAAGTATCGTTGCTGCAAACAACGGACATGGTATCGTCGGTGTTCTTATCTTCCACGCTCTCTTCGTTGTTGCTCCGCTCGCTGCTGATACACTCCTCGGCAACGCACTTCTCGGTGAATACTTCCGTGTATTCGTATGCTACGGCGTTATCGCTCTCGCCCTCGCTATGCACGCATGGAAAAAATCTCCGAAGAAAGACAAAAAAGCTAAAGAAGAAGCTGAAGCTAAACCGGAAGCTTAATCGTAAAGTCTATAACGAAATTACAAATTACAGAGTGCCAGTCTATGGCACTCTTTTTCAATAGATAATTGTGAGATGATTACTCGCATGTAATACAGCACGATACGTTATACAGACAATAATTTTGCGTAAAAATTTGTGAGGATAAAATGAAAGAACGTCTTGAAAAACAGCTTGAATTTATACTTGAAATAGATAAGGAAAAAAATATCATCCGTCAGACACATCTTTCCGGCGGAGGAAGACAGGAAAACGATGCCGAACACGCATGGCATATGGCGATAATGGCTTATCTTCTCAGAGAATATGCCAACGAAGAAGTGGATATTCTGAAGGTGATTCTTATGTGCCTTATTCACGACGTTGTGGAAATAGATGCCGGGGATACATATGCATATGATGAAGAAGGGAAGAAAACACAAAAACAGAGAGAAGATGCAGCAAAAGAAAGGATTTATTCTCTGCTTCCTGATGAGCAGAAGGAGGAACTTATAAAGCTTTTCGACGAATTTGAAGAAAATATTACCCCTGAGGCAAAATTTGCACACGCAATGGACAATCTGCAGCCACTCCTTCTCAACGACAGCAACGACGGAGGCGACTGGAGGGAGCATAATGTGACAAAATCACAGGTATACTCAAGGCAGTCAAAAACAAAGGAAGGTTCACGGATTCTGTATGAATATACGGATAAACTCCTGCAGAAAAATATTGAAAAAGGAAATATAAAAGATGATACGTCGTGCTGATTTTTAATATGATCAGTATGTTACGGTCAACATTCCGGTCATTACATAAAAATATCCCTCCCGAAGAACTGTCCGGGAGGGTTTTTATGTGCGGAAATTATCTATCCGTATATATTATTCTCTGATCTTTACACCCATTTTTGCGTCGAGCTCTGCAAGGATCGTGTTAACAGCTGTTTCGATTTCTTCGTCTGTGAGTGTTGAATCCTGTTTTCTGAAACGCAGAGTATATGCGATACTCTTCTTGTTTTCACCGAGAGCTTCGCTGCGGTATACGTCAAACACGTTTACAGAGATGAGATAATCAACTCCTGCACCGAAGATAACATCCATGATTTCTCCGGCCATGACTTCTTCGTCACAAACGAGAGCGAGGTCTCTTTCAACGATGGGGTATTTTGAAAGAGGCTGAGCTTTGATATCAAGTGCGTTGTAGAGTTCAACGAGCTTGTCGGCATCGAGTTCGGCGATTACTGTATTTTCGTCAAGACCGCCTGCTTTTGTGTGTGTCGGGTGTACCTGACCGATGTAGCCGAGTTTTTCTTCGCCGAGCATGATGTCAGCGCTTCTTCCCGGGTGAAGCATCGGTTCATTTGAACGGACATATTTATATCCTGTTACTTTGAGTGAATCGAGGATATAATTTACATTTGCTTTCATTGTATAGAAGTCTGTTCCGAAGCTTCCGAGAACGAGTCTTTCAGCCTGTTTTACGAGTCCGTTTTCGAAGTCGATTGCATTGAGGAATACTCCGCCAAGCTCGAACATTAATTTCGGAGAGTATTTTCTCTTGTAGTTGTATTCGAGTACATCGAGCATACTTGTGAACATTGTTGTTCTCATTACGGAGTTTTCTTCTCCGAGAGGATTTTTAAGGATAGCCGTGTTGGAACGGATGTCGTTTTCGTCATATCCTAAAGATGCCTGTTTTGCAGGAGAAATGAATGTATACGTGAGAACTTCATTTGCTCCCAGCGCGTAGCAGAGACTCTTTATCTTCTGCTTTGCATTGTATTCTCTGTTAGGCTCTTCTGTGTAGTTGAATCCTTCCATCATTGTACACGGAATGTTTGCGTATCCGTACATTCTTGCGATTTCTTCGGCTACGTCTTCTTTGATAACGATATCCTGACGATAAAGCGGTGCAGTTACCGTAATCGTGTTGTCATCATTTGCTACAGGTGAGAAGTCGAGAAGTTCAAGATATCTCAGCATTTCCTGCTGTGTAAGTTCAACACCGATAAGACCGTTTACCCAGTCGCAGTCAACTGTAACGACATTCTGTTTGTCAAGTTCATCATAAATATCAATAATGCCGTCAACATATTCAGCTGCACCGATCTCAACGAGCAGTGATGCACATCTGTCGCATGCAAGCTGTGTGAGGTGCATTGAAATGCCCTTTTCGAAGTGTGCACTTGATTCTGTTCTGAGGCCGAACTGACGTGATGTATTTTTAACTGTTACTTTATCGAAGTTTGCACTTTCGATAACGATCATTGTTGTGTCGTCATCGATGTCTGAGTTGAGTCCGCCCATAACACCTGCTGCAGCAACGGCTTTTTCACCGTCGTAGATCATAAGATTAGAGCTGTTTACGTCTCTTTCAACACCATCGAGAGTGACGAACTTATCACCGTCATTTGCGTTTTTAACAACGATCTTGCCGCCTGCGAGCTTGTTGTAGTCGAATGTATGAAGGGGCTGGCCTGTTTCTAACATTACGAAGTTACTTGCATCGACTACGTTGTTGATGGGGCGAACGCCGCTTGACATAAGACGAAGCTGCATCCACATAGGTGACGGCTCGATCTTTTTGATCTTAAGCATTCTTGCTGTGTAACGACGGCATAATTCTCTGTTGAGCACTTCGATGGAGAGGTATTTGTGGATCTCATCGCCTTCTGTTGAATAGCGGTAGTCGGGGATTTTGAAATCAATGCCGAGAGTTGCGGCAGCTTCATATGCGATACCGAGAACACTGTTGCAGTCCTGACGGTTGTTTGTAAGCTCGAATTCGATAACCGTATCTTCGAGAGCGAGTACATCTACAATATCAACACCGATGGGTGTATCTTCCGGAAGGATATAGATACCTTCTGTTGCGAATTTCGGAGCTGCTGATGCGTCAATGCCAAGTTCGTCTGCTGAACAGAGCATACCGTTTGAGGGAACTCCTCTGAGTTTTGATTTTTTGATCTTCACTCCGCCGCCGATTACTGAATTGTGTCTTGCAACAGGAACTATATCACCTTTATTTACGTTCTGCGCACCTGTTACGATCTGAATGATCTCACCTGAACCGTCATCAATCTGTGTGATGAACATATGGTCACTGTCAGGATGTCTTTCGATCTCAACAACTTTGCCTGTAACAACATTCTTGATGCCTTCCGTTCTTTTTTCATAGCCTTCAACCATAGTGCCGCTTCTTGTCATGGCAGTTGTGAAAGCCTTCAAATCTTCGGGTATATTAACATAATCTCTGAGCCATAAAACCGGTACAAACATTTTCTGCCTCCTTAATTAAAACTGTGAAAGGAATTCACTGTCGCCGCTGAACAGAAGTCTGAGGTCTGTGATTCCGTATTTGAACATAGTAAGTCTGTCAAGACCCATACCGAATGCAAAGCCTGAATATTCATCAGGATCAATTCCGCACTGTCTGAGTACGTTGGGATGTACCATGCCGCAGCCGAGAAGTTCGATGTAGCCTGTGCCTTTGCAGGTACGGCAGCCTTTGCCTTTGCATACGAAGCATGTAGCGTCCATTTCTGCAGACGGTTCTGTGAAGTAGAACTGATGCGGGCGGAATACTGTCTTTGTTTCGCTTCCGAGGAGACGTTTTGCCATATAGTCAAGTGTGCCTTTGAGGTCAGCCATTGTGATATTCTTGTCAACTACAAGTCCTTCAAGCTGATGGAAAAGAGGAGAGTGTGTGGCATCGATCTCATCGAAACGGTAAACCTTACCCGGTGAAATAACCTTGATAGGCGGTTTTTTATTCTGCATCGTTCTTACCTGAACTGTTGATGTCTGTGTTCTGAGGAGAACGTCTTCGTTGAAGTAGAATGTGTCGCCTTCATCGCGGGACGGATGGTTAGACGGAACGTTGAGATAGTCGAAGTTATATTTCGCCCATTCGATTTCCGGACCTTCGCTTACGGCAAATCCCATTGATGTGAAAATATCAACGAGCTCTGAGATAGTCCTGTAGAGAGGGTGTGCATGACCCGGAAGTTTTGTTTCTTCATCAAGAGTGATGTCTATTGTCTGGCTCTTTAATTTTTCATCAAGAACTTCTTTTTCGATTGCTGTTTTCTTCTTTGCGATAGCTTCTTCGATAGCTTCTTTTACTTCGTTTGCTACTTTGCCGATTATGGGGCGTTCTTCCTGAGAAAGTTTGCCCATGCCTTTAAGGATAGCTGTGAGTTCACCTTTTTTTCCGAGAACTTCGACACGGATATTGTCGAGTTCTTTAAGATCTGTGATAGCAGGAATTCTTTCAAGCGTCTTTTGTTGAATATCAAGTAATTGCTGTTTCACAAAATACCTCCGTTAAGTTTTTCAAAAAAATAAAAGTCCCTCCAATGGGACGAATGATCGCGGTACCACCCAAATTAAACACTTATGTGAATCGCTCTGTGATAACGGCACTGACCGCCTCCGGCTACTTTATCACCGAAGGTTCTCCAAAGGGAAGGTTCACTATAAGCCTCATAGCCCTTTCACCGTACGGGCTCTCTCTTTATTATGACTTATACCTACTGACCTTTTTCATCGAATCCATAACATTATACATTTATTTGACTGAAATAGCAACCGAAATTGAGCAAAAAATGAAAATCCGGTCAACTTTATTTTCTGAGTACAAAAATAAAAAAAACCAAAAAATAATCAATATATTGCATTGATGCGCACATTATTATATGGTATAATTTAAATGTGGAATATAAATTAAACTTGCGCAAGATGAACGGAAATTAAAAGGAGGGTACAAATGAAAAACACGACAAAAATCATTCTGATGATAGTTGTATATATCATCATCGGTGCGGTATTGTTTTACGGTATGTCCGCTTCACATGCCGATCCGGGAAGTTTGTGGGTGTATTATACAGGCGTATATTTTGCGGGAATATTCCTTGTGGGAATGGGCTGTGTGGCGCTGAGTAATCTTAAAACACCTGCAAAAGTATTCTGGCTTTGTATACTGTTTAACGGTTTTGCCACATTCGGTGCAATGATATAGGAGGGACTTATGTTTAAAGACAATACATATAAGCTTTTTAATATTACTCTTGCAGTATCGGTGTTATTCTGTGTGGTGATGCTTGCATTTAAGATGTTTGATAATTTCCCTGTTACGGAAAAAATCCTCGGTCTGTTTGTTGTCCTTGTGCCTGCAAGCGGTGCATACTGTATGTACAAAGATCCGGACGATTACGAAGGCTCATCAAAGAAAATATACATGTATATTCTCCTATTTTTTGCTGTGCGTGATATACTGGGGTTTGTATTATGATATGAAATGTTTCAGACTGCGTTATGCAGTCTTTTTTATATGCAAAACGAAAATATGAGCGGATACGGAGTTTATAAAACTTTGCATAAACGGAGTTTTCGCACATTTATTCACATATGTGGATAACTTGTTGAAAAGTATTGTGATATCTATGACAATATGGTGAAAAGACAGTGGATTTCTGTCTATAAACGGGGGATTTTATAGAAAAAACGGGAAATATGAGTGGATTTGGGCAATATTTCCTGCAAAAAAGGCTTTTTCTTGGGATTTCGCATATAAAAAGTTAATAACACTTATCCACAATATATGTTTACAAGTCGAAAAATATCATACTAATGTGTAAGAATGTGTATCACGAAGCAAGATACTTGACATAAAAGGCAGGGTTATATTAATATATACACAGTAAAATAAGCAGAAAGGAAAAGAATATGGAAGAAATCAAAAATAAGATTTTAGAAACTATGAGAGAAGCTGCAAAGCCTCTTAACGCAAGCGAAGTTGCAAAGCTTTCGGGAATTGAAAAGGCAGATGTAGACAAAGCTTTCAAGGAAATGAAAAAGGAAGGAAGTATCACTTCCCCTGTAAGATGTAAATGGGAGCCGGCTGAATAATGGAAAGTGTAGTACATTCGGTCACAAGCGGTCTCGGCCTTACTTTGGGTGCAGGAGCACTGACGCTCTTTTTCAACGGACTTCTGACATTTATTGTCTGCTGGTTTGCGGGAAAATTTGTATTAAAGCTTGCTGAGCGTATTATTGGCAAAATCCCTGCGGACAGAAGCCTGCATTCATTCCTCTGCTCTGTTGCGAAGGTTGTTGTTTACTTTATCATCGTGCTTATTGTTGCGAGCAGTGTGGGAATTGATGTTACGAGCCTTCTTGCCATTTTCAGCGTGGCAGGTCTTGCGGTTTCACTTGCACTTCAGGGACTTTTATCAAACGTTGCAAGCGGTGTTGTCCTGATGGTTACAAAAGCATTCAAAAGTGATGATTATGTGGAAGTGAACGGAATCAGCGGTACAGTTGAAGAGATCGGTCTTATATATACGAAGATCATTACACCGGACAACAAGGTAATCCACATACCGAACAGCGAAATTTCCGGTGCGAAGATCATCAACTACTCCACTAACGAACTCAGAAGAGTTGATATTATCGTTTCCGCATCATATGACAATTCAACACAGCAGGTTGAGAGTGCGGTTATGAAAGCTGTTTCAAGAATCGGTGAAATCCTTACAGACCCGGCACCGTTCGTAAAAGTATCCGATTACGGCGCAAGTGCTATCAGCTATACTGTCAGGGTATGGACAAAATCAGAAAATTACTGGACAGTATATTTTGCCCTTATGGAAGGCGTAAGAGATGCTTTCGAAGAAGACGGAGTGGAAATGACATACAACCATATAAACGTACATATGGTGGAAAAATAAAAAATTATTCTCAGAGTTGCTTTCGGTGAAAGCAGCTCTTTTGTATGGTGAGAGACAGTATATGGGCAGAAGTAAGATATTGAAAAAACAACAAATCAAGTATATAATAAAAACAGCACAATAATTTTCGTGTATGATAATAAATTAAAGGAGGAAAAATATGAAGACAAACAGGTCTTTGGCTATGAAGCGAGTGTTTGCGACGGTGCTGATGATCGCTTTGTGCATCTGCTTCTGTTGTGCATTCACTTCGGATGTATATGCGGCACAGTTCAGCGGTGGAAGCGGAACGAAAAGTGATCCGTATCTGATTGCGGACAAGTATCAGCTTGATTTAGTTCGCAATTATCGCAGCTCGTATTTTAAGATGATTGCGGATATCACCTTCACGGAAGCGGATTTCGCGGAAGGCGGAGATTTTTACAACAACGGACAGGGCTGGACGCCTATCGGTGGTCAGTCTACGTTCAGGGGAGTATTCGACGGAGACGGACATAAAATCTCCGGGTTGTACGTAAACATTACAGAATCCGCAGGAGGAGGCTTCATTTATGCAGGTCTGTTCGGATACGGCAGTGACTGCAGTATAAGCAACCTTTCGCTTATAAATTCCGATATATCCGTTAATACGGAATCAGCAGATGATTATATTTATGTCGGTTCCATTATTGGAAGCGCCATGGGTTCATCAACAATTACCGACTGTACAGTCAGCGGCAATCTCAGCTCATCTTCCGGTTATGTCGGCGGTATTGCAGGTTGTTTATACGGTGAAATAGAATCTTGTACCAACTATGCAAATATAACTTCTTACGAAGATGCCGGCGGAATCGTCTGTAAAAGCAGAGGGGTTGTTGACTCCTGCATAAACGAAGGAAGTGTAAACGCAAAATACAAAGCCGGCGGAATTGTTGGCTGGTATTTTTCAGACCCTGTTGAAATCAGTAACTGCATAAACAAAGGAACAGTTACAGTTGGAGAAGGAAACACTGACAAGACATACGTTTATGTCGGAGGTATTGCCGGAAGCGCAGGTGATAAAAGTACTGTTCAGGATTCGATGAATTATGGTGACGTGCGTGCACAAAGTGACCGTGGTTTCAGTTGCTATGCCGGCGGTATTATCGGGAACAACAAAGGATCTGTTTACAGATGCGGTAACGCAGGGAATGTAACTGTAATATCTCAGGGCAGTTCTTATTGCGGAGGTATCACCGGATATACCGATGATTCAGGTACGGCTGTAGTAATCGATCAGTGTTTTAATCAGGGGGATATATATTCACCTGTTGACAGTTATTGCTACTGTGGAGGTATTACGGGATTTTTCTCCGGATATACTACTGTTTCAAACTGCTTTAATATGGGCACAATAAAATCGGAAGGATTTCCGGGCGGCATTATAGGCGGTACCGGCGGGTATGTCGGTAATATAAGTGTTGAGCAGTGCTACAACGCAGGTTCTCTTATTTCATTTGATCCGGATAGGTGGACGAGTTCCGGTTACGGCAAAATGGCAGACTGCTTCTACCTTGATGTGGATAACTATGGGAGAGATGTAATTCCCGGTTACGCTCCGGGTAAAGCTCTGAGTTATACTGAAATGACGGATGCGGACAGTTTTACAAACTTCGACTTTGATAAAACATGGACAATGGAAGGAAGCGATTATCCATATCCTGAACTCAGATGGGCTGAACCGTCATACACAAAAGTTGAGATAACAACACAGCCCGAGGACGTAACTGTTGCCAACGGCGAAAAAGCAAGCACCGGAGTAAGGGCAACAGGAGACGGACGCATATTCAGATGGTATTATGCGGACAAGGGCAGTAATACATTTGCTCAGGATACATCTGTTCCGGGCAACACATATTCTGTAAAAATGAATTCATCGGTTAACGGACGCAGGGTATATTGCGTCGTAACGGACAAGTACGGTGTCAGTGCAAAATCCGATACTGTAACCTTGTCAATGAAAGGTGCAGTTGTGATCACTTCCCAGCCAAAAGACGTAATGGTTACAAAAGGCGAGATGGCAAGAGTTACTGTTGGAGCAACGGGAGATTCTCTTACATACAAATGGTACTTTAAAAACCCGTATGATGGCAACTTCGCCTATACAAGCACATTTACAGGTAACAGTTATTATGTAAAAATGGATGAAACACGAGACGGACGTAAGGTATACTGCATCATAACAGATAAATACGGCAACATCGTCCGGTCCGATACTGTAACATTGTCTATGGACAATGCAGTTGCGATAACAACACAGCCGAAGAACGTTACGGTTGCGAAAGGTGCAACAGCAAAAGTAACAGTTTCTGCAACGGGAGACGGACTCACATATAAGTGGTACTTTAAAAACCCGGGAGCAAGCAAGTTCAGCTACACAAGCTCATTTACAGGAAACAGCTACTCTGTAAAAATGGACGAAACACGCAACGGCAGACAGGTATATTGTGTTGTTGCAGATAAGTACGGCAACAGCGTACAGTCAGATACAGTGACATTGTCTATGCAGAGTGTTGTTGAAATTACTTCCCAGCCGAAAGACGTAACAGTTACAAAAGGCGAGATGGCAGAGGTAACAGTAGGTGCAACAGGCGAAGGCCTTACATACAAATGGTACTTCAAGAACGCAGGCGCAAGCAAGTTCAGTTATACAAGTTCATTTGCAGGAAACAGCTACTCTGTAAAAATGGACGAAACACGAGACGGACGTCAGGTATACTGTGTTGTTACAGACGAATACGGTAACAGCGTACAGTCAGATACGGTAATGTTGTCTATGCAGCGCGGAGTGGAAATCGCAAGCGGAACCTGCGGCGAAAATCTGACATGGACCCTGGATGACAACGGTACGTTGATTATCAGTGGAACCGGAATGATCGTTGATGATGGTTCCTGGTCAGTTTATAAAGAATCAATTACTACTGTTATAATTGAAGAAGGTGTAACAGATATTGATCTTTATGGATTCAGAAAACTTAAAAATATGACCTGTGTAGTGATTGCCGGCAGTGTTGAGTGTAGCTATGAGTGTGCATTTGCCGGATGTACGGGTCTTAAAAATGTAATTTTGTGTGACGGAGCAACGAGAATTTCTTCAAGTATGTTTCAGGGATGCGACAATCTCGAAAATCTGTTTGTGCCGAAAAGCCTGAGATATATTGGTGAAACGTTTTATGATTGTGCTCCGTGTGATGTATATTATGCCGGAAGTAAGGATGATTGGGAGGATATTGCAGGAGTATCATCATCTAATAACGTAGAATTAAGGTCTGCAACAATGCATTATAACTGTGTAAGCGGGGTTTGCGGAGATTCTCTGATATGGAGTCTGCAGTCTGACGGAACCCTCATTTTTGCAGGACATGGGGATATGTATGACTGGCAAAGCGGATCTGATGTTGCATGGAATGAATGTAAAGAGTCTGTAACAGCGGTTGAAATAAATAAAGATATGACTGATATAGGCAAGAACGCATTCAGTGCATGTGATAATCTCACTGATATTTATTATGACGGAAGCATAAGCGACTGGAATAAAATTTCAATTGCTGAAGGAGCGATTCCGGAAAGTGTTGAGATTCATTATATGCGAGGAGTGGAAATCACTTCACAGCCGAAGAATGTAGCGGTAGCAAGTGGCGCAACAGCGAAAGTAACGCTTACAGCAACAGGCGAAGGTCTTACATATAAGTGGTACTTCAAAAACGCCGGTTCAAACAAGTTCAGCTATACAAGCTCATTTACAGGAAACTCATATTCTGTAAAAATGGACGCATCACGTGACGGACGTCAGGTATACTGCGTTGTAACAGACAAGTATGGTAACAGCGTACAGTCAGCTACAGCGACGTTGTCCATGAGTGGTGTAAAGATCACTTCCCAGCCGAAGAGCGTAACTGTAGCGAAAGGCGCAACAGCAAAAGTAACGCTTACAGCAACAGGCGAAGGCCTTACATATAAGTGGTACTTCAAAAACACCGGTTCAAGCAAGTTCAGCTATACAAGCTCATTTACAGGAAACTCATATTCTGTAAAAATGGACGAATCCCGTAGCGGCAGACAGGTATACTGCGTTGTTACAGATAAATACGGCAACAGCGTACAGTCTGATACAGTAACGTTGTCAATGGGCGGTGCAGTTGCGATAACAACACAGCCGAAGAGCGTAACCGTAGCTAAGGGAACGACAGCGAAAGTAACTGTCTCAGCAATTGGAGAAGGCCTTACATACAAATGGTACTTCAAAAATGCAGGAGCAAGTAAGTTCAGCTATACAAGTTCATTTACGGGAGATTCATATTCTGTAAAAATGGATGCATCACGTGACGGACGTCAGGTATACTGCGTTGTTACAGATAAGTATGGCAACAGCGTACGTAGCAATACTGTTACACTCAGTATGAAATAAGATTATAATAAAAGAGTTGCTTTCGGTGAAAGCAGCTCTTTTGATTTTGTTACAGAACTTTTCCTTTTGATACGATGTTTTTAAAACTTTCCTTGTCCGTATCTCCTTCCGTGGAGATGATAAGAATGACGGAATTTTCATCTATGCCGAGAATGTCGCGCATATCTTTGTATTTTTCATTATTTATAAGCTCATAAAGATACCCCATTCCCACAGCTCCGCTTTCACCGGAGATTATTCTTTCGTCATCTCCCACAGGGTGATAAAGTATCCTCATGCCTTTTTCTGCCACATCATCATCAAGACTTACATACATATCCGCATATCTGAGAAGAACTTCCAGCGCAAGGGAAGAGGCCACACCGCAGGAAAGACCTGCCATGATAGTCTGAAGTTCTCCCGTAACTTCGTAGCTTTTTCCATGTTTTGCACTCATATATACGCAGTTTGCGTTTTCCGGCTCTAAAATTACGGTTTTCGGACAGTTTTCATATTCGTTTACCATAAACGCAAGTACGCTTGATGCGAATGAACCTACTCCCGCCTGCAGGAAAACGTGTGTGGGGACAGTATTGCCCATCTGTATTTTTGCTTCACGGATAATATTCGTATATCCCTGCATGATGTAAAGGGGGATTTCTTCGTATCCGGGCATAGCTGTATCCTGCACGAAGATATAGCCGTGTTCTTCCGCTTCTTTCTTTGCCATAAGGACTGCACCGTCGTAATTCACATCGGTGATATAACACTCGGCGCCCTGTTCTTTTATCGCCTCAAATCGTTCTTTTGACGAACCTTTCGGCATATATACGATACTCTTCATTCCCAGGGTCCTTGCAATAAACGCAACGGCTTTTCCGTGGTTTCCGTCTGTTGCTGTAATCAGGGTGATATCCTTGTCAGATGCGATTTCCCTTATTTTTGCGAGGGATATGTCGTTTTCATCCAGACCGAAATACCCTGACATATACTTTACTGCCGCATAGCCTGCGCCGAGGGATTTGAATGAGTTAAGCCCGAGACGGAAAGATTCATCTTTTACGAAAATATTTTTCACTCCCAGTTCTTCTGAAAGACATTCAAGGGACACAAGTGGAGTCTGAGCGAATCTGGGAATGAGATTGTGAATACGGTTTACTTTCCCGCATTCTTCTGCAGTGAAACTTCCGAGAAGGGGTATTTTTTCGGTTACCCTTTCGTTTGTGATATATGCGGGCATATTATTCTCCCTGAGCGGCAATGGCTCCTTTTACGATAGCTTCGGTTGCGCTTGCTCCTATTCTTGTTGCTCCTGCTTCAACCATTTTAAGAACATCTTCGTATGTTCTGATGCCTCCGGAAGCCTTTACCTGTACTCTGCCGAGTACATGGCCTTTCATAATCTGTACATCTTCGATCTTTGCGGAAGATGTGCCGAAGCCTGTTGATGTCTTTACAAAATCAACGCCTGTTTCTGATGCAACAACAGTACAGCGGGCGATTTCTTCGGCAGTAAGATAGCAGTTTTCGAAGATTACTTTAATAAGACCGTTGTGTTCTCTTACTACTTCAACGAGTTCTTCCAGTTCATTCCTCAGATATTCATAATCTCCGCTTTTTACCATACCGATTGGCATTACTACGTCTACTTCAACAGCGCCGTTTTTAAATGCTTCAACAGTTTCCGCAACTTTTGCCTGTGTTGACTGACTGCCGTGGGGGAAGCCTATAACTGTACCGACGAGAACATCTGTTCCCTGAAGAAGTTCTTTTGCATACGCAACATCGCATCCTCTTACGCATACGCTCATTACGTCATATTCCTTTGCAATAAGGCATCCTTTTTTTACGTCTTCTCTCGTTGCATCCGGCTTTAAGATTGCGTGGTCAATAAGTTTTGCTGTCTGTTTCGGTGTAAGTTTCAAATTTATCCTCCTGAAATTTGCGGTTTGTATTTATAATTGACAACCGATAATATATAATACATATACAGTTTTCCACAGTACGATAATATATTATCATATCTTCGGAAGATATTAAACAACGGAACAAAAATTATGAAAGAATTTGCCGATAATATAAGAAAAAAACTGAAAAGCAATATGTTTTCACGCATATATGTCACCGAAAACACAACATCCACTATGGATATGGCAAGAGAGTATGCTTTTGACGAAGAATATGACAAAAGCGTATTTATTGCACTGTCTCAGACAGACGGGCAGGGAACTTCATCAAAGAAGTTTGTTTCCGACGAAGGCGGTCTTTATATGAGCATACTTTTCAATAAAGATATATCGGATGATAATCTCCTGACAATAAATATTGCGGTCTGTGTGATGGAAGCACTCAATAAGATAAACGGCATAGACGCAAAAGTAAAGTGGGTGAACGATATATTCTGTGACGGAAAGAAGATCTGCGGTATACTCACAAGAAGTGCATATATGGGGACTTCTCCCGTATACAGCATTGTGGGGATAGGGATAAATGTAAATACGGACTTTTCCGGAAGTGAGCTTTGTGACACTGCGACAAGCCTAAAAGCGCTCACGGGGGAAAAATATTCCCTTGCTCAAATCGCCGCAGATGTCCTTTGCAGCATCGAAGAAAACATTTTTTCGGAACCGAAAAAAGACCTTCTGAAAATATATGAAAAAAACTGCATCACAATCGGTGAAAAAATTAAATTTTTTTCGGACGGAAATATACTCTCCGCAGTCGCTTCAGGCATTACAGAAAAGGGGTATCTTATTGTTGAAAACGGCTTGAATAAGCATATTATCAGCTCATCAAGCCTTGTAATAAAAGACGATGATATCTGAACAGTTAAAAAAATATTGAATGAAAAAAACCTGATTCTCAGTAAATTCTAATAATAGGCAGTTATAATGGTACTATAGAATAATTGTATGGTGAATTACTATGAACAAAAAAGTACGCATTATAACTGATTCAGGTTCAGATCTTACGCCGTCTATTCTTGATGGCAGAGATATTGAGATACTCAAAATGCCCGTTACTGCAGACGGAGTTGTTTACGAAGTAAACAATGAAGAAGATCTGATGAATATATACAGACTTATGAGACAGGGTGTCGTCTTCAAGACTGCTCATGTACCGTATTTTGAAATACTCAGTGCATTCAGACGCTGTGCGGAAGATGGTGTTCCATGTATCTTCGTAGGCCTATCTTCGGCACTCACTTCCCAGCATCAGGCAGCAACAATGGCAGCAAAAGAAGTTGCGGAAGAATTTCCGGATGCGGTTATTTATCTTATTGATTCCGCATCAGCTACTATGGGGTACGGCAGGGCTGTTCTTATCGGATATGACAAAGCTATGCAAGGAGCTGATGCGCAGGAAGTCCTCAATACAATAATCGCTGAACTGAATTGCACGGAACATTTGTTTTCTGTAGGGACTCTGGAATATCTTGTAAGAGGAGGCAGACTCTCAAAGGTTGCGGGAGCAGTAGGGGATGCCCTTTCCATCAGACCTGTGCTCAACATTGACGATGAAGGCAAACTTTACACGATGGAAAAGGTCAGAGGAGATAAAAAACTCCGCAATCGTCTTGCGCAGATCGCAGAGGAAGCGCTCAACACAATTAAAGATCAGGAAATCTATATGACTGAAGGCGACAACAGTGAATATACGGCAGCACTTATTGAGGCTGTAAACAAATACGCTCAGCCGAAGGCCATCCATGTATTCAAGATGGGGCCTGTAATCGGTGTGCATACAGGTCCGGAGGTTACCGGATTAATATATAGAAACCCCGACAGAAACAAAAACATCAAGGCGGTGTGTGTTTGTGGGGAGTCTTATGTGAAAGAAGCTACTGTTGATGAAAGTTGTTGCGTAAACCGTGCTTGGTAAATTTTACATGATTTGTAATTCAGAGACTGCTTATACGGCAGTCTTTTTTTGTACCCCCACCCTGCGGTGCGCCTGCATCTGTACAGATGCCCTCCGATACCATATAATCCATAACACTCAGAAATCAATACCCGCACCGCTCCCGCCCTTTTTCGTGTAAGGCATAACCTTACACCCTGCCTCAGCCGTCCCGCTCGTCGCTGCGCTCTTCGCAGCCGCCTTCGGCGTTAAAAAATCAATTTTTTTGCAAAAATGTATTGAATATTGTGAATATTGTGGTACAATATCACCTAAGAAATTACAGGAGGTAAGGAAAATGAAATTATCCGCATTCGTTTCGGTATCAGGCTCATCATCATGCTCGTCATGCATGTCATCTTTTCGTACAGCCAAAGCCGTAGACGTATTGCAAGGATAGGTTTATATTTCTTTACACATAAGTTATATACAGATGCAATATCAAAGGCTCGGGCTGTACGCTCAGAGCCTTTTGTTTTTACCACGGAGGAATATATGAACTTATATAAAGAAAAAATGAATATCTTTACCGCATCACGCATATTTTACGAAAGATGCATGGATGCGGTACATATAAACACACTTGTACTTAAATGGATAAGAACTCAGGGCGGAATAAAAGATGCCTCGGGATGCTGAAGAATTTATCCATGACTTGAAAATGACAGAAACAAAATAAATAACGATATAAAAATAAAACACACACAAGGAGACATAAAATGTATAATATCAAAACTTTCAATAAAATTGACCCGGTTGGCCTTCAGAAATTAAACGATAACTTTCAGGTAGTTGACACAGACGATTACGACGGAATCATTCTCCGCAGCTATAAAATGAGCGATGCGGAACTTACAGACAGACTTGTTGCTGTTGCGAGAGCAGGCGCAGGATACAACAATATTCCCGTTGAAATGTATGCGGATAACGGTGTTGTTGTATTCAACACTCCCGGTGCCAACGCAAATGCTGTAAAAGAACTTACTATCCTTGCGGCAGTGCTCGCATCCAGAAGGGTTGCTCCGGCTATGCAGTGGGTGCAGACACTCGAAGGTACAGACATCGACGTTGCGAAGGAAGTTGAAGCACAGAAAGCACAGTACACAGGTCCGGAAATTATGGGCA